>JAUNNI010000100.1 GCA_030531555.1 Eubacteriales bacterium | reverse complement strand
GTAAATTTTGGTGCTAGGCTTCCACCATTATGCCAGAAGCCTCAAAATTATCAGCTTATTAATGATGATACTGGCGTAATTTTGTTGGAAGAGGATACTCCTTATGGAGGCATATTTAGCGAGCAATCTATAGATGAGATGGATATCAAATTGGAGGAACGATTAGATGTAGGCCATTATAAACTTATTTTTGGCGAAATGGAAATTTTATTTGAAATTAGATGATTTTTTTAGAAAAGAAGAAGCACAGGTTATTTTGAGCAGGGAGTTAAAGCTCCCTGCTCAAAATTTTATATCAATATTACAAATTTAGTGCATACTCCATAGAATGAAGCAGGTGCTCGCGCATCAATTGAGCTGCATTGGTATAATCTGCTTTAACAAATGCATCATATATAGCCTCGTGCTCTTTAAGAATATTCTCTTGTGTTTGGCTATCTTTCTGATATTGATAAGATAAGATGGAAAGCTGACTTCGCATTTTTTGAGCAGCAGAAATCAAATGCCTATTATTACAATACTTATAGAAAATCAGATGGAATAGATCAGATAATTCATTCCATCGCTGAATATTACCAATACAAGATTTGGAATCTTCGAGATTCTCTTTCAGTTCCTTATTAATTTTATCTATTTCACCACTTTCAAGACAATAGCGAATTGCTAAACCATCAAGATCACTCATAAATGAAAATATTTCTTTTATATCATTTTCTTCTAATTCGACTACAGAAACTCCTATATTAGAATAATAAAATGTTAATCCCTCTTCAGATAATCTGGTAAGTGCTTCACGAATAGGAGTAGAACTTACCTCAAATCGTTCCTGCAATATCTTTAATGTTAATTTTTCGCCTGGCTTTATTCTTTGAGATAGAATATCATCTCTTAAAATCTGATGAATCTGCTCTGCAAGTGTTTTTTTCAATTTCATAATCTATTGTACCTTTTCATTATTTAGGAATGAGGGATTGTTATGTCAGAGAAAATATTAGAAATCAATGGTCTTTCCATTGAGTATAAAACAGATCTTGAAACGGTATATGCAGTGAATGATATCTCATTTTTCTTGAATAAAGGGGAGACTCTGGGTTTGGTTGGAGAAACAGGTGCTGGAAAAACTACAACCGCTCTTGGTATTATGGGATTATTACCAAGCCGAACTGGAAAAATCACCAGTGGAGATATCTTACTGGAAGGAAAATCAATCTTATCTCAATCAGAACAGGCCATGCAGAAGATTCGAGGAAGTAAGATTTCTATGATTTTTCAGGATCCAATGACAGCATTGAATCCGGTTTTGACCATTGGATCACAGATTGGTGAAGCTTTAGAACTTCATAATGAAGAAAAACTATCAAAGGCGGAAATTGAACAAAAAGTAGAAGAAACTTTAGAATTAGTTGGTATTCCAAAAGAAAGAAAAAACGAATATCCTTACTAGTTCTCAGGTGGGATGAGACAGAGAGTTGTAATCGCAATGGCTTTAATCTGTAACCCAGAACTGTTGATTGCAGACGAACCTACAACAGCTTTAGATGTTACAATCCAAGCCCAGATTTTAACAATGATTTGTGATTTACAGAGAGCATATAACACATCAGTTATCCTTATTACGCATGATTTGGGTGTTGTTGCTGAAACCTGTGATAAAGTTGCGATTATGTATGCAGGTCAGATTGTGGAATATGGTACTTTGGAAGATATATTTACAGGAGAAAAACATCATCCATATACTCTTGGTTTATTCGGTTCTTTACCAAGTCTTACAGATGATTCAAAACGTCTGAATCCAATTGAAGGTCTTATGCCTGATCCAACTGTAAAGCCAGAAGGATGTTGGTTTGCTCCTCGATGCTGTTATTGTAAGAAAAAATGTGAAACACAAGCTCCTGAGATATGGAATTGTGATGGTCATAAGATTCGATGCCATATGATTCAGGAAGGAGATATGGAATGAGTTTTATAGAAGTAAATCATTTGAAAAAATATTTTCAGACACCTAGAGGTGCTCTTCATGCGGTAGATGATGTTTCATTTACTATTGAAAAAGGTAAGACACTTGGTGTAGTTGGTGAATCTGGTTGTGGAAAATCTACATTAGGACGCACTATTTTAAGTATGGATAATCCAACAGGTGGAGAAATCATTTTGGAAGGAAAGAATCTTTCTAATTTAAGCAAGAAGGAAAAGAAGCAGATGCGCCCTAAGATTCAGATGGTTTTTCAGGATCCATATTCCAGTCTGAATGGGCGTATGAATGTGAGACAGCTGATTGCAGAACCTCTTATCGTAAATAAGTTATATTCTTCCAAAATTGATCTAGAAGAAAAAGTATCAAAAATGATGGATACAGTAGGTTTAGCAGAACGTTTATCCAATGCATATCCTCATGAACTTGATGGTGGAAGAAGGCAGCGAATCGGAATTGCCAGAGCGCTGATTCTTGACCCTGAATTCGTAATTTGTGATGAGCCTGTATCTGCTCTTGATGTTTCCATTCAGGCACAGATTTTGAATCTTCTTATGGATCTTCAGGAGGAAATGAAACTAACCTATATGTTTATCACCCATGATCTTTCTGTCGTGAGACACATTTCGGATGAAATTATGGTAATGTATCTTGGTAAATGTGTGGAAAAAGCGGAAGCGAAAGAATTGTTCCGTAACCCAAAACACCCATATACCAAAGCCCTCTTGGCATCTATCCCAATTCCAAGTGTGGAATCAGCTCATAAAAAAAGAGAACTGATTCGAGGGGAAGTTGTCAATCCAATTAATCCTGCTGCAGGATGTCGTTTTGCACTCCGATGTCCATATGCTTCTGCAGAATGTACACAGATGGATATCGATTTGAGAGAAGTTACCAATGGACATTTTTGTGCATGTATAAAAGAAATGTAGGAGGGTATTCATGAATAATAATTATATATGGCCATATGCCAATGAGATGGATCAGGAAGAAAGAGTTAGTTCGGATGTTCTTGTTTTAGGTGGTGGTATTGCAGGGTGCTATGCTGCAATTGCAGCTGCAAGAGATGGAAAAAATGTCGTTTTGGTAGAAAAAGGTGCTACCATACGAAGTGGCTCTGCAGGAACTGGTTTTGATCATTGGGAGTCTGCTTGTACGAATCCTTGTTCTAAGGTTACAGCAGAAGAAATTGCGAAAGCATATATTGATGAACAAGATGGATATAGTAACGGGATTGCGCATTATATCGAATGTGAAGAAGGATGGCATCGTCTAAAAGATATGGAATCCTTTGGTGGTAAGATTCGCGATACAGAAGGAGAGTTTGAAGGAGCAGATTTTCGTGATGAAAAAACAGGCTTAATGTTTGCTTATGATTATGAAAATAAATTTACCATCCGTGTTTGGGGCAGTACTTTTAAACCAGCATTATATAATGAATTAAAACGTCTGGGTGTAAAAATCTACGATCGTGTGGAAGCAACTGCTCTCCTTGTGAAAAAAGACGGAGATCATGATAAGGGAATCGGTGCCATGGGCATGAATGTTCACACTGGAAAGTTTATGATTTTTTCTTCAAAAACAACAATTCTTACCATGTCCAGACCTGCCAGAGTATGGTTGTTTGATTCCGATCAGGTAGGTTTATGTGAATTCCGACCTACCCAGAGTATTGGTAGTGGTCACGCTATGGGATATCGTGTCGGTATGGAATTTACCATGATGGAGAAGTCAGTCAAAGGCGAATTCTCAGCATCAGGACGAAGCTTTCCACCTTATAGTACAGGAAATAACCATAATACATGGTATGCAGCAACCATGGTTGATTCACGTGGTGTGGAGATTCCATATGTAGATCGTGATGGAAATGAATTGAAAACTGTGAAGGAACGATACTATCCTGCAAAAGGTCAAAAATTTTTCTTAAAAGGTGGCGTCATCGATAATCCAAAATATGAATATCGCGGACCAGAAACATTGGAATTTGATGAATTGATTCGTCGTGGTTATCAACTTCCTTTTTATGCGGATCTGGGAAGAATGCCAGATGAAGAACGTCGTGTAATCTGGGGCATGATGGTTGGTGAAGAAGGAAAAACTAAGATTCCGGTTTTGAAGAATTTTAATGAACGTGGTTTTGATCCTTTAAAACATTGTCTTCAGTCTTATGGGACAGGCTGGCAGTCTGCGTCCTTTTTAGCACAGGAGAGACAGCTTTTTGGAGCTCCGGGTGGAATCTTCCATGATTGGAATCTGGAAACAAATATCACTGGAGTGTATGCGGCAGGCGATCAGCTTTTTGCTTCGGATTGCTGTGGTTTTGCTGCTGCAACAGGATATTATGCAGGAAGAAAAGCAGCTTCTGCTTCTGAAAACTATATACAGGAAGAAGCAGATAAACAGAAGATTCTGGAAGAGAAGAATCGTCTTTATGCGCCTCTTTATGTAAAAGAAGGAATGGAGTGGCGTGAGTTAAATAAAGCCATTTCCAAAGTTATGCAGAATTATTGTGGAGGAGTAAAAAATGATATGTTACTGGAGCAGGGCCTGCTTCTTTTAGAAAGCTATGAGAAAGAGTTTGTTCCTATACTTTCTTGTAAGAATCCTCATGAATTAATGAGAACTCACGAGGTAATGGATATTCTCACAGTAAGTAAAATGATTATTCAGGCATGTCTTTTACGTAAATCCAGTAGTATTCCTCTGTGTTTTGAACGTAGCGATTATCCGGAAATCGATCCCAAAGAAAATGATTGCTTCCTGGTAATTTCTCAAAAAGACGGAGTGGTTTCTTCGAGAAAAGTTCCAAAAGACTATTATGGAGATGTAAAGATTGAATATGAGAAGTACAATCAGGATTACAAAGAGGAGGCTTTAAAATATGTCGAATAATAGAGAAAAAGTAGATTTTACAGTTGATGTTGTATCCTGCAGTACAAAACCAATCCACTACGATGAACGTTTATGCATAGGGTGTAATCGATGCGCTCAGGTATGTCAGGTTGATATTCTGATTCCTTCTATGACAAAAGGAGAGCATCCTATTGTAATGTATCCAGGTGAATGCTATTATTGTGGAAGTTGTGTTATGGCATGTCCTATCGATGGTGCCATTCGTTTGCAGCATCCATTGATGAATCAGACTCGATTTGTGGAAAGAATGGAACCAAAAGAAGTATAGAAGATCTATGACAGTAAAATCAATCACGAAAAGGGAGTATTACTTCCATTTACATTAATTGCAGAAGTTTTCGGAGTATGGTATATTTTTCATATATGTAAGCAGAATAGTTTACCAGGAAAGGAAATGAGAAAATGAACAAATGTGCAAATGTAAAAAAAGAATGTCCTTGTACTTATGATTGTGTTAATCATGGAAAATGTTGTGATTGTGTAGCGCATCATCGTGACCATGAAGGTGGTGTTCCAGGATGCTTTTTCTCAAAAGAAGCAGAAGCAACTTATGATAGATCTGTAGAAGCACTTGCAAGAGATCGAGGAATTTTATAATCAGATAGAATTTTAAATTAAGAAAAAGGGCAAGGAGCCAAGAAGGTTCCTTGCCTTTCATATCGTGAATCGTTGAATTCATGAGTTTATTTTTTAAAGCATTTTACAATATCATCCCCAAATAATGGGAGGATTCTTTCTTCAAATTGTTCTTTTGGCAGATAATGATCGATAATATCAATTTTAAAATCAAGTTTATCAAGCATTGCCTTAATCTCATCAAAATAGTATTGGGAAGCTTTGGTAAATGTCCAGGTGCTTCCATCTGGAACCATGGATAAAAGCTGCATACCTATATAAACACCACACGCTGTTTGGTAACAGGTTGCGTTGTGTTTATATCTTTGGCAACAAGCTCCATGGTCACTGCAATTCACAATATATTTCACATTTTCAGATCCATCATACATGAGAATACCAACGCTCTCTGTTCCAGTGATATTATTATTGACAGGGATATTAGCAACGACCTCCATTCCATTATCTCCATCATAAGCAAGAACGAAATCCTGAAATACCTGTGGGGCATGGAAGATAAATGCGCTGGCCTTGCATTTGGAATCTCTGGTCTGGATGTTGAATACCTCCTCATGTGGAATGACAAAATATTCATAGGAACCGTCTTTTGTATCTAAAGGGATATGGTATCTGTCATCTCTTGAAATATAACGGCATACTTCATTTTCTGTGGATACAAATGCCTCAAGAACAACGGATTCATCATAGTAAGTTGTTGGACACCAGGTAGCATATAATTTATCTTTATCTTCCTCCGTAGGAATTGGAAGATCCGTTTCAAAAACGCATGAAACATAATCTTTCTCTGATTCTACAAGAAATGGCATGAATTCTACGATTCCAGGGTTCATTCCAAAACCAAAGAGATGAACATTTTTATCATCTGTTGTTGAGTATTTTAAAAAGTTTTTAACGAAGACAGAATTTTCATCTTCATAGCCTGCATCCAGATATTTAAGATTATATTTATCACATAATTCTATGATTGGTAAAACATATTCATCTGTTAAATTGATTACTGCATCAAACTTGTCATGATCTTTTTCAATGATTTCCTGGCCTTTGATTCCTCCATCTTTTACGTCACATATGGTGATGTCATATTCTTCCCCAAGATCCTGAATAATTGACATAAGTGTTTTGGCGATACTTCCGTATCCCATTAAAAAAAATCGCATATAAAAATCTCCTTTATGGTCTGATATCATATATTATAGCATAAAGCAATTTATTTTTTCACTATACTTCTTCCTACCTTGTTCCATCCACAGAAAAGTTAGAAATGAAATACATGAAAGTAAAAATATAACAAGAAAAATTTTGCTTACATAAAAGATGACTTTGTGATAATATATCACTATAACGAGTGGCAGTAACTGCGTAAATCCAGTTTCTGTCACTCGTTTTTCTTTTTATGATTTAGAAAAAGGAGGTGGAAGTATGTATAAAATAGGAGATACCATTATTTATGGAGTGGATGGAATTTGTGAAATTACAGATATTTCTACTTTAGATCTGAGTGGAGTGCCGAGCGATAAGGAATATTACACTTTACGAGTAATCGGAAATAATATGACAATATTTGCTCCAGTGGGCTCAGCAAAAAGTAAAATGCGAAAGATCATTACCTACGATGATGCGGAAAATCTTATATCTAGAATTCCAGAAATAGAACCATTGAAAAATACAAGTGAAAGAGTGATTGAACAGACTTACAAAGAATATTTATTAAGCTACGATTATGAAAAATGGATTAGTCTGATTAAATTCATCTATGAAAGAAAACAAAAGCGATTAAATGCAGGAAAAAAAGTGACTGTAATTGATGAAAAAAATATGAAGCGAATGGAAGAGATGTTATATCAAGAACTGTCGATTGCTTTAAATATTTCTTCGGATGAAGTATTAAATTATATAACAGAAAAAATTAAAGATAAAAAATAAAAAGTGTGTTGCCTTATGGCGTAAGTCCAACTTACTGCTTAGGTAACACTTTTTTTGTGTGATAGGAAATTTCTACTTTTTGGGGACAAGAAAAAAACGTATGTCAGTCGA
>JAUNNI010000019.1 GCA_030531555.1 Eubacteriales bacterium | reverse complement strand
ACATACGTTTTTTTCTTTTCACCAAAAAGGAGCAATTTCCTATCACATAAAAAAAGACCATTTCACAACTTTCATGTTATGAAATGATCTTTTATCACTTATCTATCATGTTCTCCATCTTCAAGAACCAGTTCTTCTACTTCCTCTTCCATTTCCATAAATGGAGTTCCCTCGTTCATTTCTTTTTTTGAGTTTTCATCCTTCCCCTTCTTGGAATCCTGATTTTCATCCCTTTCCTGATCCTTTTCAATATTCCTTTCCTCTTTTGAAAGATTAAGGATCTGACTCAAAACAATTTCATCCATCTTACTTCTGAAATGACTCTCAAAACGATTCATATCCATCAGCTCTTTCGGAATGTCTTTTAACATATACTGATCGTTCATTTTCAAGGAATAGATATCTTTTCCTGCTTTTTCCCAAGAAAAACTGAGTTCTCCATATTCTTCTGTTTCAACCGCAATCTCAGAAATTTCTGCTCCTGTTTTTACGCCCTTGCCATCAGCTAACAATGCTGTAAAAGCACTTGCCTTTAAAGCAGCAGTAACCTGGCTTTCATAATGTGACTTTCTATTTGTATCACTCTCATAGAGATAAATACTTTGTGCTACTTTTATGATATCTTTTACATCCATGATTTGTAATGAAGCAGCCTGCTTACCATCTTTGTTCCTAAACAAAATCATATCACCTTTTCTTTCCACCGGAACATTCATCATCTCCATGAGTCTTTGGGTTCTTTTTGCCAGGATAGCTTCTTCTTTAGAGATTTTCTTTTCTTTTTTCTCATCTGGAATCTCTGTCTGTTTTTTGCTGTCCTTCTTTTCATGATCCTGTTTTTCTCTGGACACATCTTTACTATTCTGCTCTTTTTGCTGTCCTCTTTTCTCTGGTGTCTTTCTTGGCTCTTTTTCCCTGCTCTCCGTTTTGCTTTTTGTATCATCCGTGCTTTTCTTTTCCTTCCCTGAAGATTCATATGTACTCTTTTCGACAGTCTTTACCACTTCCCGTTCCACGGTCTCCCCCCAGAGAAGATTACGCAGGGCAATTCCTGCAAGCTTTGTAGCTGCATTCCAGATGCCATAAGGAATCGATGCCAGAAACTTTCCAATCCTTTTTAGATACTCCCCGGCTTTTTCCTTTTCTTCGTCCGTTAAGATACTTTCTTCTTCCTTATCAGTCTTATTTTCAAACGTTAAATCTTTATTTTTCGCCATCAATCCTGCCTCCTTTAAAATCGTGAACTAAGTTCACTTTTTTAGTCTTTTGTAAGAGAAAAATGCATATAGTCTTTTTTGCTTTTCCAGTCACCACCCCATGCAAAACCATATTTCTTAAAGAGTTTTACAACCTCAGGAGTTACTGAATATGGATCACTTCCCGGTGCATAGGTACCACCTGTATTATGGCCTGGCTGAATCTGAGGGTTAGAGCGGTAATTAATATCAATAGTGGAACCATACGCATGACTCGAAAGACCGCTTCCACCATTTTTTTGCCGGTAAGAGTAGCAGGAAGTTTCCCCTGGTTTGATCGGAAAACGTATGGCAGTAAGGTCCTTAAAGATGGATGTCCACATGGTTGTCAGTTTCTTATGAACGGTAAGGCTCATGGTTGACTGCCCAGAACCGTTCCAGATTGGGACAGTGATTGTTGTAAGATACTTTCTCATCTCACTTTCTGATGACGGTACTCCATTCGGGAAAAGATAATTAAGTACTTCCTGTTTTGACTTTAATCCTGCAAGATCCCCATATCCGGCAGATACGGTATAGATGGAAATGACATCATCTGCAAAAGATGGTGATGGAATATAATCAATGCCATTTACTTCATAATAGCTTTCCAGATCATCTTTATGTTTTGATTCCCCATATACCTTTGCTGTTGACACGGTATATCTTACATACATTCCTGAATAATACATTTCTGCATCCTGACTGTAATTAGGTATTGCCCTGTAATGCATTACCGTTCCCTCAATCACTGCTTTCAATGCATCCGTAATCTCAAAAACAGATGGAAATTTCGCTTTTTCCTCATTTCCACTGGCTTTATATCGGTCAATCATCATCTGCCCACTGGCAGTAAATTTCAAAAAAATCTGATAAATGCTTTCTTCAGTTGTCCATTCATCTCCCCTGTGAGTATTTGAAACATACTGTCCCATGGTCTTTGTCCATTCATCAAACTCTTTCTGGGTACATCCCCCATCATTGAACAAGCCTTCATCCTGTGCAAGTACCTGAATCATGGCAAGGATGATCTCTGTATATTCCGTTGGATGCTGCAGGCCGTTATCCTGCCCGTATCCATATGTTCTCTCATCTGCTAAGACTTCTTTTACCTTTCCTTCCAATGCCCTAACCTTGCTATTTACTTTTGCATGGGCACTTTCCGGAATAAACCCGGATAAGGTGAGTCTGTCCTGCCATCTTTCCCATTCATTGGCCTGCCAGACATACACTGCATCATCTTTCGTCTCTTCATCCCAGACAAATTCTTCCTCTTCAGGCGGGGTGGATGCAGATACCTGACTGTCGCAAATGGATAGAAACAGCAAACAGGACAACAGTATAACCATCATTTTTTTCTTTCTCATCTATGATCCCTCCTCCAGTCATTCTTATCTTCAATATGACAGGAAAATGGCTTCATTTTTTCCTCTATAAAAAGAATTGTCTATCTATGTTTTTCAAAAATGGTATAATCATCTCAGAACCCCATATATATTTCTCATTTGAAAAGGAACATCATGCTGGCTTATTACATACCTTATGGCAACGAAGAAAATACAGTTGACTATTCAAAAGAACAGTTAAAAGACCCAAATATTGTGAAGAATCTATTTGATCTCTGTCAGATTCTTGAAGGTTACATTACCTATGAAGGATGGCTTTTTCTTATTGCCTACCATGGATATGAATCGCTTTTTGATATAGATTCGGAAAGTGGATGGTTTGATTGTGCGAATCTGGATTCTTTTAAAAAGGAAATAGTTTATCAAAGAGATTTGGCAAAAATAACTGCCATTGATGAGTGCGGAAATATTTGGTAAAATATGGTTATTAAAAAAGTACAAGGAGTAAATGATGGATAAAAAGTTAGTAGATATGTTACATCTTGATTTGGAACCTGTTGGCATCTTTTTCGCAAATACTACTGCAAAAAGTGATTTTGAAGCTGCACCAGGAAAAAGAAACTGCGTTGTACCTTTCCTTATATCCGCAGCAAAAGGAAAGATCACTTCCATGGATGAAGAAGGCTGTACCTGTGCCGGTGGAGCAGTAGGTGCCTGCTTTGATGATGGATTTTCCAGAATCAACCCTAATATCCATATCATGCTTTCACAGGGATTTGGTGAAAAAGCTCCAGAGGATGCTCCACCTATGGTAAAAGAAGGAGAACGATTCTTCTGTGATGAAGAAGTCGCAATGAAATGGCGTAAGAACATGCCTTTTTCCGATAAAGCATATCCTCGAATCGTATTTGCACCACTTAGCAGATGGGAACAAATTGGAACTCCTGATCTGGTACTAATTTTTGCAAATGCAGACCAGATGTCTGCCCTTATCACTATGCAGGGATTCTATAACGGTAAAACGATCAATACTCTTGTTCCATTTGGTGCCGCATGCCACTCTATCGTTTATGCAGCAGAACAGATGGACAAGGAAGAACCATGTGCCATCATGGGACTTTTTGATATTTCTCAGCGTAGTGCAGCTATTAAAGACTATCTTTCCATGACTCTTCCATATAAGCTCTGGAAGGACATGACAAAAGATTTAGAAAAGAGCTGTCTTTCAACACACAGCTGGAGAAATATTGAAAAACGTTTATAGATGACAAGAGGATTAAGAAATATTAGATAAAAAATGTAATTTTGACTTTCCCAATAATAAGTGTTATTATATCAATAATAAAAAGGGTGTTACCGATGACGGTTCACCTGAAAAAGAATAATCATTTAAAAATGATCGCTCAGTTTCTCAGGCCGGCGATCATTTTTTTGCCTTGGAATCATGCTGTCCATGCACATATCCAAGACCATAAAATGTTGCACATAATGCAAGCACCGATATAAGATCTGTAATAGTAAGCATAGACAATACCTCCTTTCCATAAGATTCTCTTAGCGAGTTTCTATGTAATCGGAGCTATTAACTCTCCGCAAAAAAGCGAACCGCCATCAACACGTCACTGTGTGATAACACCCTGAGGAAAATACCTCTCACACATTATATCAAACATACGTTCTTTCATCAACAATGTTGTTTTTTTATATTATCAGTAAAATAGCGGATTACTCCTAACCCATGTAAATGATTCAATGATACATTATAATTGAGATTTCATGAATAGGATGTGATTACTGATGAAAACTGTTGCAATCTATAACTGTATCATGACAAATGGCGGTCGTGGTCATACCAGAATCGTAATGAATACCCTTATTGAAGAAGCCAACCAGTGCAGCCATGCTATAGAACGAATCTACGGAACAGATATTACTTATCTTAATTATCAGGATGTTGGGGAATTTTCACCGGACAACTTGGATCGTCCCGGACTGGCTTGAGAAAATGGTATGGATAACAACACTTTCTCATTGTGTGCCATATCGGTAGACAGGAACATATCGACAAACGATTTGTCCTATTTCCGTAAACGGGAACATATCCAAGTTTACACTAACAGTGCTTAAATGTCAGTGTTCTAGGCTCTGCAAAAAAGCAGAGCAGATCCTCAAATCCAATTCTTTAAATTGTATATACTCAAAACCAGTATTACCTTCTTCATTAGAGTATAAATTAGCATTTGTTTTATCAAGATTGTTCTGATAGGATAAAAATGCTCTGCTTAATGTTCCAAAAATATCTATTCCTTTTTCAAAATAGAAATATCCCTTACTCTCTTGTTCTTTTCTTGGATCCAGCAATAAAATGTTAACCGTTTCTTCCAATTTCCATACATTTGTCTTGCCAAAGTTCTCCCATCCCTTTATTCCACATACTGGGGTACATAACAAAATCGCATCAACATTTGAATAATCATCATCAATAAATGTTCTGTCTGTAAATACACCGTTTTCTCCTAAAATATAGGAATACCATTCATCTAAATCGCTTGCAATTTCTAATGCAATAACTAGGATATTAAAGTACTGTTGTCCCTTAGGAAACTTTTTTTGAGAATGTAACAAGTAATCCATTAGCTTATTATCCAGTCGCATAAGTTCTTCAACAATAATATCCTGTTCAGAATTACTACTAATTATGTTACTAAGTTCTTGAATAATTTCTTTATGTTTTTTGATTCTTTCCGCTGGAAATATTTTCAAACTGTCCGTTTGTTCTTGTACTATCCTCTTTGAATAATTAGGGGTTTTAACTTCTACATTAACGCAAATATCGTCTATCATAAAATTGCATTCCGGATTATACCCACCACATAACTTAGGTTCATAATTAAAATTATTCTCAGAATATCTTCTCAAAAGATAATATATAACTATTAATTCACACATGCACTGAAGAAACTCTTGAACATCACTCGTGTAAAATGAATTCTCAACTTTCTTTTGAATACCTTTATATTCAGCTTTTTTTAATTTATTTTCAAAAAACTTCATCATGTCAATAAAATCAGAATAAAATCTTGACCCTTCAATATAAGACTTAACAAGTGGATGTTCCTTATTTCCACTCTGAATCATTTCTATTATTCTTTCTGTCACTCAATCACTCCTATCCATAAATCTGATGAAATTCCATCTCCATTGCTTACAGCGAATCTATTTTATCCTTTTTCCATTCCTTCTGAATTCGATACTCGCTGGCATCCATATCATAGTATCCCATATCCAGCTTTATTCCAGACTTGTCAATAGAAATAGTTCCAACATTATACTTATCAGGAATGTATAATTTAGAATCCTTTATTATTTCAACAATCTCCGAAAAAACTTCTGCCAGTTCATTCTCGTCTAATTCATACTGCTCTGCAAGAGTATAGCATTGAACTGCCTCACCATTTATAAACGAATAAAAATATACTTCTTGGCTTGTTTTTGTTATTCCCACAAAGAAAATGGTCTTATCACTCATATCAGGAAGGATTTTCCTAACCTTATCAAATATCAATGTTTCTGGTTTCATATTTTCCTCCTATCTAGGACTATATTCCTTATACTTCTTGATTCCTGTTGATTCGTCTAATATCCCTACTGTTACCTTTGTAGGATTTCTATTTTCGTCATATTCAACCTTAACAGATGTAATCGCAGCATCACATCCATCTTCTTTCATTTCATCAAGAGTTTGTTTTAATCTATCATAATCTTCGTCACTTATCTTATCTCCCAATGAATCTAACAAGTCCGTAGAACCTTCAACATTATCAAACTCACACACAGTCTTTTTACCATCAATGGTATTGGTAGTATTCTGTATAAAACAGTCTACCATGTTAAGAACATCAGACTCTTCTCTAATATAATTAAAAGGATTATAGGTATTGGAATGCTTCATATCAACAATGTTGAAGATCTTGATTTTATATCCATTCTCTTTTAAGACATTACCCATTGATCGTACCAGTTCCCCCGCCGGATCAGTACATACAAAACTTGCGTTCATTTGTAAAATATTTGGCTTTATAAAGCCAAATGATTTACCCGTACCAGAACCACCGATAATTAATATATTATTATTGCGGTTCGTAATTCTAGGATTCAATGATCGATACACTCCTTCTCCAAGAATCATGTTAGGATTGCAATTTTCATCTTCTTTCCCAGTCAATGGATCAACATAAACATCTTCATCCACATATTTTAAGGAATAATTTTTAAGCTGCTTCTTATCCATAAAGCCACCAGTACCTGCAATCGCATTTGGATCATAACTGTATTTACTACTGCTCTCACTCTGCAGGAAAAATCCTGTTACAAGACCAGTCAGGATTCCTGCCATAATCCCACCAAAGGCATAAAAGTTCATGGTAAAGAAGTACTCTCCTTCTGACATTGCAGATAAGAATAATGAAAAAGCCGATAAGAAAGTTATGTTTTCTTCCATCATGATTGATGCAGTATATGCAAAAACATAGGCTGCCAGGATTCCTGCTACTGCTCCCATGTAATAGTTCATAAAACGCTGATTTTCTTTTCTTCTTTCTTCGGAAAGGATCTTCTCTTCTTTTGGTTTTTTGCGAATTTTATCTTTTTTCATCCTTCCCACCTTATTCCCTTTCTTCTTCCTGCCAGTCAGGAATTCCATTTGCATTCTCATCCTGATAGATATCTGAAATACCATCACCATTCCTGTCTTCATAAAGGTAACGATCGTCATCTGACAGAATGATTTCTTCTCTATCTTCCTGGAGCTCCATCTCGTAAACATCTTCTCTTTCCATATCCAGATCATGTTGTTCTTCTTCTATCTGTACCTTGATTCTTGCCTGACGCTCATTGACATCTTTGATGATTTCTTCGCTCAAATCATATTCCTCGTTCATATGATTAAGACGAACAAACTCATCTATCTCAACTTCATCATTGCTGAGAAGATTCTCTACATAATCTTGAAGTGGATTCCCAAGAAGCAGCTTCTGTTCATAGAGATTCCTGTTCTTTTCATGAAGATTCAATCTTCTAATTTCTTCTTCCGTAAACTTTATTTTTCCCTGCTTCTCTCTTAATCTTTCAAGATAGACATCTTTCTCCTTTGTCATTTGCAATTCTTTATATTCTTTTGATGTTAAGATCACAGGCTCTTTTAATTCATTTACAACATAATGCATCATTGCTCTGTGTTTCGGATTTGTTCGATCTGCTTCCAATGCTTTTTTTCCTGGTTCTTTATAATAAAATTTACTGCCACTTACTCCAATCGTTTTTCCATCCTGGTCAATCACATAAAAAGGTGGTTCTTTTAAATCATCTATCTTTTTATGGAGCTGAGACTCCATTGATTTTTGATAAGTGATTCGTATTCCGTAAAGTTCCCCACAATCTTTCGAAAGATCATAAAAAACAGAAGTAGTAATTTTTGCCATCTGCTCTTTGTCCTGCTCTTTAAAAGAAACTTTAAATTCATTCAGAGCAGTTTCTCTAATCGATAAAGCAATTCCATTTTCCTTTGCTTTTTGGAGAAGAAGTTCCGCTTCCAGAGCATTCAGGCCAGACATACTCATAACACTTCCTTCTGCATTGTTATAAAGTATCTCTTCCGAAAGAACACCCTCATGGATTCCCTTCTCTTTCATGTTATTCATAACTTGATCCATTTCTCTTTCATCCCTGTCCCTGGTAATTAAAAGAGTCTGACCATTTTCCATGGAAACAAACAGATATTTTATTTTCCGGTCTTCTTCCACACTTCTGTTATGTTTTTCAATCTCCTGTCTCATATCTTTTCGATAAGCACTGTCAACAATATAGACCGAAGGATTATGACTGGAGTCTGCTTCAAAATAATCTTTTAAAAGCCTTGCCCCTGCATTCTCTCTTCTTGCTGAAACCCAGGTTTTGACGAAATCCTGCGGCATATCCAGTATCGAAGTTCCAATGCTTATCATATGATTCGTGATACGCAGGTAATATTCCATATCTCTATATACATCACCCATTTTTCGACCTCCTTATTTTTTCATTCAATATGGAGGATTTTTTCAATAAAAAAGATGCTCACTTTGTCGTGAACATCTCTGTTATGTTTGAAATACATTCATTAAATTACAATTTTATAGTGCACCTTTAGGACAACTTTTCTTGCACTCTAAGCATAAAATACATTCTGTTCCATTTTTACGCTTTCGTGAATTATCCGTAACATCAACATCCATTGGACATACTTTTTTACATTTACCACAGGAAATGCATTTATCTTTATTACACTTAACTCTGAACAGTGCAAAATAACTCATTGGCTTTAAAAATACTGTAATTGGGCACAAGTATTTGCAGAAAGCACGATTATCTTTGAAAACAACTGCCAATACAATTCCAGATACGTAATACAATACATTGCCAACAATAAAAGCCACAAACATTATTCTCTCTATATTTTCTACATTTGCTAAAAATAATGTAGATACAAATATGAGAGAAATGGCAAACATAACATATCTTAACCACCCTATTTTCTTTCTCTCATGACTAATAGGTTGTTTATAAGGAAGAAAATCAAGTATCATTGCTGTCCAGCAAGCATAACCACACCAACCTCTTCCGAATACAAGAGGACCGAAAATCTTGGCAACAGCATAATGAATAGTTGCTGCCTCGAAAACACCCGTAAATAGATAATACCAAAATCCTTCTATTTGCATATTTTCGTTACTGATAACGCCCAAATATATAAGCATATACATTCCAACTAGAAGCTGTGTTACACGCCTTCCATATTTGTTTTTAGCTGTCATCAGACCTATTCCTAAAGCAATTGAAATACCTATATAGCTAAAATTAAACAAATAAAAAATATTATCTTTTGAAAGCCACAATGATATTGCTACCGTTTCAAATATGATAAGCATTATTATTGGCACTATATATTTACGAATCTTCGCTCTCATTGATTATTCTCCTAAGCTGTATAAATCAGAATTTACTTCAAGATATACTTTTCATAATCTATCCTAATAAGCTGCTGATTCCCAACCATTTTCGCTGACTGATATGCCATATGCCCTGCCATACCTACATGACTAATAGTCCAGTCTTTATTAACCACATAAAGATTATTTCCTGGACGAGAAGTTGGCTTTGCACCATCACCAAATGTGAAACCTTCCTTTTCTGCATCCCGAAGAAACTTATCAGCAATTATTTCATCTTTAAGATACACATACACTTTTCCTTTAAGTTTTGATAATTCAGTAATATTTCGCATATTCCTTATGCCTCCTCTTTTTTAGTTTCCTAAAAGAGCAGCAAGGTTCAATGCAAAAAATTAACTCCCATCGTTACCAATGGGAGTCTTTCGTCTATCGTACTATTCCCATCAGTCAAGCTTTAGCACCTTACCCTATGGCAGGTTGCTGTGCGGTCGTTGAGCTTGTCTCTCACGCACTCTTTATAGGTATTTATAGTCTAACATTATTTCATTAATTTCGCAAGATTAGAAAAATCATTGGCATCTTTCTTATATAATTCCAAAGATTCTGTCTTTTTTATAGATCCCATCATATGTTCTTAAATGAATCTCTGCAAATGGTTTGGAGAGAATGAGAATCAGACACCAAACAAGCATCTCAGCTTTATAAATAACTCCTATAATCAGTGATAAAAGAAACATCTCTCCACTTAATTTAAGCATCAGTTTAAAGAATGGTATATGGTATTGTCCCTGTGTAAAGAACATATACACAATTAAGAAAAATGCTACCGCCCATGATGCCATACTTAATATCTTATAATCTGCTCCATGCTTTGCAATTCGGTTCAAATAATAAAACGGTGCAGTTACAATCATTGCAACAGTCAATAATATCTTCTTCATTTTCTATTCCTCCTACAAAATTTTTATTTTTCGAATCGGCCAGATTCTTATGAATGCTTTTGCTACAATCTTTTCTTTCTTTACATATGGATCATCCCAGTATCTTGAATCAAAAGAATGGTTTCTGTTATCTCCCATTACAAAATACTTTCCTTCTGGTACAAAGAACATTTTTCCTTCTTCTGATTTCATGGCTTCCTTTATATATTCTTCCTTAATTTCCGATCCATTGCGGTACACTTTTCCCTGATTGATACCAATAATATCTCCTGGTAATCCGATCACTCTTTTGATAAAACAGTTTGCTTTATCATACTGAAAGATAATGATGTCTCCATAGTCAATCTCTCTTACTGATCTGTTCCCGATTACAAAGTCACCAGCTGATAAGCATGGTTCCATGGATTCCGAAGGAATATAAGCATTAACAAAAACATATTTTGTCATAAGAAATGTGAAAGCCATAAAAGCTAAAAGAATTGCTGCTTCTTTTAAGAGGCGTAGAATCATCATTCTCATTATCTCCCACCTCTTTTCTGTTGTTTTACGATCCTGATATCCATGGCATCCACAAATCCAAAACAGTGTTTGATGCATGCTCTTTTTCCGTGGCAATTGATCAGCAAAAAGTAATCAGTGATATCTAGGATTTCTCCTGTTATCTGCTTTCCCAAAAAGGAAAGCTTCTTAGGAATCACAACTTGATCCCCGATAGAAAATCGATTTGCTTCTTTTCTGATATCTTCAAATGTCTTTAATGGCACTTCTTTCTTCATTTCTTTTTACCCCCTTATTATACCATATATCTTTAAAATGCCTTTTTTTGTAGATATCGCATTTTCAAAATTAGAGCCTTTATTTAAGCCATATTTTCAAGATTCTCTGCTTTAGTACCCCAATTTCCACCCCAATAAATTTTCTATAAGTAAAAATACCGGAGCCACTGGCCCCGGCACAAATTAATGTTATTTAAATATTACTGAGATGACACTGCTGATCAGTGTGGATTCTGCTGCAATTATTATAGATACTACAAACGCAGAAGTAACCACAATGCCTGTCATTTTTGCTAGCTGCTTTGGTTTTGGATAGGTAAATACTTTTAAATTTGATTTTAATCTTTTCATAAATACAATCTCCCACTAACGAAATATTCCCATTTTGTTCATCTGTCTTTCAGCTCTTAATTTTTCATACATCTCAAGAATCACTCCCGAAGTGATAATGATACTGGTACCTGCAAATGCAAGTTTATTAATTCCAAGAACCCCCGATAAGATACATGGAACCAATGCCACTATAATTAAAGCAAATGCTCCAAGAAGTGTTGCCTTATTGATCTTCTCCCTTAAGTAATCTTCTGTTGGTCTCCCCGGTCGGATTCCAGGAATAGTTCCTCCTTTCATCTTCATATTGTTTGCAATCTCTTTTGGATTTAATACAAGATCTGTATAGTAAAAAGAAAATCCTACAATAAGAAGCATATAGATAATCACACCGAAACTGTAATACCAGCCATCTTTTTGGAACCAGTGATAGGAATTTAAGAAGGATAAGACTTTATATTCTTTTCCAAAAAGTGAAGCAATTAAGGATGGTAGGGATAAAACTGTAGAGGCAAAAATTACCGGTGTCACACTTCCCGTTAATAATTTTATGCTTAATCCACTTCTGTCTCCCTTAACCTTTCCGTGCATCACATTAGAATATCTAACCATTACCTTTCTCTCTGTTTCCTGGATAAGGATTACAAAAGCAAACAATAATAAGATAAAGAATATACTTCCAATGACCAGTAGCACTGCAACTGGAACCTTTCTTCCTTTTGTAAGATGCTCCATGAGGATACGGATATCAGATGGATAAGATGTCAGGATATTTAAAAGAAGTATAAAGGAAATCCCATTTCCCATTCCTTTTTCTGAAATGATCTCTCCTGCAAAGATGGTAACTGCTCCTCCTAAGGTCCAGATTACAGTAACTAAAAGTATCCAGTACCAGGTATATGAAATAAGCATCCCCTGTCTTCCATAACCAACAGCATAACAAAGTGCCTGCATCATTCCAAGTAAGATTCCTGTAATTGTAGTGATTCTCTTAAACTGCTTTTGTCCTGTGGCACCATCCTTTTGCATCTCATATAGCTCAGGAATTACGACTCCCATAAGCTGCAAGATGATTGATGCCGTGATATAAGGAGTGACAGATAACATTAAAACCGATACTTTTTCCATGGCATTTCCTGAAAACATGTTATAAATACTGATCCCTGGATTTTTGGGAAGCATCATCAAAAAGAAATTTCGATTCACACCTGGTGTTGGTATCTGTCCAAGAAGTACCATGATCATTAATATCAAGATCGTAACTCCTATCTGTTTCTTTTTCTCTTTTGGCTTGTTCCATGATGTTTTACTCATATTCATTTCCTTTCTTTTTTGTTTTCAATATGAATGATTTTTCATGAACCATATTCCAAATTCAAAAAAAGTGAACTAAGTTCACGATTTTCATGAAAAAGAAAATGCCATTGGATATCATCCAACAGCACTCTTCTGATTTACCCTATTTTTCTTTTTCCATTTTAAGCTTCTTTAGATACTTATCTTTTAAAAACTGCCCACCAGTTATGATGGACAGTACCTATCGTTTATTTAGTTATATCTTGATTTCGTCCATGCAGCATAAATCTTATTACGCTCAATTGCATTTGGATGAACGATTTCAAAAAGATCCATATTAAATCCTTCGACCTCAAGAATATACTCGGCAAATTCCTGGAAGTTCTCATTCTGTTTTACTAACTGCCAGCCTAATTCAGCCAAATCTCCTTCATTCTTCTTCACACTGGATTTTAATTCCTGCGCTTCCGAAGCTTTATTCTGGTCACCTTCTACTACCTCAATCGACTCATCATACTCTTCTTTGATCGCTGTTGTCATCCATCCCATAAAGTTTTTGATATAAGACTGTTTCTTTGAAAGGTCGTATGCTTTCCTGATCTTTTCAATATCATTATCTGCAACCTTTAATAATGACACAATATCTTTCTGTGAAAGTTTCACACCGTCTAGAATCTCACGAACAACATTGATGAGTTTACTTCTTTCCATCTCTTCGTTTGTCATTACTTTTTCAACCTTAGTATCCTGCTGAATGACATCACCAAAAATGGTATCTTTCTGACCTACATTATTCTGAACGAAGAATTTTACTGCCGTAATCTTACCACCTCTTCCGGAACGAATCGGAGTATAAGAGATAAAGAGTTCCGTTTTTTCATTAACCTCTTTGACTGCTTTATTTAATACCGCTTTTTTAAAGTCAGACCATGCAGCAAATTTATTCGTAAACGCAAGTTCATTTACGATCTTATCATAGTCTGGATTTGGATTCATCAGTTCCTTCTTTACTTTGCTCTCTTCTGTATCGATACAGTTAAGTTCCAGTTTTAATACAGATAATGGGAATACAATTGGAACCGGATTATTATCTTCATCAATGAGATATTTCCAAATGGATAAGATCTCATATAATCGGTAACTTGCATTGGTAGACAATGAGAACAGTGTCTTAAGATTTAATGATGTAAAATTGCCTTTTAAGTTATAGAGCATGTCAGCACACTCAGGAGTAAAGGTTACCGTAAATTTTCCATCATTGTATTCACAGAAGTGAATCATGTTAATATATTTAAATGACTTCTTGCCAGAGGCATCTACATCCTCAAAATAAATGGTTCGTCCAATCATCTTCTTTGAAGTATTACGGAGAAGATCATAAATACCATTTCCCTTTACGCCGGTAAGTTCCCTGATGTCTGCAGTTGTGATACTTACACTTGGACGTCCCTTTTCATCCACAGTGGCAGCCTTCATCGCCCAGGCGGTTAATTTATTTTCAATCAGCGTGGAGCTGTACTTTGCTGTGATCAATTTATTTGAACGGACTAAATTCTCATCATTATACATAATGGAATTTGTGGTCGGTTCAATTTTTCTTCTACCCATTATATCAATCCTTTATATCAATGATTATTAATTATAGCATGGAAGGATCCATTTGCATAACCAAATGTTACCCTCTCTTTCACCAAATGTTTCACTAACTTTCTATATATTACTAGATATTTCCCGAACTTGCAAGTCCTATTACCAATTTATTCCCGAACTTAAATTTTGTTTTTTACCTAAATTATCCCGAACTTAAATATTATTTTTTACTTTAAAAATCCCGAACTTTACCGTTATTTTCCCTATGTAAAAAAATAAAATTGTTTTTACTTCATATAGCATTTTTATTTCTTACCTTAAATTACCCGAAGTAACAGATCAAGATTATCCTGTTTTTCTTACCTTGAAATTCCTTACCCTTAAAAATACTTTACCTTTTGTATCCTGTTCTTCCATGGAATAACAGTAGAAACTGTCAATATTTTACCTTAGAATTCCTGTTCTTTGCCCTTTCTTTACTTAATTATTCCCGAACTTCACTCTATTTTGCGTAGTTACTTTCTTTACCTTCATATACCCTATCTTTAATCATTATTTACCTAATTATTCCTGTTCTTTAAAATAAAGTACCTAATTTATCCCGAAGTTATTTTTCCTTTTCTTTTTGGGGTCTGAATAATTTTTTTTACTTTGAAATTCCATAGTTTTCATATAAATTACCTTAAAATTCCCGTTCTTTAGCCTATAATTTACCTTAAAATTCCTGTTCTTTATCGCTTCTTTCCTTAAATTATCCCGAACTTTCCCTTTTTTATCTATACAAAAAGGAAATTCTGTCTTATTTTGGGATTATCTCAGGAATCTTTAGAACATGATCTGTCTGGTAACTTATTTTTTTCTTGCAATTTCCAAGTTGCTATGTAGTATATAGGGTAAAAGTTATCAGACTAGTTACCTTAAATTTAAAGATAACTGTGTTTTTGAAAGAAAAAGGACTTTAACTGCCAGTAAAGGAATGGATGATAGGTGATCTGGATGAAGTATTATTATTTTTTACCTAATTTATCCCGTTCTTTGTCCTATCCATCTATATATAGAATAATTAATACATCACAACATTCTTTTATTTAATTATATTTATTTAAGAGTTTAAAATATGGCTTAAATAAAGGCTCTAAGAGACCTAACTATGGAATTTTAAGGTAAAAGTTCGGGAAAAATAAGGTAAAACATCGGGATTTTTTCAGAGAAAGATATGGAATCTTTAGTAGAAAGAAAAGGAATAATTAGGTAAAGAATATGGCTTATCTATGGGCTGTATTGAGATTTTGAATATATTTATCAACAAGTTATCCACAATGTTCGCACAATGCATGTGGATAACTTTTTTTATAGTGAAAAAGAATAAAATAGCCCCGTCTTTTGAATGAAAAAAGCTCCCATGATATTTTCATGGGAGCAAATACAATCATTCGTAATAGGAGTCCTGGTATCTTTTTAAGAGTAAGGCTTCTAAAGCATCATAATCATAATCTCTTTGTTCAAAATTATGAAATGAGTTCATTTTAAAAGATTTTTCCTGCTCTTTTCCGCCTGTTTTTCTTGGTTTCTCATCCAGCTTTGCATCATTCAGGCTGTGGATCCCTTTTTCTTTCCAGGAACGGAGAATGGCATCTGCATAACGAAAATTTGGTTTACCATTAAAAAGAAGTGTTCTCTCGCAGGCATACTGGATCAGTGAAGCAGCATAGTTCCAGGATTCTACATATGCAATTTCCAGTGGAATAAGTGTTCGGCCACTGATACGAAATCCTTTTTTTGCAGCAACGATCTTATCGCTGGTCTGTTTGAAATAATATTTTGCTTCTGCAAGGGTAGTCAGTCCCCTGCTGACCCAGTCTTTTACAAGAACTTTCATGTATGATGTAGAAAGTCTGTTTCTCTTGGTGCAGTAATCAAGAATGTACATAAAATAGTCCGGAGATATTTTTGAGTGTTTACAGATTTCTGCAATATCAGCAACTTCATCCACATCAGGCTCTTTCTTTGCATACATGCCATACCAGTAAATGCAAAGCTCCAATTTTTTTTCCCTGTGCTCCTCTTCTTCCGGCTGTTCTTTTTCTTTCACCTTACCAGATGCTATATACTCATCTACCACAGACTGTACTTTCGCACCAGTGGTTTCAAACTTGTCTGCAATCTCATCCACAGTAAAGGTCTGTTCATAATAGCCACTCTTCATGATAAAAAGATGGATCTTTAAAAGATCATACGGAAGAAAAAGCAGTTCTTCATTAATACGATATGCAATTTCTTTTTCAGAAAAATGGTCTGCTTGATAGATCATTACGTTCTCCATTTTTTATTAAAGAATATCTTTAACTTTTTCAATCTGGGAGATCATGGCAAGGAGTTCTGCCTTTAAATCTTCAGGGATTGAATCTTTGTTCTTTTTGAATTTTTTGATCTTCTTACTCAGGGTATCAGAGCTTGCACACATAGCGGAGATGATCACGGAAATCTCATTCTTGCTCTTGATGAGTAAGATCTCTTCATCAGAGAAGCTTGGAAGCATCTGTTCTGCCAGCTTTAATTTTTCTTTTAAAAGTTCTGCTTCTTCCTTGCTCTTCTTTAATTCATTTTCTTTCTGGCGGTTTTGCTTCTGGATGCGTTTCAGTTCTTTGGATGTTTTCGCAAATTCGTCATCACCTTCCTCACCGTCTTTGCGGAGAGCTTCAATGACTTTCTGTTCTAAATCTGTATTGGCTTTCTGAAGCTTGGTAAGTTTGGAAGTAAGGGAACGGATCTCTTTTTCCTTTTCCTTAATCTGGGCATGCATTTCATCTACTTTGCCAAAATCTTCTTTTGCAGCAGATTTTGTCTGTTCAAGAACAGAAGTGATTTCTTTACGGTTGATGGTGATCTTTCCATCCTTATAGAAATGTTCCAGGATGATCTTCTGCTCTGTTTTATTGAAACGGCATAAATAACTTGCATCTCTTACAGTAAGTTTATCCTCATCAAAAAGCTCGATGAGTTCCGGGATGAGGTCTTCATTGATACGAAGATAATTGTAGGTACTAGTCTGCTTTAACATGGTCATGCCCTTGATGAGCTCATCAAATTCTCCCATGCCCTGGTCAGCCAGATTCTTTGCATTCTGAATAAGTTGGCGGATATTTTTTCTGGTACGGTCTAAGGAGATGGCATTTCTCTGTTCATTGGCTGAGATGATCCAGATCATCTCTTCGTCTTTGTTTCTTGGTTTTGGTCTTACCATTACAACAATCTGGTTGTAACAGTCTTTTTCTTTTCTTAACTCCTTGATGGCTGTATAACGGCCTTCACCGGAAATTAGCATATAGAAACCATCGTCATCTTTGTATACGATTGGTGGTTCTAAAACACCGATAACCTGGATGGAAGCTTTTAAAGCCTCAATTACTTCCGGTGATTTATCATTGCCTGTATTTAAAGGATTCTTTTTAATGAGGTTAAAATCAATGAGCTGCATGGTGCCCTGTGCTTCGGAAGAAACAGATTTGGTTTCACCAGCACTTCCATTAAAAGAACTTTTGAGCTGATTAAAATTTACTTTTGCCATAATTTATTCCACTAATCTTTCTTTTTTCTTCCCTTACGTTTCGCTTTTTCAGATTCCTTTTTGCTGTTGATCTTAAAGTCAAGATCGATTATCTCAGCAGCAAGGGCATTTTGTTTGTCTGTATCTAGTACCTTGATTTCATATAAAGTCTTCATATAGTCAAGTACGATATCATTGTTAGGTTCGATATAAGGGATTGGGATTCTTGTAGATACTGCGGTATCCACAACGCTTCGGTTACGGATTCTTGACTGCATAACAAGACTAGAATCGTACTGGATCTTAAACTGCTCAATGACTTCCTGGTCCATCTTACGTTCTTTATAAAGTGTTGGAAGGAAACCTTTGATCGCAAGATCCGGATTATAAGTGGATTTGATCTCACTCATAAAACTTACAAGAGCTTTACTTCCATCAAAGGAATATAAATCCATTTTAACCGGGCAGATAACACAGGTACTTGCTGCAAGAGAGATGGTAGCAAATACATCAAGCATTGGATCATTGTCGATGATAACAACATCAAACCAGTCTTCCACCACCTTAAGGGCATCTCTTAACTGATATGCCACAACATCATCATCCATCTTGTATAATTTCTTTTTAAAGTTATTCATTCTTGGACTGGATGTAAGGACATTCAGATTTTCTGCAATATCTTCAAAATATTTTTCTTCTCTTAAGGATTTGATACAGCGGATCGCTTCTTCCTGTGTAAGCTCAGAACCTTTTTCAATAAAGGTTGTTACGTTATATTCATCAATGGATGCTGCCAGGGAAGCAGATGCATTCCCCTGTGGAGCCATATCAACAAGAAGGGTAGCCACTCCTTTTTTCGCAAGGAGGGTAGCTAATGTAATGGCGGTTGTGGTTTTACCAACGCCGCCTTTAGAATTTAAAATATTAATAATTTCCATAATTTTACAATTACTCCTTTTCTTCTATTGTTATTTTAACATAAAACACTTTTTTTTCAACAGGAAAAGCGTTGAAAATATTAATTCTAATATAATATTTTTCTAAATCATTATTTTCATTCTTTCATCAAAAATGTGCTGATTATTTTTAAGTTATTTTATGGAACCATAAATCTGTTTTTTAAATTTATTGATTGCCCCTCTCTTCTCTTTATTTGAAAACCACAATCATTAGGAATCCATGAACTCCTTTCGACAGCTTTTTAAAACTTTATCTTGGCAGATGGAACTTATATTTCACAGCAAAGGAGCAGGGAAAGGCATCCATTATTTCGTGAAGTAAATTCTGATTCACAAATGAATTATTATGAAATGCATCAGGATAAAGAAGGATCATTTTCTCTCCTATCCAGTTCCATAGTTTAAAAAATGTGTCATTTTTTCAACGTTGAAAAAACGATGTTTTTCTGAAAAATATTTTTTTGATTTCAAAATCAATTTTTCAAAAAAGATAGAATTAAATTTTTTATGTAGATTAGACAAAGAAAAATTTGAAAGATACCATATGAGAAAAAAATAGATATAGGGTAAACGAGAGTCACAAGTAACATAGGAGATTTATGAGCAGGGAAAATTTGAGAGATAAAAAGATATCCATAAACAATTGAATTTCAAAAGAAATATGGAATGATTTTCAACGTTGAAAATTATGCAGAATTTTTTGATAGAGTGGTTTGAAGTGATATGGACAGAACAAAGAAAAGTAAAGTATATGATATGAATGTCTCAATAAAGGTTGAAAGAGAAATCAAAAAAGAATCAATTGTAAAATAAGAAAAAGAAGATTAATTTTTTTCAACGTTGAAAAAATACAAGTGATAATGAAAAGATAAAAAAGAAAATAAAAAGGCATATAAATTTTTCAACGTTGAAAATTGTAAAGAAAAAGGAAAAGGTATAAAAAGATATACGATTCTAAAAAAATCATGTATAATGGATAACAGACTATGAGAAAAGAGAAAATCCATGAGAACTTTTACTGAATTTAATTTATTATCAAATAAAGATGCAGAAAGATTTCTGGCAATCATGAATATCTTTTTAAGGGAATCAGAGAACCTGAATTTCAAACTGCTTCCAGATGAAATCTACCATATGCTTGATGATGTCTATCTTTATCATTATGATTTAGAGGACCTTACCAAAGATCTTAGATATTTGTGTAAGAATAATAATATAAAATGCCAGGATGAGAATCCATTTGGAATCCGTACTCTTGAAGCATATAAAAACAGAAAGAAATATTATTCCATCACATCTTCAGGGATTGCATTTACCAGAGCAATCAAAGAATATCTATCATCAGCCTATAGGCAAAAGATTGTAAGTGAAGAATATTTTAAGAGGGTAGATACAGATCTTAAAAAACTAGAGAACATCAAAGAAAAAGAAATTTTTGTCTGGTGGGATATCTTCGTGGATGACTGTACAAAATTATTTCAAAGCTATCAGGATTACATCAATCAGTTTAATTCAGAAGAGTTCAATAATCTTTATGATAAAGTAGATTTTCTAAATTACAAAAATGACTTCATTACAAGCATTAACCAGATGATCAGTAATCTTGGGGATAATGCTAGAAGTATTTCAGAAAAAATTAATGCGAATTTTTCAACGTTGAAAAAAATCGTAAAAAAAGTAAGCGAAGAAAAAGAAGATAGTCAGATAGGAATTCTAATAAATGGACAGGAAGAAATCTTTAAGAATGAAGTACTGGCAAAATGGGAAAACATCAAAAACTGGTTTCTCTATGAAAATGGTGAGCAGCCAACTTATCTGACCATTCTAGATTATACAACTTCCATCATTGGAAGAATTATGAAGAGAACAAATGTTCTGTCTAAGGTAGAGACAAGTAATAAAAAGAATGATGAACTATTATCGAACGTCAGTTCTTTTTATGAGTGTATATCCCTGGATGAGGCGGCAAGGCTTTATGTTGAAAAGTATGGAGTACAGAATATCTGTCATATTTTATCTGACCATCAGGATAATAATTTGTGTGAAGATTATGAAAACGGAACAGTGCTTAGCTATCGCTATGAAAAATTAAGCAGAACAAGAAACAAAACTTTTGAAGTTTCCTTTGAGGAAAACAGACTTGAGAGAGAACGTACAGCATTTTCTATTTTAAAAAAACAAAAAGAGATGGAAGATCATCTGTTAAGGTTTAAGAAAAACGGAAAACTGAAACTGTCGAACATCAAAGTAGAGATCAGTCAGAAAGAGATAGAGCTTTTGTTAAAATGGATCTCAAACGGTATGAGAGGAAAAGGACAGACAGAAGATGGATGTCTTTTTACCATGACGAAAGGAAATGAGGAAATCTGTCTTAGGACAGAGTCAGGCAATTTGTATATCAATGATTACTGTCTTGATTTTGGTGAAGAAAAATGATTTGGGAATTGATCAATAGAAACGTGATAAAAAAAGAATATGATCCATTGCTTTATTCCGAGATGAAAGAATGCCTTACAGGAAAAAAGAATCAGTATAATGCAATCTTAAATAAGTTAAACTGGGATGTAATGATCACACCAGAAAAGATCTTCTTAAAAAAGACGGTGAATGATGTCAGTGAGACCATGGGTATCCAGTCATTTAAAGACAAAATGGATTATGTCTTTTTAACAGGGATTTATTATTATCTCAATCTCAATACAGACAGTGTCTTTACGGCAGAAGATATGATCGAGCATTTAAAGATTGTATTTGAAAAGAAAAATATTTACGCAGATTTTAATTCAATCAGCATTAAGTATAGTCTTTACCGTGCCCTTACTTATTGTGAAAAACAGGGATACCTTAATAAGCTTGACGGAGATGCCGGATATCTGGTAGAAGAGAGTCCGTTAACAGATGGTGTTTTGTATTTTAATACTGGATATGCAAGAGATATTGAAGTAACAAAGGAAAAAGAGACAACGATAAATAAAGTTTACAGGAGTCTCCTTTTA
Organism: Eubacteriales bacterium; assembly: GCA_030531555.1. GTDB lineage: Bacteria > Bacillota > Clostridia > Lachnospirales > Lachnospiraceae > Anaerobutyricum. The sequence goes on along the minus strand of JAUNNI010000019.1, from coordinate 19,841 downwards.
AAGCCAGTCCTTTACTATAATGACTTTAATATTGAGATGAAAAGATACGTCCAGGAGCATATGTCAGAGATCGAAGATGACTTTAAATATTTAATCGGAAGTGATGTCAGTCTTATCACACAGGATACATTTTCCTGTCTCATGATCCCAAATAATGCAGAGATTCGTAATGGAAGAAGAGAATTATGCCATGAATTTCCAAAAGGGAATATGAAAGATCTGTTACTGACAAGAATGCTCACCTATATAAAAGAGTATATTATCTCAACGGAGATTGATACGACAGGAAATAACCAGTATCTATCCATGGAACAATATCAAAAGATACTTACGAAAATGAAAACAGAGGATTATGACTGGTGGACGAAAGAATATCAGAATATGTCCATTCAGCAGTTAATGAAGATAACATTAAAAGGCCTTCGGGAATGGGAAGCCGTAAGTCATGATGACAAAGTGGTTACCATCTATCCGTTAGCAAGTATGATACAGGGAGAATTGATCTGATGCATTACTATATAAAGAATATGAAAAAATAAAACGAGAGAAGGAAATGATCCATACTGATCTTGAGAAGAATACGAAAGGGTTATCGGATAAACAGTCAAAAAGGGAGTTGTTAAAAGCATCTTTAGACCAGTTAATGGAAGAACAGGAAGAAGTATCAGCAAAGCTCTTTACTTTAAAAAATACCGGAAACTTTGAAGAAGTGGAAAGAATCCACAGGGAACTCAGTGAAGCCAAAAAGAAGGCAGAAAAGATCAGACATCAGATCGAGGAATCGAAAGAAGATGAGATTTCCCTTGGATATAAAATAAAAGAGACAGAAGATCAGAAATATCAGCATCAAAAAGAAACCAGGAACATCTGGGAAAATCTTGATGGATATGCATGGGAACTTGACCTTCCTTTCCATCAGGAGTATAAAGATGAAACATCTTATGAACTGGTGTCAGGTTTTAAAGAACAGGGAAACCTTTTTAAAAATCATCTGGAAGAATGTCTCAAACTGATTGAGGAAAAAGAATCCAATGAAGGAAAGCTGGACGCAGAAAAAACAAAAGGGATTCTCAGTCAGAATAAGATTCATGAATATCAAAAAACGATCAAGCGATATGAAGAAGAGTACGAAGAAAGCAAAATATATCTTATCAAAGAAATAAAATCCTATGCAGCCTACTGTCAGGTTCTTGAATTAGATTCTCATATCAATGGAATCACAAGGCTGATCGAAGAAGAAAAATGGGAAAATGCAAAAGCAGCAGTCTTTGAACTTTTCTATGAAAAAAACAATCATTATCAGGAACGAAATGGTTATATCAAAGCATGTTTCGAAAAAACTGCAGATGAGAGCCTGCGTAAGGAGCTTGATAAAAATATCCTAAAGGCTGAAATGTTGAAAAAAGAATATTTCGGATTTCCAGCTTTTAAAAAGATTGAAGAGATAAAAGAAGAGATTCAAAAAAATGGTTACTATCTTGAAAAGGAAAATGAATTCTTTGACCGTCAGGAAGAAAATCAGGCAGTCATAGAAAATATCTACGGAATCATTCTTAAGAAACTTCAGGAAACAGTATCAAAATATGGATTCCTTTATCAGATGAGATCAGAGAAATACAGCCAGCTTCTTAAGATGGCAAATGATTATATGGATGAGATTCATCAAATGGAAAAAGAAATCCAGAACTTTGAGATGTGTGAAGTGATGCTTCATACCTATGGACAGAGGGAAGAAGAACTCGCAGAGATTCTGATGGATCTTCGTTATCAGAAAGAAGAGACAGACCGCACCATATCCCAGTTAGAACACCGATTAGATGGACTTAAAACGGATGTGGAACAGGAAGAGCTGTTTAGTCTTTCCAAACGTTCGGAAGAAAATAGAAACCAGATTGCTTCCATGAAAGCAGAAATCAGTCTTTTGGAAACTGCTCAGATTCCGGAGATGGAAGAGAAAGTCAGAAGAGATTATCATGCTTTGGAAGAAAAGGGAAAAGAACTTTCCATCGTTAAAGAACATCTTATATGGGAATGCAGATGGAAAGGATATGATTTTGATCAAGAAACGATTGATGAAGAGATTCGTGTTACAGGCATATCCGTAGAAGAGAGCATGGATAACCTTATCAATATCTATAAGGATCATGAGACAGACATGCTTTTATATCAGCCAAGACTGGAACGAAAGATGGTTGCGATGGATTATTCCCGTTATTTCCTGACTTTTAAAAATCTGCTTCCAAAAGAGTTACTACAGATTGTCACAGAAGAGATCAGGGACAAGGAAGGCCTTCTTGATGAACAGGAAACGACTTTATACCAGAAGGTTCTTTTGGATACTGCAGCCCAGAAGATGATCTACAAGATTAAACAGAGCAAATACTGGGTGGATAAGATATCTGAAAGAATGAGAAACCTTAAGACAACATCCGGCATGGTCTTTAATCTTAAATGGGTACCGAAAAAAGCAGAAACACAAAATGAAATCGATACCTCTATCTTAGAGCAGATCATCAGTAAGAAGCAGAAAGGCAGAATAGGAAAAGAAGATCTTGAACGGATTAAAAATCATTTTTCCTCCAAGCTTAAACAGGAAAGAATCTATGCTGCGAATGAAGGTCTGGAAATGGATTATGAAGCCATTATCAAAAACTGCTTTGATTACCGAAACTGGTATGAATTTAAAATGTTTCTTACAGAGCCTGGTTTTAAAGAGAAAGAACTTACCAACAAACGATTCATGAGTTTATCAGGTGGTGAGAGGGCAACTGCGATTTATTCTTCCCTTTTATCCGCACTGAATTCCTTATATTCTGAATGTGAGATTGCAGATCATCCAAGGTTTATGGGTCTTGATGAAGCCTTTACCGTCTGTGACAGCTCGAATACAGATGCAGTATTTGAATTTATTTCTCAGATGGATCTTGAATATCTACTTAATTCCCAGACATTATGGGGAACATATCCATCCGTAAAAAATCTTGCCATTTCCCATCTTACCCATGATGAAAAGAGCAGGAGTGTTGCCATTACCAGATTCACCTGGAATGGAAAAGAGAGAAGACCTGTATTTACAGGAATGTAAAAAGAACAGATACCTGGCTATTTTTTGATAGTCAGGTATTTCTTTTTCTGTGAATTGGAAGTTTTTTTGATTTTTTATATGTATTATGAGTCCTGTCTTTATAAGATAGACTGTCTTTAGTATGAATCTGGATTTCAAAGACAAAACCAAAAGGGGAAATAAAATACAAATGATAGGCGTTATAGCCAGAGTGCTTCGGATACAGAAAATAATCTTTTTCTTCCAAAACATGATATCCTTTATCGTTTAACGAAAACCTTAAAACAATGAGAAGGAGATCTAATTCGTCTCTGTCATATTGATCTAAAATGATAGTGTAGCGAATCAGATCTTTAATATTTAAGATGGCTTCTTTTTGGGTAAATCCTTTTAATACCATCAGGGATTTGACTTTTCTGATAAAACTGCGTTTGGATTTCATGCGGTGGGTCAGGTCATGAAGCTGGAAACGGAACTTCACGGATAATTCCAACATATCCTTTGTAATCATATATTCCTCTATTTTAGCTTCTTCATACCGGGTGTTTATGAGGTACTGGTTCATAGTCAATCTCCTTTTATAAAAAATGAAAATCTGTTATCAGTACCAATATGAATGAAATTTTGGTTTTATAAAAAAGTGAACTAAGTTCACGATTTTGGTATATTGTAGTAAAATGAGTTATAGGGATAATAAATTTGATTATCGTGTATGGACGATACAATTAATGGAGAATTATCGAGATTGAACGATAAAAATATATTAAGACCGAGGTGAGTGGATTGAGAGAAAACAGCAGTAAAAGAGATCAGGTATTGGAAGTTATTATTGGATATATTATGGAACGTGGTTATCCTCCAACTACACGTGAAATTGGAAAGCTGACCGGGCTTAAAAGTACGTCGAGTGTTAATTCATACCTTGACCAGCTTAAGGAGCTGGGAAAAATTGAAACGGATGAAGATACGGAAGGTTATCCGAGAGCATTGAGAGTAAAAGGGTTTCGATTTGTAAAAGTGGAAGAAGAGGAAGTCTGAAAAAATTTTTTTAGGCATTGTAACATATTGGATGTGCAAAAATATAATCATAGAAGGAGATAACCCATGAATGCACAAACAATATTTGAAGAATTAAGAAAAGATTTTATAAGAGTCGGTATTCCAATCCCTGATGAAAGAATCGCAAAGAATTTACATTTCATGAATTCAGTTTCCGCTCTTGGCAGATGCAAAAAAGAAAATGGAATTTTTATGATCTTCTTATCCCGATATGCGATGGAGGATGAAAAACAGGTAAGAACAACCCTCGCTCATGAACTTGTCCACACCATTAATGGTTGTATGAATCATGGAAAGACTTTTCATCGTTATGGATCTATGGTCGAACGAAAACTTGGAATCCAGGTTGAAACGAAGGCCAGTAAAGAAGAAAGTGAATTATCTGGAATCGCAGAAGCAAGGATACAGAAAGCAAAGTATGTTATCCTGTGTGAGGGATGCGGTGAGAAGATATACCGGCAAAAGAAATCAAATGTTGTGATCCATCCGGAACGATATCGTTGTAAATGTGGTGGAACATTAAAATTAATTTAAAACATAACATGGAAAAGAGAAGTCTCTGGATTTTACCAGGGACTTTTTTTCATGAAAAAAGTGCCATCAAAAGATGACACAGTTTTCTATAGCAGTGTAAATATGTGTTAGATGAGACCATTAACGTGTCTTAGATAATAAAAGTAAGATCATCATGATTGTGAACATTTCTGTTTCCTCCCTATGCCATTTTCAGTAATCGATATGCTTTGTCAATCATCGGATTTCCATCGACAGTCTTTGCAAAGATATTCTCTTTGTAATTTCTGGTCTTACGGAGTGGATCTGTATGAGTCGCAAAATCTGAAACTGCATTGATAAAGCGATATGCATTATTGGAAAGATTCTGAAGATCTGGAGCATCATAATAACATGATCTAAGATTGTTTCTAAGACGATAAATGTTATTTTTCTTTGTGATGCTTATATTATCTTCCGTAGGGAGAAGAAGAGAGATGTATTCCTCAATCATAGCTTCCGTAAGATCCATCTCTTTCAGGTTCAAGATTTCACTGGAAAGATTCTGAAGGTATTTCTCAGCTCTAAATAATGTCTGGGAAGCTTCTTCCATCTTCTGTTCGATGTTTCCAGTATGAACCATTGACCAGCTTCTCTTTGCAGTGGAAAGGGCAAGGTTTAAAGTATTGTTACATACGACCCTTATTGGGGTTACAGCTACTCTTACAGCTCCGGAACCATCATGGGTATTGGAAAAGACCAGATATGGATCGATTACTTCTCCATCTACCAACATTGTTTCAGGCATCTTTGCAAGAAGCCAGACCTTCTTTCCATTTTGAAGGGAACCTGCTGTTTCATAAGTAACACCCTGACCGAGTAAAGCATCCGTAAAAGCAAAGGCTTCTTCATTTTGAACGACTCTGTATTTATCAGAAACAATTCCAAGATGTCGCCCATCAATATCCCTTACATTTACCTTATATCCCTGAATCAGATCATCGCCATTGGTGTAGACGGGCTGCTGGATAACTTTCCAGTCAAGTCCTGCAAGATGAAGGGCATCTTTAGAAGCAGGTGCTTCCAATACTTTTGTACCAAGACCATGCCATGGTACCTCTCTTACATAAAACATAGATTCTACATTTGCTGCCATATTCAATTTCCTCCTTCTTTGGCTTATCATTGTATCTTTAATATGGGTTTTAAGAGGAAATGAAATTATTGGAGAGATAGTGATAGTACAAAGGAGGGATATAGAAGCATGATTTATGATAAAAAAATGGAAGCCAATAAATTGACTTCCAAAATTCTCTAATATGTTATTACACAGAAAATAAAATATAACAGCCATCCTGTTAAGCTCATCAAAATATAGCGATAGAAAAAAAGGTATGGTTTGCACTGTTGTAAAACATCACATGCCTTTAAGAAACTTCGCTTATAGACAAAAAATACTACTGTTCCAAAAAGCAAAAAAATGGAAAGTAAAATGGATGAGAATAAATGGATTACTATTAGGTTAAAAAAAAGATCTGACAACATATTTCTTCCTCCTTCATTGATGTTAATTTCATTAACAATATGGAAGATAGAAATAAAAAAGATCATCCGGAGTTTTATGTCCTGGATGATCCTTAAGTTTGAAATCCTATGCCATATATAAATGGTATTTTTTACTGATCTGATGAGAGATATCAGTTGGGGGAGGTTTGAACCAGATACCGACAGTAACCGTTCCATCTTCATTTTCCGGTGTCAGTTCTGTTCTGCAGACATCGTTAATAAGACCAAAATCAATGTTCTCTTTTAAACCTAACTCTTCGGCAATCGTGACTGCTTTCATTAACTGATTTTTATTCCTTGCCTGGCAGATTGTTTTTACAATCTTCCCAAGAACATAGTGCTCCATAATATCCGCATCCAACTCAATATTCAAGGATACTTTCCCGTCTTCTGTTGAAGAGGAATCAGCATTTCGGAATAATCTTAACCAGTAGGCTTCTGCACAGTGAGCAACCATCGCAGACATTTTTCCTGGAGATAATTTCAGATCTTTACGTATGATGAATAGTCTTCTGTATTCCATGATATGGTTACTCCTTTATTATCTTACAAAGAGGATTCGTTCCACTTCATATCGGTCCTGCTGTGATCTTTCTTCTGCAGGATATCCGCATGGAATTAATGCAAATGCGGAAAGATCCTCACGGATTCCAAGAACATCTTTTACATCTTTCATTCGATCAATCTGTGGAGAGATGCCCATCCATACAGCTCCAAGACCTAAAGCATCTGCCTGAAGCAGAAGGTTTTCTACAGAGGCACTCATGTCAATGTCTGCATAGGAAGGTGCAATCAGGCCGCTTCGATAGCAAGGCACAAAAACAAGAGGTGCATCTTTAGCACAACCGGAGTATGGAGATACTTTAGAAAGTTTCTCGATCATTTCTTTATTAGTCACAACATAATATTCCCATGGCTGCTGGTTGCAGGCAGATGGGGCAGCCATCGCAGCTCTTAACATCTTTTCAATCTTTTCTTCTTCTACGGGTTTCTCCTGATATTTTCGAATACTTACTCTATGAAAAATTACGTTCATATAATTTTCCTCCTCGTATTTTTGCGTAGTCTACCACGTTAAAAAAATAAATTCAATAAAAGAATTAAAAGACATATTGATGGTGAAATATTTGAAAGAAGGAGGAACACCATGGGAAAGGAGAGACTGATGAGTCGATGCTCGAAAGTCTATCATAATCCATATTGCCATCATGCAAGACGAATTAAAAACAAAAATGAATTTACGCTTCCCTGGTGGGAAGCAAGAAGAAAAGGATATCAGCCGTGTAAATGCTGTTGCAGGCTATCATACTATATCGATTATGAAAGCCTTTCTATCTCTTATTTTAAAAAGAGGCATGGTATGGAATTTCGATATAAAAAAGATGCCTTGTATGTGAGAACAGAGATTGGATGCTGGAAGATCATGTACTCAAAAAATGAAGAAAAAATGCTTCTATTTCATCGAAGCAGATCTAAGTACGCACTTAATTTTAAACGCGCGGAAAAGGAAAGATATCATGTTCAGGAGGATGCTTTGTGTTATCACACAATAAGAGGGGTTCTCCAGTATATACAAGATCATGATGATTTTAAAAAGGCAGAATCAAAGGGAGAGAAAAATATTGTATTTACTAAAGAAATTTATAAGAAGCAGGCAGAACGAAGAAAAAGAAAAAAAAAGGTAAATAAAGTATATGAAATATTTGATAAATTGGAACAAGACGATAAAATGCGTAAAAATAATTCGAACAGACAATGAGGCAGTACTTTTTATGGGACATAATTAGAGATATCTTATAATCACAGGATGTAATTAGTTATTTCTCGAAAAGGAAGAAAAAGAGAGCCTTATCTCGCCATAACAGATATTTTTTCTAAATGGCATTTCTTCTATAATGGAGAAAACAAATAGTTTTAAAGAACGAAAGGCAGGTAGCATTATGTTTGGATTTGATAAGATGTTTGATTTCAATCACGATGGAAGATTAGATTTTGCAGAACGTGCTGCACAGTTCATGTTTCTTGATGAGATGAGTAAGGAAGATAAGGATGACTATAGCTTTGACGATGATGACAATGACGAAGATGATGACTGGTAAAAATCACTCATATTGAAGATGTAACTCAGAAATTTAGTTGGAAAGAAAGAGGTATAAGAAATGATTAGATTTCACAATTTAGAAAACGATAACAGAAAGATCATTGAAACTGTAGGCCATTTTAGTGTGGTAGAACATGATAAGGATCTTAGTGTAGCACCGGATAATGCGGCATCTGAATACTTCATGTCCAAGATGGATGTAAAGAGAAGACAGGTGCTTATCAATTTTGATGGGAAAAATACAGCAGTTGTTCAGTCAGGAGCCATGCAGTGGATGGCTGGTGATGTAAATGCAACAACAGGCATTAAAGGAGCAGGAGATCTTTTTGGAAAGATGCTTAAGAGCACTGTAACAAAAGAATCTGCAGTAAAACCTGAATACAAGGGTATCGGAACTATGATGTTAGAACCAACGTACAAGTATATCATTCTTGAGGATGTAGGTAACTGGGGTCCTAAAGGAATGACGATTGAGGATGGTATGTTCCTTGCCTGTGATGGTACTGTAAAACACAGCGTGGAAGCCAGAAGCAGTATTTCATCTGCAGTAGCCGGTGGAGAAGGTTTATTTAACCTCAATCTCTCAGGTCATGGCGTAGTTGCTTTAGAGAGTAATGTGCCAAAGAATGAACTGATCTGCGTAGAGCTTGAGGATGATACTTTAAAGATCGATGGTCACTTTGCCATTGCATGGAGTGGCGGTCTTAAGTTTACGGTAGAAAGATCCAGTAAATCCTTACTTGGTTCTGCAGTAAATGGAGAAGGTCTTGTAAATGTATACCGTGGTACTGGAAGGGTACTTCTTGCTCCAGTAACAAATTCTGCGAGTCTCTTTGCAGCAACCCATTTAAAGAAAGCATAGTACTAAAACATTGTAAGAATTGAATTTATAGATGCACAGAAACAGGGACGAATGGTGTAACCGTTCGTCCCTTTGTCCGTGTATGGGGAAAATGTAGAAAAAAGTATGATGGATTTTAATTTTGTGTCCGTTTTATGGTACTTAATTCTTGCTACAATGACTACAGTAAAACAAGTATTTAAGGGCGGTAAGTCAGAAAGGAGACTTCCATGGAAAAGATTTTTGTAACACTGACAGGAACGCAGTATTACCACGGAAAAGAGTTTTTTGAAGCAGGAATGAAAGTCAAACTCATTAAGGACCCAGATAATGAATACGATAAAGAAGCGATCATTGTAGAGCTTCCTGGACTTGGTTTGCTTGGGCATATCGCCAATAGCCCAAAGACTGTGATCGGTGAGAGTATCAGCGCAGGAAGGCTCTATGACAAGATTGGACAGGAAGCATTTGCAAAAGTAAAATATGTGCTTCCAACAGGAGTACTTCTTAAAGTTTGTAAGAAATCATTATTGTAATGAAGGAAAGGATGGAAATAAAAATGGATAAAGAAATGAAAGATCAGATCAGAAGACTGGATTCAAAATTAAGCTTATTAAAAATTTTGGGCCTTTTAAATTTTAAGGCAGTTACAGAAATTCTGAAAAAGGAAGAGGACCATTCAACATTAAAAGGATTTACTTTATTCACAGGGATTGCATTTATTTTATATGCGATCATTGACCTTGTAGAGATTGTAAGGGAAATCAAAGATAACTAAGAGCAGAAAGGCAGGTATAGATATGAACAGTGTAGTATTAATGGGCCGTTTGACCAGAAATCCAGAAACCAGATATAGCCAGGGTAATAATCCAATGGCAGTTACAAGATATACGCTTGCTGTAGACAGACGCTTTAAGAGAGAAGGAGAACAGAGTGCAGATTTTATCCCATGTATCGCTTTTGGAAAAGCAGGAGAATTTGCTGATAAATATTTCAAGCAGGGTACAAAAGTTGTGGTAAGAGGACGCATCCAGACAGGAAGCTATAAGAATAGGGATGGAAATACAGTCTATACCACAGACATCGTAGTAGAAGAACAGGAATTTGCAGAGAGCAAAGCGAATCAGACTGGTGGAAATAATACTTATCCTAATCCAGGAACTGCCACTGCAAATGAGGCTCCAAAAGCACCTGCAAAGGACGATGGTTTTATGAAGATTCCAGAAGGTTTTGATGAGGAATTACCATTTATTTAAAACAGTAAGATCAGGAGGATATAAATGATGGCAGTAAATAGAGATGCAAAATTAGAAGCGTTAAATATAGCGATTAATAACATTGAAAAAAGCTTCGGTAAAGGAGCTGTGATGAAACTCGGTGAAAACAGTGCAATCAATGTAGCTTCCATTCCAACAGGATCCATTGGTCTTGATATCGCACTTGGGGTAGGCGGTGTTCCAAGAGGAAGAATCATCGAAATCTATGGACCAGAATCTTCTGGTAAAACAACAGTTACTCTTCACATGATTGCAGAGGCTCAGAAACGTGGTGGTATTGCAGGCTTCATTGATGCAGAACATGCTTTGGATCCAGAATATGCGAAGAAGATAGGTGTTGATATTGATAACCTTTATGTATCCCAGCCAGACCATGGCGAACAGGCGCTTGATATTGCAGAAACCATGATTCGTTCCGGTGCTCTTGATATTATTGTTATTGACTCTGTAGCAGCTCTTGTACCAAAAGCAGAGATTGATGGGGACATGGATGATCTTCAGGTAGGTCTTCATGCAAGACTCATGTCCAAAGCCATGAGAAAACTAACCGCAGTAATCAATAAATCTAACTGTGTAGTAGTATTCATCAATCAGATTCGTGAAAAGGTTGGTGTAATGTTTGGAAGTCCTGAAACAACAACTGGTGGTCGTGCCCTTAAATTTTATTCCTCTGTAAGAATGGATGTAAGAAGAGTGGAAGCAATTAAGCAGGGTGGAGAAGTCATTGGAAACCATACTCGTGTAAAAGTGGTTAAAAACAAAGTGGCTCCACCGTTTAAAGAAGCTGAATTCGATATCATGTTTGGTCAGGGAATCTCCCGCGAAGGTGATCTTATTGATCTTGCAGTTAAATCAGATGTGATCAAGAAAAGTGGTGCCTGGTATGCTTATGAAGGTCAGAAAATTGGCCAGGGAAGAGAAAATGCAAAGACATACCTTAAGGAACATCCTGAAGTGATGGAAGTTGTGGATCAGAAGGTAAGAGAGTACTTTGGAATTTGTAAATCTGTAAAAGAAGATAGTGAAGAAAAGTTATAAAACACATATTTTTTTGTTTTGTGTTTCGACTGAAATGGGAGGATAAAAATGGATAAGACAAACGTAAGATATCTTATTGAACATCGCATTTTACCTGAAATATTTTTTGAAGATCCTTGGACATTAGTTAGTGCGTTTCTGGAAGACGAGTCTCTTATCTATCGAATTTTTAAAGAACAATTTGAAAGAAATGAAATGGAGATGCCGTATAAGGAAGAAGATTTTAAGATTTCTCTTAACCGTCTTTGTAAAGAAGCGTTGGTTGAAACATTAGAGTTACCTACTCCAGAAAGAGAACCACTCTGTTATAAAATCTGTTTGTTTTTCAATGAAGATTTTCAAAAAGCTGGATACTATTGTGTAGAAATGGGTAATGAAGCGGAAAATAATCTGCCATTTATCTGTTCATGGGACAAAAATGGTAAGCATGGAAATCATGGAAGAGGAATGGGAGATCAGATGGAAAATATTCTCTTATGCGCAGACCACTATATGGAGAAAGAATTTGGATTTTCTCGTGTAAAAAAGAAAATTTCAGAGATTGAATAAAAAATCTATGGAAAGAAGGTGTTATTACGTCTAAGCTACACGATATATACAAAGTGACTATTATATACATTAGAGAAGATATGGAGAATCATTTGGCTGCATTTGCTACCCCAACTTTAGTATATGATTACAATGACGATTGTGTAAAAAAGAATAGAATGTCTGTAACCAGATATGAAGATATTATAAGAAAATTATATTTTGATGGAAAATTCAATTCATTTGAGTCATTTAGGGAATCTATTTATAGTGTCTTATCTGAATGTGAAAATATCACCTCGGAACGCATTTATAATATCAGCAAGAAAACAGGAAAGATAATAAGAGATATTTTAAACTATTATGCGAATAAAAAAGAATTTTTTCATCGGTATTATATTTATAATGGCAGCTCTCGAGAAATAGAGATTTTAACGCAATCTAGATTTGTTGATGTTATAAAGCCAGGATGCATGTTTTATGATGGATCATATCACGGTGGAAGATATAGTATTGATGACTTTAGAAATCCCCAAAATCTTAATTATCTGACTAAATTTTATGACGATGAACTTTTAACAAGTTTTTCTATAAGAAAGTTCAATCTTACACTGGAAGAAATGAATGAATTGATAGGTGTGATTGGAAACGATTACTATTTTGAAATAGAGGGAGTTTTCACACGAGAAGAAGATTTAGCCAGACATTGGATTAAAAGATGTGAAGAAATAACAGATGAAGAAATTCTTTCATGTATTGATTTTGAAAAATACGGGCAGATTATGATGGAAAATTTGGAAAACTATGATTATATATTAATCACCAAAACAGGAAAAATGATTCTTTATTCTTAAAGGAAATTCAGATTATAAGAAATGAGCTATAAAATTTGCATTGTTTCAACGGTATGATATATCCATCAGGAGGTAAGAAAAATGATCGAATATGAAAAGATAGGAAAAAGAATTCTTGAAAACAGAAAATATCTTAGAAGAGTATCACAGGAAACAATGGCAGAAGCTCTGGGAATGTATCAGGCAGATATCAGTAATCTTGAAAAAGCAAAAAAGGGATCTGGAATTACAGACCTTACAAAACTGGATATGATTGCAGATTATTTTGGAATTCCTCTTGAAAATCTTATTTTTGGAGGAAATACAAATACAATGGAAAAATACTTCAACAAAAAAGTAGATTTCAAAAAGACAAAGAAAATGAAAACTTCTCATAAAAAGGCATTGGGAATCCTAACCGGTCAGGATATGGAAAACATGAATGCATTAATCTATGAGTGGGGACCATATGTATCCTATTTCTTAACAGAATATCAGCTTTCCTTTGGACATGATAGTCAGATTATTAATGGAGAACCACAACCAGATTTTGTACTTCAAAAGATTCACACATATGTCTTTTTTGGAAATGAAGTAATTGCAGCATTTGTCACCGATGTTACTATTGTGATGCAGCATGTATTCCGACCTCATATGGATAAGCTTCGTGAGATGATTCCATTTGATATTCTTGATATCACCGATGCATATCGAACATTGAATCCATACTGGGCATTATGGCAGTTCAGCGAAGGAAATGAAGAGCAGGAATACATGGATCTTATGGTCAAGAGAATGGATGAGATCAGAGCATGTGGACAGGAAGATAATATTCTTTATATAGAGAGCGGATATGTAAGAGAGGATTACCGACAAATTGGAATCTTTCATATGTACATTGATTTGTTAAGAGAGATATTTGGCGACTGTATCCTTTGGCTTAACATGGAACCTACATCTGGCGGAGAATTAACTACAGAATATCGTTATATTCCTTCTTACACAGTATCAGAACTTGGACAGCTCTCGTTAAATGCTTCCATTGCAGAGCGTTCTGGATTTACAGTGGATCCAGATACCTGGCATCGTCAGTCAGATATTGTGAAAGCAGATGGTACTACAGAAACAAAAGTAATATTGGTTCGAAAGTGTGCATACTATCTTCCAGAAAAATGGAGAAATCTTTTAAAAGATGATGGTGATCTAGTTGCTGTAGGACGTGCGAAGCAAAAGATTTATTATCAGAACAACACGGAAGATAAAACGATTGCAGATATGAAAGAAGGATCAGACGAAAATTATTATATCCATGAAATGAAGATAACGCATATCGCAGGTCCTAAAATCGGAGAATCTATCTGCATTTTTGCTGCATATTCCAAACACGATAAAAGTAGTCTCTTTGGAGTAACAAGAAAGGATTTGTTTGATTATGGAATCAAACAGGAGAATATGTTGGAACTATATAAATACCTGGATGATGCCTTAGATTCAGATTATTTTGACACCATGATGATGCTTAATATGTTGATACAGGCAAGATTACCTTGGAATAAAGACGAGACTGAGAAGTAAACATAAGAATCAAAAAAGGAAGGGTATATTATGAAATATTTAATCAAAGATGTAAAGGTTGAAATTGGCGGTGGAATGGCATGTGGGCCAGTATCTGGTCCAGTGATTGCTGAACTTGTATTGCAAGATGAAGAAGGAAAATTAAGTTATCATATCTTAGCGGAGGTTGAGGGTATTCCGCATTTCTATGATCCGGAGAAAAGTTGCATCGATGGTATGCTTGAATTTGATGATGATACATTTGATTATGTGAATGCTTTTTATGACGATGAAATTGATGATTACGAAATGATATTTGAAGCAGATCATGAGGAGGAAATCATTAAAATTCGTCGTTATCTTATCTACATGGTAAGAGCAAGCTGGGATGATGTGGATATCTATAAGCAGGAGACTGTTGGAAAATATCTGGATGAGATTGAGATTCCAAATTGTGATTTAGAAAACGAGTATTTGGAAGCCTGTGAAGAATAAGATGCGTTCTTTAAATAATTTATAAATATTAGTATGAATTTGGTACTTTGCCAAGGCTATTTTTAGTCTTGGCTATTAGTATTATCAATAATATAAATACGTATCTCTGAGATTTTAATATCATAGATAACAATGTTAAAGATGGTCGTTTTATGATAAACTATAAAAAGAAAAGTGTTATGTTTTTAGAATAATTTTTAAATATATTTAAGGGGTAATGATTATGGCAAGAGGTAAAAGCACCACCAATGTAGGGTTTGAAGAAAAGTTATGGTTGGCTGCAGATAAATTACGATCTAACATGGATGCGGCAGAATATAAACATGTCGTACTTGGTCTTATATTTTTAAAATATGTTTCTGACTCTTTTGAAGAGAAATACCAGGAATTATTAGAAGAAGGATTTGGAGATGAAGAAGACAGGGATGAATATGTTTCTGAAAATATTTTCTGGGTACCCAAGCAAGCAAGATGGAGTGAAATCAAATCCCATGCAACAAGTACAGATATCGGAAATGTTATCGATAATGCAATGGAAACCATCGAGAAAGAGAATGATTCTTTAAAAGGAGTTTTGACAAAAAATTATTCCAGACCAGAATTAGATAAAACACGATTGGGTGAATTAGTTACTTTATTCACGAATATTGAAGTAGGATCTTCTGCTGCACAGGAAAAAGATGTTCTCGGGCGTGTATACGAATATTTCTTAAGTAAATTTGCTTCGGCTGAAGGTAAACTTGGTGGGGAATTCTATACACCATCATGTATTGTACGTACTCTCGTTGAGATGATCGAACCATTTGAAGGCCAGATTTTTGACCCTGCGTGCGGTAGTGGTGGTATGTTCTGCCAGAGTGCCCGTTTTGTAAAAGAACACCAAGGAAATCTTTTTGATATTTCTATCTTTGGGCAGGAAAGTAATCCAACTACATGGAAACTCGCAAAAATGAACCTTGCAATTCGTGGGTTAGAAGCAAATCTTGGAAAGCATAATGCAGATTCATTCCATGATGATCAACATAAATCATTAAAAGCAAATTTCATTCTTGCTAATCCACCTTTTAATGTGTCCGATTATGGATTGGAAAGAATCCAGGAAGATGTTCGCTGGAGATACGGAACACCACCGGCTGGAAATGCTAATTACGCATGGTTACAACATATGTTACATCATCTGAATCCAGTCAATGGCGTGGCAGGAACAGTTCTTGCGAATGGATCATTAAGTTCCAATACAAGCAATGAAGGAAATATTCGAACAAACATGATTAAAGGTGATGTTGTTGAATGTATTGTTTCAATGCCAGGTCAGCTGTTCTATTCTACAGGTATTCCTGTCTCATTATGGATTATGAGAAAAGGAAAAAATGAAAATACTGACGGTAAAGTACTTTTCATTGACGCCAGAGAACTTGGTCATATGATTGATCGAAAGGTTCGTGAATTGTCAGAAGAAGATATTAAGAAAATTGCGTCCACATATCAGAACTGGAGACAAGGAAAAGAATATGAAGATATTAAGGGCTTCTGTAAAGCGGCAACTATTGATGAAATTGCAGAACAGGATTATATTCTTACGCCAGGTCGTTATGTAGGAATTGCAGAACAGGAAGATGATGGAGAACCATTTGAAGAGAAAATGACTCGATTAACATCGGAATTATCAGACTTGTTTAAAGATAGTCATAAGTTGGAAGAAGAAATAAGACAGAAATTAGCGACTATTGGTTATCCATTGGGATAATTGTGATTTGTATGAGCAAGAGGATGAATAAATGAAGGAATGGATAGAGTATAAATTATCAGATATTGGGGAGATTGTTGGTGGGGCAACTCCATCAACTAAAGATGAGTCAAATTATGATGGTGATATACCTTGGCTTACGCCAAAAGATTTATCTACTTTTTCAGAAAGATATATAGAAAAAGGTGGTAGAAGCATTACCAAAAAAGGATTTAATAGTTGCTCTACTAAGATGCTTCCAGAAAATTCAGTACTGTTTTCATCTAGAGCACCAATTGGATATGTAGTTATTGCCGCAAATGAAATATGTACTAATCAAGGATTTAAGAGCGTTATACCAAATGAAAAAGTATACTTTTTATTTTTATATTATTTGTTGAAATATAAGAAGCCTGATATTGAAGGAATGGGATCTGGAACGACTTTCAAAGAAGTATCTGGAAATGTCATGAAAAACATTGTGGTTAGAATTCCAAAAGATATCAAGGTTCAGAGAAGAATAGCTGAAATACTGGATAGTATTGATAGTAAAATAGAAAACAATAATCAGATTAATAGGAATTTATCGGAGCAGGCAATGGCTATATACAAGGAACTAATTCTTAATTCTTCTGAAAAATGCAGTGAAGGTGTTCTTTCTGATATTGCTAATATTATTATGGGTCAATCTCCAAAAGGGGATACATATAACGAGAACGGCGAAGGTTCAGTATTTTATCAGGGAAGGGCCGAATTTGGGGATAGATTTCCGACCCGAAGACTGTTCACCACGGCTCCAAAACGAATGGCAAAAGAGAATTCGGTGCTCATGAGTGTAAGAGCTCCTGTGGGTGATGTTAATGTTGCTTATGAAGCGTGTTGCATTGGTCGTGGTTTATGTTCGGTTGCATCTAAGGATGATCATCAATCTTTCGTTTTATATACGATGTACAGCTTAAAGGAGCAGTTTGATGTTTATAATGGCGAGGGCACAGTATTCGGTTCAATAAACAAAGACTCGATGAATGGCATGACTATTCAAATTCCTAATAAAGCTTTGATGGATAAGTTTGAAGAAATAGTTAGTCCAATGGATGCAATTATAAAGGCTAATTATGAAGAAAACTGTCGATTGATTACAATGAGGGATAGCTTACTTCCAAAACTTATGTCAGGTGAGCTTGATGTTAGTGAATTGGATATTTAGTTACTCCGCTAAATGGTAATACATGTTTGATGAGATTGTTCCTGAATAGTATATATCAAGAAAAAGGAGGTATATGCTATGGAACAGGATCAGATAAATATTATCATGTATAAAATGGCTGATGTGCTTGACAATGGTCAGTTGTTAAGATTAAGAGAAACATTAGAAGATTTATCAAAAAATAATGCTACTGAAGAAGATTCAATTGAGCTACTGAATCGATTTCTTTCGACTAAAAAATTGGAAGGACGTTCTGAGAGAACCCTGATTTATTATTCGAATATTATACAAAAAATGCTTATTTCATTGGATAAAAATGTCAGATCGATAACAACAGATGATCTTAGAAAATATCTTGCCAGTTATCAATCAAAGAGAAATGTGAGTAAGAGCAGTGTGGATAATATCAGGCGTGTAATGTCAAGCTTCTTTAATTGGTTAGAGGACGAAAACTATATATTGAAAAGTCCTGTTAGAAGAATACATAAAATTAAAACAACATCATCGGTAAAAGAAGTATATACAGATGATGAAATAGAACGGTTACGTGATTTTTGTACAGAAATTAGAGACCTTACAATTATTGATCTTCTATCATCAACAGGTATGAGGATTGGTGAACTGGTCAATCTTAACATAGAGGATGTAGATTTCGTTGAAAGAGAATGTATTGTTCTTGGAAAAGGTGATAAAGAAAGGATTGTGTATTTTGATGCTCGAACAAAGATCCATTTACAGGAATATCTGAAATCACGTAGCGATGATAATGTGGCTTTGTTTGTTGGACTTAGAAAACCATATAATAGAATTACGATTAATGGAATAGAACTTAGAATTAGACAATTGGGACGATATGTGGGAATTAAAAGATGTCATCCACATAAATTCCGAAGAACAATGGCAACAGTTGCAATAGATAAAGGAATGCCGATAGAACAGGTGCAAAAATTGCTTGGACATGAAAAGATTGACACAACATTGCATTATGCGATGGTGAAACAAAGTAACGTGAAAAACGCACATAGAAAATATATAGGATAAAATGCTGCTTTAGGAATGGAAACAGAGGTGGAATAGGTGTTTTTGTTTGAAAAATGTTTATTTGATGAATTAACCAAAATACGATTAGAATATAATTTCTATTTATCTTGGGAAATAATTGATAAAGATTATATTTGGAAGAATGACTGTTATTTATATAAGATTTTAGACAATAAGCAGAATGTTATTGCTTTATTGTATTACGATGTAGATGATTATATGAATATTAATAAATTTGAAGTATTGGAAGAATATAGGAATAAAGGAATTGGAACAAAAATCATGCAGCAATTTTTTCAACAATTTGAAATAGAAGTTGACAAAATTAGACTTGAGCCTGCCAGTGAGGAAGCTTGTTCCTTTTGGAATAAACTTGGTATAAATTGTGTATTTATATAATGGGCAAAATGTTGTGATTTATCGGAGTAATAAGGAAGAAAAGATGAAATTTAAAGAAATCGTTGCAGATGATCTCATTGATGAAATTGCAATGGGGCCGTTTGGATCAAATGTAAAAAAAGAGTTTTATGTTGAGTCAGGAATACCAATACTTAACGGGTCCAATCTTATTGGGTATGTATTAAACGAGGATTCATTTGGTTATTTGACAGAAGAAAAAGCTGATAGTTTAAAGAAAGCAAATGCCTATAGAGGCGATGTTGTTATTACACATAGAGGAACTTTGGGACAAGCTATATTTATACCACAAGATTCTAAATATGAGAGATATGTTATATCGCAAAGTCAGTTTAGAATAAGATGTAATGAAAAGATTATGCCTGAATATATGGTTTATTTCTTACATACTCCTATAGGTCAGCATAGATTATTAGCTAATGCGTCACAAGTAGGTGTTCCTGCACTTGGAAGACCATCAACAACATTCAGACAAATTCTATTTAATGTTCCTGAACTTGAAGTTCAAAAAAAAGTCGTTTCAATACTTGAGAGTATAAGAAAGAAGATAGAAAACAATAATCAGATTAATAGGAATTTGTCGGATAGAAAAGTTGCTTAAT
>JAUNNI010000099.1 GCA_030531555.1 Eubacteriales bacterium | reverse complement strand
CTTATGAAATGAAAAGGGATACCATAGTTCTTGTTAGACAAGCGCTATGAGTATCCCTTTTTTCAAACAAACAGCCGTAAATAACGAAAAGCCATTACTCTATTCACCGAGTAATGGCTTTTCATGCTCATTTAATTATTTGTAAATCTTCATGAGATATCCTTTATTCTTCTTTTTGCTTGTGCTATTTGTTAATGCGTTGTATTTCTTGTTAAACGCATTTTTGGAAACCTTCTTGTTATTGATATAATATACTGTTTTGTTGGTTTCATATGATACATATGAAGTTAAACTATAAACAGTTTTCTTTGATAAATATCCTTTAGAGAATTTAGAAAAAGCATAATCTAAATATCCATGTGCAAAGCCAAAATCGATATATTTACTTCCTTTGTAAACACGAACATAGTAATCGTGGCAATAAGGACTCCAATTAGATCCTTCTTTCACTGTTCTTACTTTACCATTTCGGATTGTATAGATACTTGTGTTTTCTCCATATCCAGTGCTAATACCAGTATATTTTCCGCTGGCTGGATCACGATAGCGCATAATTAATTCGTCTGTTCCATTTTTGTCAATATCAGCAAATACATACATTACTCTATATCTGCTAAAATCATAATCTCCATAAAGTTCTGGATCGGAAACGGATTCTTTTACCTTAACGGCATATTTTTTCATTGTGGATGCGTACAATTTATGCTGTTGTTTCTTTGACAGTTTTTTTGTAGCAGCACTTACTTCTGATGGATTGCTATTAGCAATTCCATTTGGTGCGATGATGGCGCATGCGCATACGATAAATAAAGCCATCATTACTTTTTTCATAGTTTTCATGTTGTTTCTCCTTTTAAACCATTATTTTGTTTTTATTATATATAATAATATATTTGTTTACAATATTATGGGTACAACATTTCTAATTTAATTCATTGAAAAAGAGCTTATAGAAAAACTGAGGGAAAGATTCTTTAGGAATCTCTCCCTCGACTCAAATCATATCTTATTTCACTTTACAAGCTTTTACCGCACTCCAAGGTCCATAAATCTTTTTGCCACTTACTGCCCTATATGCACGAACTTTTGTGTAATATTTTTTCTTACTCTTAAGTTTCTTAACAGTGGCAGAAACTTTTTTCTGGCCTTTTATTGTAAGTACTTTATTACTTGCAAATGTTTTACTTGTAGATACATAAATCTGATATCCACTTGCTGTCACATTCTTCTTCCAAGTGACTTTCATTGTCATTTTCTTTGGAGAAGTAGCCTTGGAAATGGTGGTTTTCTTAGGGGTAACTGTTACAGTAATCTGTTTCATTGTAGATTTATATTTCTCGGTAGCTGATGATGCGATTGTGATAGTGGCTTCCCCCATATATTTCGCTTTCACGGTAACCTGACCCGCACTATTAACAGGGATATTGCTGTTATTCGATGTATAGGTCAATTTCGCTCCACCAAGACAGCTTGCTCCAATATTAAAGGATTGGGTTCCAGTGGAATAAATTCTTGTGATATCAGTTGCAGTAATTACATTTGCTACTGGGGTTAGTGTTGATGATGTTGGAAGTTTAGCAACTACTTCGGTTTTTGTTTGACCACAAATCTTGCAAGTATAGGTTTTCACACCTGTCGAGCTTGTAGTAGGCTTGGTAGTGATTGTTCCTACATCAAAAATATGATCATGTGATCCACTTCCAGAGATAGCGTGTTCATCCACTGTTCCATCACTACAAACAGTTCCCGCAAAGGAATACAAATTAGTTGATAAATTAATATTCAAAGCAGGTCTAACACCACATCCAGCATAGGTAACCTTGTTAAAATCATTTATAGCTCCATATTGATTTACACATTTTATATAAAATTTATCATCAGTTTTGCTTCTTAACAACCACTCACAATTACCAAGCTCATTCGAATATGTTCCACTATAAATTCCCATAGCTTTTGCATAGGTGCTACTTTTACTACTTCTATTTAAATTTGACGCTCGATTATTTGGAAATCCATATTTCTGAGTAACGTCCGAATTTGAAACTTCTTTTTCAGAAAAAAGAAATACTTTATCTATAGTTTTTTTCTCGCCCGCTACATTTGTATCATCTACAACTTCACTATTAAAAATAGCAGACTTTTCGTTAATAGAAAAAGCAAAATCAATAAAATTCTTATTACTATAATCCACACCATATGCATTACTTTCATTACCATATCCATTGAGCCAACTACGAATGGTAGATGTTTCCCAAGTGGTTGATGATAAATCTGGATAATATTTCTGACAATCTAATGTAATATCTGCTAATAGCAATGCTTTTTCACCGCTGATATTCAAAACACGCCATTTGATTGGTTCATATCGAAAATAATGATATGTATCACTGTCCGGCCAATTGTAATAAAAGCCGTTACCATTAGTTGATAGAGTAACATCACTTTTTTGTAAACGTCTATATTTTTGAGATGCAATTATTGTATCGCCATTCATATCATAAGATGCATTTTGAAGCACATTATAAAGATTTTCATCCACTTCATAATCGTTTACATTAGCCCATTTTTTCCCATAAACCCCACTAGCGCTTTCATGATCTACAATTTCTGTCTGTGGATAGGATCCAAACCAGATACAGTCCCAAGTAGTTTTTAATTTTATCGTCATTTGGGATTCACTAAGAACTCTTGGATTACACAAGGAAATTGTTGTAGATGTCTTTTTCGGAATAGATTCCGTTTTCTTATCTCCACATTTATTACAGGTATAGGTCATGACACCGGTAGAGGTTGTGGTTGGTTCTTTGGTAATTACACCAGCATCCCACTTATGACCAATAGCAGGAATTTCTTCTGTTTTGGTTACACCACAGGAACATCTATAGGTTTTGATTCCTTTTGTGGTACAGGTTGCTGCTTTGGTGATAGTACCAGAGTTCCAGGAATGAGTGTGGGATTCAATAGTCGCAGTGGCAATCACCTGATCAAAGGTACCATTATTGTCTGAGTCTATAGAAGCAATTACCCCTTCATCATTGCATTTGATTTGAACTGCATTTTTATCTGTAGACACAGGAAGGGTTTTCTCCTGCTCATTTACAATAACAGTAACATCAAGTGAATCAAGATTATCTCCACTGATAATGTTTCTGCCATAATCATATGTAAGGTTATCTATATTATTGTAATCGATTTCTATTGCATCCGCTCCAGCTATTACGTGTTCATTTGCTTCTGCGAATCTAACAAGGCCCTTATCTCCAGCCTCCGTATCGATAATAATCTGATTATCTTCTGTGAATGAAACAGTTCCTTTTTTATCATTACAGATTGTCAGCAAAGATTCTGATCCTATTAATCGCAACGAAAGTGATTTGCTAGAAGTAATTTTTAGTTTTTCACTTGTTGGTATATATACATTGCTATAATATACTCTATTGTCAAATGATCCTGCGTTCGGAACCACAACTACGTTTCCTTGATATGAAGAATTATCAATTGTAAGGCCATTAATATCGGCAGATCCCGAATCAGATTCGATGTGATACGTATTATCTGCAAGCACTTCTAATTGTGTACCGCGATAATTTGTGTAATCCTTAGTACTAATGTCACCTGTCACATAGTCAACTTGATTTAACAGAGAAAGGTCATTCGTCACAAGATTTAAAAAACAATTATTTTTGTCACACTTAATATCATCCTCTTCAATTTCTCCCAATGCATTTGTACAAATAAATCCAAGACCCGGTATACACCATTTTGAATCATCATCTGTAACATAAATATCATATAATCCAGAGGTATCTCCTGGATAATTCGGATTATAGACCAAATATTTCTTTGTGAAAACAGTGCCTGAATTCGCTGATACTATTGCTTCTTTATTCACATTTATAGCTTCAATCGGCCAATATCCAGTTTCTGCTCCATATACCATTATCTGATGACTGCACCAATGCCCCTCTATATTATCTATCACTGTTCCATCTTCATTATATCCATTATTATCTAACCAGGAAAAACATATGGAAACAGGAGAGCCACCATTTTGACATCCTCTTGCTTGAATGTCTAGCTGTTTTAATTGTTCATCTAAACTTATATTTGAGAAAGATTGTGCTGCATTACTAAAATTGGAAAGTTTTTCTTGAATATAATAAAAATTAATAGCGGAAACATTATTATCTGCATTAGTTAGTTGATACAGGGTCTTCGCATTTTCCTGAATATCAGACGGTTTGTGTATATTGGCGTTTATTAAGGCTGCCCAGGCAACAAATCCATAGCATATACCACCACACCCAACCATTCTATCAGCCGGTAATGCTCCCTCCAAATTCAAATTATATTTTTGTGTCCCATCCTCACCTAAAGAGTACTTTATTAAATCTTGTTCCTCTGTAGAAAGATTTTTTGTCAATGTATTGAAGTCTTTCAAAGAAATATACTGTGCATTATTTCTAAGATCTGTCTCTGAATTAGCAAAACTCCAGACATCCAATATCTTCACAGAGATCGGCTCACTCCAGGAATAATGTTTCTTTTCTCCATCTACAGTCTTATATGCACTGACTCTTACATAATATGTCTCCCCATACTCCATGTTTTCACTGACATATTTTGTATCAGTGACATCATACTTTTCGTTGGATTCTGTCAGCGCATCTGCATTCTTTGCATATTGTACAAAATATCCATCTGCATTTTGAGCTACATCCCATTCCACATTGATTTTAGGATTATTGAAAATGCTTTGTTTGAGATTTTGAATTTCAACATCATGTACCGTAACGTTGCATTCAGCTGATTTTCCATCTGCAGATGCGGTGATCTTTGTTGTTCCTGAATCTTTTATGTTTAATCTGATGGAAACTTTATATTGATTTCCGAGTAGACTTCCTGACCCAGACACAGAAGAAATTTCTACGATAGAAAAATCACTACTAGTTACATTCAGAGAAGATGCAATTCTGTTTTCAATATTCGTACCAAGCACTTCCTCTGAATCTACTTCTACCGTTACATCAGCTGTGATTGTAGCAGTTTCATTACATTTCTCGATTGTTTGAGTGGATGGAAGGTTAATTGAAGAAATCGTGAATCCTTTGTCTTCTGGATCTGTATTCCCACCACCTGGTGCTGCTACTTCATTCATTGTTCCATCACTGCACACAGTTCCTGCATAAGAATAGACATCTGTATATAAACTATTTAAATTTAAAGCTGGACATATGGCAAAATATTGACCAATGTTATAATAGGAGATTGCTTCTCCATACATATATATAGTTATAGCATTGGTTGCCTCTTTTCCAGGAGAACGTGACAACCACACACAATTACCTAGATATTCCGTTGTAGTATTATTTCGTACACCTACAGCTTTTGCATAACAACTGCTCTTCATTCTTCTAGCTTCATCATTCACACCAGATTTCTTTGAAAATCCATACGAATTTGCTTGATCAGTACCATATATCTCTGATTCAGATAACAAAAATATTTTATCAATAGTGTTATTACCACCATTTGTACCATATGTGATATTGTTATCATTTATAACATGTGTGTTATTGATGGCTAAAATTTCTTCTGAAGAAAAAGCTTTATTAATAAAGTTTTGGTTAATAACAGTAAAATCAACGCCTTTCGAATTCATTGTCTCATTATACCCATTCAACCAACTACGTACTCTACTTTTTTCCCAGGTAATACCAGACAAATTGGCACCATCATATGATTCATTTTCTAATGCTTTGTCCGCAAAAAGAAGAATGTTTCCATTGGATATATTTAACACTCTCCATTTAATTGGTTCATATCGAAAATAATGCTCTTCGGTAGAAGACGACCAATTATAATACTCTCTCGCTAAATCACTACTAGGAAAAAATCCATCACCTTTGCTAACTTTTTGATATCTTTCATTTCCTATCTTTGCGATATTATTACTAGACCAAGTTGCATTCTTTAAAGCTGTATAAAGACTAGGATTAACTTCATATTGATTCCCATCATTCCAATTTCTTCCATAACATCCACTTCTCTCAGGTGTATCCACAATCTCAGTCTGCGGATACTCCCCAAACCACACACAATCCCAAGTAACTTTCTGCCCAGCCTTCATACTGGAATCTTCCACAATCCTAGGATTTCTAAGTGTTGTTTCTGCCTGTGCTTCTGTTTTCATGCCCATCGTTTCCAGTAAGCTTCCCGGCAACATGGTTACAGCTAATATTACTGTCAGAGTCATAGCAAGAAAACGTTTTGTCAAATTTTTCATTGTAACCAAGCTTTGTTGAATCATGTTTTTCTCTCCTTAAAAAATGATTAGTTATAAAAGTAATATCGACAAAGGACTATTTTTTATAATTCTCTTAGTTTTATTCTATATATATTCAAGCAAGATTAAATAGCATATCGCTCATTTATTTAATGCTAGCGTAAAATTTTAGTCGGAAAATAAAAATAAAGAGATGTCATCTTTAGTGATAAAGTATTAAGTGACCAAACAAAAAACTTTAGAAAGGATGACATCTCTCATGAATAATAGTATAAGATATTTTACCGAAAAGAGCATCAACATTTTTGAAAAATTGGAGGAAAATTTCTTTAAAGATCCAAAGAATCTCTATTCTTATATCACAGGAATTACAGAAGAACTTCATAATCTTGGTCGTATGATGTTGCAGGAATCTCTGGAAGAAATGAATCAGATGCTGATCGATAGTGGAGTACGTAAGGCAGACTGGTACATAGAGAAGCATTCTAATAAAAAACTGCTCACTTCTCTTGGAGAGGTTGCATTTAAGAAAACTCTTTTTACTAACCGACAAACCGGAGAAAGACATTATCTTCTGGATCAGATCTTAGGAATGGAACCTCATGAACGGATTACGGAAGACGCAGAAGTAAAGATGTATGAGGAAGCAGCAGAAACATCTTATCGCCGTGGTGGTGAAGAAATCAGTATAACATCAGACAGAGTAAGCAAGCAGACGGTAAAAAACAAGATCCACAGACTCCGATTTCCAGAGGATAAAAAAGAATGTAAAGTAAAAAGAACGGTAGAGTATCTTTATATTGATGCGGATGAGGATCACATATCACTCCAGTTCAGGGAGAAAAAAGGGGATCTCATCAAAACAGAAAATAATCACAAAAACAATGGAATGATCACCAAACTTGTATATGTTTATGAAGGGATTCAGCCAGAAGCACCGAAGAGCAAAAGGAATCAATTGATTAATCCTTATTATTTTTCCGGGAAACACGGCAAAAATGAAGAACTATGGAAAGAAATATGGGGATATATCTCATCTCATTATGAAGTATCAAAGATTAAAAAGATATATTTGAATGGAGATGGAGCTTCCTGGATCAAAGCAGGGAAGAGATATCTGGAAAAAGCAGTGTTTGTGCTCGATGAATTTCATCTTAGCAAACACATCACGAAGCTTACAAGCCATATGAAAGACAGTCAGGAGGATGCAAAGGCGGAATTATATCACGCAATCCGAAAGCAGACAAAAGCAGAGTTCAGAGAAATCGTGGAGAGACTGGTTGGTGCCCTGAAAGATAGCACGGGAGAAAAAAGGATCCGTGAAAGCAGCGAGTATATCCAGAACAACTGGATGGCTGCAAGGACAAGACTTTATAGGCTCTCGGAATTTTGAGCCTTCCGACTAAGATTTATTGGTCGGACGAAC
>JAUNNI010000165.1 GCA_030531555.1 Eubacteriales bacterium | reverse complement strand
TGGATATATACAGAAATCGAGGAGATTTGAAGAAACAAACTTTTAGAATGATGCTTTGGGTTCTTATGTATGCCGTGGTATCTTTTTTCTTTGTAAGCAAAATTTATGGAATCGTAACGTTATTTGTTATTTTGGTATATCCAGTTATGAAACAGTACAATGGACAGAGAGGGAAAGCTGGTTGGCTGAAGTGGTTTTTCTATATATACTATCCAGCACATCTTATTGTAATAGGAATTGTTAGAATGGTAATGTACGGTAACGTTAGCATATTGTTTTGATATTTCAGTATGTAGAACAGATGTTTTAATTAGAATTCCGATTTAGGGGTTGAAGTATAAATTACACTTTGTACAATATACCTATCGAGCGCTCGATGAGTTTATTTTAAGGAGGTTCATTATGAACGAGATTAAAGTATTTCCCATCGGAAAAATAGAAAATGAAAACGGAGAGTTTAAAGTTACAGTTGATTCTATCTACAAAAATGGCCTTAAAGGCCTTGCAGATTACAGTCACGTGCAGATTTTGTGGTGGTTTGACGGATGTGATAATACGAAAGACCGTGGAATGTTGATTGAAAAGAAGCCTTATAAGAAAGGCCCAGAAGAAATAGGTGTATTTGCACTTCGTTCTCCAGAAAGACCTAATCCAATTGCAGTTTCCAATGTAAGTATCGCTTATGTTGATGAAAAGGCTGGTATAATTGGACTTTATTACATTGATGCTTTTCCAGGAAGTATGGTACTTGATTTGAAACCTTATACTCCAAGCATTGACCGAATCGAAAACCCTATTACACCCAAATGGTGCAGTCACTGGCCTAAATCATATGAGGAAAGCAGTGAATTCAATTGGGAAGATGAGTTCAATTTCTAGGGGGTTGAAAATGTTATTAGCCGATTATATTATTACAAAGCCAACGATTCACACGGAACGATTAATTATACGTCCAATGAATGCGCACGATGTTACAGCACTTAAAGATTGGATGCCGGATAGTTCCATTTATACATACTGGGGAAAAGGACCAAGTAAGTCCGAAAAGAATCCGGAGCTTCTCTTTGAAAAGAGCGAAAAACCAACTAAAACCTTTCACCTTGGAATTGAAGAAATATCATCTAAAAAAGTGATTGGTGATTTATATGTGTATCTGATAGAAAATGATCGAATGGCCTCTGTTGCAATACGAATTTCTGCTGATTGTCATGGTAAGGGGTACGGAACAGAAGCATTAAAGGCAATTACTAAATTTTGTTTTGAAAATACACAATTGCAAAGACTTTGGACGGAGGTTGATATTAGGAACATTCCATCACAAAAAATGCTTGAGAAATGTGGATATACTAAGGAGGGTCATATCAGGCAAGGAAAGATGGTAAATACTTGGTGTGATTATTACATATATGGAATACTCGCTTCGGATTATTTGCAATGATTTTTAGTTTGCTACATAATATGATATTGAAAAAGAAAAAAATTGTTTATAAGAATAGAAAATCAATGAATGAGATGCATGAG
>JAUNNI010000098.1 GCA_030531555.1 Eubacteriales bacterium | reverse complement strand
CGATTAGCCCATTCCGTAAGGAATGGGACTAAGCGTTACTGCGACGCTTCCTTTTTTATGTTAAAATGCGAATACATTAAATTTCGATGTTTTTGTGATCAATTCCAAGCTACCATGATCAATACGATAAGAATCAAGATAGCAATATGTTTCACCTGGTTTAGACGCTACTCCATCATGGAATCTTACGGATGTATCAATCTTTACAGTCATGTTCCAACATGGTTCTGTGATTGTGTTCATCTGATAATAGATATCAAAGATTACATTTCCATCAAGATTTTCTCTATATTCTTTAAATGTAAAAGAAGGAGTTGCAGGTCCTTCTAAGCCATTCATTCGGCACATACCAATAAAGTTTTTGATAAACTTAATGTTATTATCTGATAAAGGAATATTTGTTTTTGCCATAACGGCCTCCTGTCACTTGCATTAATTCACAATAGGGCTACCATATTTCTGAGAATTCTCAGTAAATATAGTAGCCCTTTTTTATATCATTGTTTTACTTTATTAAATTATTTTAATAAATTTTCAACAATAGATTTATGTGGGCGAGGAATGATAGAAGTAGATGTTACTTCACCACTGATACCTAATTTTGCAAGGCAAGCATTTACTGCAGATTTTACAGAAGATACTTCACCTGTGATAACAAGGTAACCTTTACCACCTAAACCTCTGGCAACTCTTAAATCAACAATGCTAACGTTAGAAGCTTTTACTGCAACATCAGCTGCAATAACTGCTGTTAAAGCGGAGATTGTTTCAATAGCACCAACTGCCTGGATTTCATTTGGAGTTCCAATACCAGCGATTGCTGGAAGAACTTCTTCACGTACGTTATCAATTACGTGTGTATCGATCAGGTAAATACCACTTACGAGCTCAGCTTTGCTCATAGCAGCTTTTACAGGACCAACCTGTCCACCAATGATAATGATATATTTACCAGGGCACATTGGAGAAGCCAGTAATAATTCTACATTACCTGCTTTTACCATCTCATCTGCGGTCTGGATTCCAACAGGAATGCTTTTAATTTCTACAAATCCAACTGCTTTTCTCACTGTGTTTACACCATCCTTTATTTTTCGATTGAGATACAACCGTCAGCGATTGCTTTAACAGTACCGCTGATACTAGCATGAATACAAGCACCTAACTTGCCTTCTGCAGGTTTCGCAATAACATCACCTTTAGCAACTACGTCGCCAACGTTAACGCATGGAACTGCAGGAGCACCAATATGCATAGCACATGGAATAGATACGTGATCGATTTCCTGTGTTAATTCTGTAAGTGGTGCAGCAACGTTATATTTTGTAAGTCCAAGGTTCGCAATTAATTTCTTAATTGGATATTTCTTATACTCTCTCATTGGATGAGCGGACTCTGGTGCATTCTTTAAGGAGTTTCTGATACCCTGTTTAGCCATAATGCCTTTTAATTCGTGGTTAACCTTCCAAGGCTGAAGATTCATAACACAAGCATAATGACATAATCTACATTCAGAACATAAGAATGCGATCATAGGAGTTTCAGATCCATCACATAAGCTTCCATAACTAGCAAATCTAATTGTCTTATTAGGAGCGATGCTATGTCCGAGTAAGTTACGTGGACAAACTTCTGTACACATACTACAGTGACAACATGCAGCTTTAGCCTGATGGAGCATCTTTGTGATATCCATCTTAACATCCTGAATTAATTTATGATCTTCAGGAAGAACGATTAAACCTTTTGTTGTCTTAGTAATTTTAGAATCTAATGCAACATGTTTACCCATCATAGGACCACCGTTGATAACAACGTAAGGTCCATCTACTGTAACACCACCTGCAAGTTCAAGTGCTTCAGCAACTGTCATACCTAAAGGTAATTTCATTGTTACGTGGTTAGCAACTTCACCTGCGAATGTTACGTAGGAATCTGTAACAGGCTGATCTTCATAGTACGCATTATAGATATTAAGCATTGTTTCAACGTTAGAAACAACACATCCAACCATTAAAGGAATTCCACCTTCTGGTACGATTCTTCCTGTTACTTCATATACTGTAACCTGCTCATCACCAGCTGGATAGAAGTTTTCGAGGAGATGAAGGGACATCCCTTCATACTCTCCGATAATCTGATTGAAGCTGTTAATAGCATCATGGTAATGATCTTTTAAAGCGATAACTGCTTTTGTAGCACCAACCTGTTCTTTAACAAGTTTTAAAGCTTCACAGATCTTTCTTGTTTCAATTGCCATTAACTGCTGGTCTACTCTTAACAATGGTTCACATTCAGCACCATTGATAATTACGTATTCAGCCTGAGCATTCACTTTTACATGAGTAGGAAAACCTGCACCACCGGCACCAACGATACCGGACTGAGCGATAATATCAATAAGGTTTTTTTCCATTTTTACTCACCTCTTAATTATTTCATTCTGATGTGAAGACCGTCCTGTAATACACATCTTCTCTTACGGCAGAATGATTTAGCAGATGTTAAACCTTCACCTGTAGGACCAGCGATTGTGAAAGTTGTATAACCCATACCACCAACACCGATACCTGCATAAGATGGACCATTTTTAACGAAGATTGTTGTTTCGATTTCTTTAGCCATCTTTGTGAGTTTTTCAACATTCTTGGAATGCATCATAGCTGTATGTCTGTTACCATGTTCACAACGAACTGCCATATCAATAGCATCGTCAACGTTAGCAACACGAACAACTGGAAGGATAGGCATCATTAATTCAACCTGAACGAATGGATGATCTTCATTTGCTTCACAGATAATAACTTTTACTTCTTTACCAACGTTGATACCAACTTTGCTAAGGATGTACTGTGCGCTCTTACCTACGAAATCAACCTGAGGTTTTTTGCCATCGATAGTAACTAAATCAACAAGCTGCTGGATGATAGCAGGATCTTTTACTTCGTAAGCACCATTGTTCTTCATGTTGAAGATTAAGTAGTCAGCGATCTGATCTACTGCGATACATTCCTTCTCTGCGATACATGGAAGGTTGTTATCGAAAGAGCAACCATTGATGATATCTTTTGCTGCTTTTTCGATGTCAGCTGTTTCGTCAACAACTACAGGAGGGTTACCAGCACCAGCGCCGATAGCTTTCTTACCTGTGGACATAACAGCTTTTACGATACCAGGACCACCAGTAGCAACTAACATACGTACTAATGGATGCTGCATCATAATATTTGTATTTTCAATAGATGGTTCCTGAACTGTAACGATAAGGTTACGAGGAGCACCAAGTTCTTCTAATTTTGCGTTTAATTTCTTGATTAACCAGATAGAAACGCCTTTTGAACGTGGATGTGGGCTGAATACTACTGTGTTACCACCAGCGATCATAGCGATGGAGTTACAGATAACTGTTTCAGTTGGGTTTGTTGTTGGAGCGATAGCACCAATAACACCAAATGGACAATATTCAACTAAAGTTAAACCGTCATCACCAGAAAGAGCTTCTGTTACTAAATCTTCGATACCAGGAGATTTCATAGCAGCTAATCTGTTTTTGATGATTTTGTATTCAACTTCGCCCATGCCACTTTCTTCAGCAGCACGCTGGCTCATATATTCAAGATTTTCTTTTTTGCAAACAACTTCACGAATACCTTCTACGTATCTCTGACGATCTGCCATAGAATGTTTCATGAGTTCTTTCTGAGCTTTATGGGATGCTTCAATAGCCTGATCCATTGTTTCGAAAATACCATAGGAGTATTCTTCGCAAGGGCTAGCTGTCTCAACATCGCTTAAAACTTTTTTGACAACTTTTTCAATTAATTCAACATCGATATTCATTTTATGCATTTCCTCCTTGCATTTTTTCTAATGCATATGTAGCAACACACATATCCTGTTCTGCGCTGCCACCACTGACACCAATGGCACCGATTACCTTGCCATCGACTTCAATCGGATATCCTCCTCCGAAGCAAACGATACGACCATCACCAGAATTGTGAAGACTCCAAAGAGCATCACCTGGTTTTGTAACATCTGCAAGAGCGCTGGTAGGACATTTGAGGACACATGCTGTGTATGCTTTATCCTGAGATACCTTAACACTGATAAGCAGTGCTCCGGACATTCTCTGGAAGTATAAAAGATTGCCACCTTCATCAACTGCGGAAAATACCATTGGTACTCCGATTTCGTTGGCTTTCTCTTCTACATAACCAGCCATCTTCTTTAAATTATCTAAAGACATGATATCCATTTTGGATTCTCCCTTTTTGTCAGCTTCAAAAGTTTCCTGAACGATCTTACGAACCTGAGCTTTTAATTCCTCGATTTCTGCCTGCTGTGCTTTCGCTTCTTCTAAGCGGGCCATTGCAAAACAAGCATCGGATAATCGATTAATGTATTTGCGAAGTTCTTCTCGAACCGGAATCTCTCTTGCCAATGTTGTGATCTTTCTCTCTGCTCTTCTAACTACAGTTCTTGCAACATGAAGTGTAGAGGAAGAAGGATTAACTCCAGGAACAACGAATTCTCTCATCAGTCCATTGACTTCTGTAGATTTATCAATAATATCTTCGAGATACTTAATATCGTCCTCGCTGATCTTATCTTTCAGCATTTCCATGCCTCTTTCGTCGCTGGCGAATTCTGCGCCGGCCTGGAACATTCTTTTCTGAATATGATTTATATATTCTCTGATCTCCGGTGTTTCAGTCTGTGCATATGCCATTCCTAACACGGAGATTGCTTCATCAATCGTGCCGTAAACATCAACATTTAAACTGTCTTTGTCTACTCTTGATCCACCATAGAGACCTGTTGTACCTTTATCACCAGTTTTAGTATAAATATTAGACATTTCTCACACCTCTCATTTTCCTAACACTGTGATACTTCAACGGTATCAACAATTCCTACTACAGCTGCATCTACAGGAAGGTTCTTGTCTCCAGCTGCCCATCTGGCTGAGCTGCCTCCTACGACAATAACTGTCTCCCCATCACCGGCTCCGACTGTATCAACAGCAATCTCAGTCTGTTTTTTTGCAGTGAGGTCCTGATTAATCTTCTCAATGATTAAGAATTTGGAACCTACCAAAGCAGGTACTTTGCAAGTAGAAACTACTGTTCCAATTACTTTACCTAAATACATGTCTTCACCTACTTATTCTTTGACAATCGTGATACCACGATTTCTAGCCTCGTCTACAGCCAAACCTGTAACAACCGCGTCCTCGCGAACGATGATTGTTTTAAATCTTGCATTTTTAGCAATGTCGACTCTTCCGATGACTTTTTTATCAAGTTTTAAACTTGTACTAACTTTTTCAGATTTTACAATCTTTTCTACAGCTTGTGTTGTAGCACCTTTCTGAGCTTCCATTACTGCCATCTTAACTTCAGCGGCAGGAACTTCAAAATTAAAGGTAGAACCGAATACACGGTCAACTTTTTTGCTCAGATTTTTATCTACTGTAAGAATAATTCCATAAGACTGAATGTCCTCAAGATTACGTCTCATACGTTTTTTGTATGCCTCAGTAACCTTAAAACCAATCTTTGCTCTGACTTCATTGTCTGGACAACAGCCGTCAATTGCTGCAACGATTGGTTTTCCTGTAGACATTGCTCTTGAAATCATATTTGTCAGCAAATTATCACTGATACAGTTTGCGATCTTTGCTGCAGTGTTGAT
The DNA here is from genome assembly GCA_030531555.1 of Eubacteriales bacterium. Taxonomy (GTDB): domain Bacteria; phylum Bacillota; class Clostridia; order Lachnospirales; family Lachnospiraceae; genus Anaerobutyricum. The sequence continues at coordinate 2,130 of JAUNNI010000098.1, read as the reverse complement.
TGTAAGAGTTGGAATGATAACTAATGCATTGTCATCAATTATCTTTCTTCCATCTACTGGTGCGCCTTCAACATAGATGACATCCGGATTGATATCTTTTTTGATTCTTTCAGCTGTAAGAACTTCTGATGCAGCTTTGGAAAGTACTGCTGTAAGTTTCCAACCGTCATTCTTCAGTTCATTTAAGGATTCAACAGCATCGCCGTATCCAATCAGAGCGCCTGTAAAAAGTACAGTTGCTGATTTACAAGCATCCATATATCTCAAGATTACCTGATCCGAAATATAGTCAACAATAGTTGCCATAAGCGCATTTTCAAATTCAACCTTATTCATTATGCCACCTATTGTTTCTTACAATTCATAGCGATTCCCAAAGGTGTTACCAATAATGGTTCTGCTGGCTTGATTGTTTTTACACCAGTTTCTTTCTCAAATACGCTCTCGAATTTCTTAAAGCTGCAAGCACCGCCTACAACATAGATTACATCGACATCGTATCCTTCGATGAAACGTTTTACAATCGCTGCCATCTTCTCAATTACCGGTTTCACTACTGGGAATACCAGCATCTCCTGTTTTGGATCTTTTTTGATTCTCTCTGCTTCTTCAAAACTACAACCAAGGCTTCCCGCAAGAACTAATGTCATGTGAGTACCTCCTGTTGGTTCATCCGCAGTGAAAACAACTTCACCATTCTTAAGAATACTGATACCAGTTGTACCACCACCGACATCGACTACTGCTCCATCGGTAATACCAAGAACAGAAGCTGCCGCTGTTGGCTCATCAATTACATTGATGACATCCAATCCAACAGATTCTACTACGTTGGAGATAACTTTTACATTGCCGGAAATAATTCCCGGTGGAATTGCTGTGGCTGCTTCATAAAATTCCACACCCATCATTTCTTCCAATTTGCCCTTCATCATAGCAACAGCGCGAGATGCGCCAAGGAAGTCAACAACAATTCCATCTTTAACAACAGTAGATGGATAAGATGCACCAGCAATTGGTGTGTTGTTTGAGTCAACTACGGATACAACGATATTCGCTGTTCCAAGGTCAACTCCGAGTCGAAGATTTCCGTCATAAGGACGGTATTCTTCATTTTTTATTAATTCTGAAAATCCAACTAAAACGTTATTATAGTCGTTCATCTGATCACCTTATTTTTTAATGATTGTTACTGTATCATTATTATCAAGGCAGCATGCGTTGGCTTCATCAGTATCTACATGCATCTCAAGTGCATATTTATCAGAAACTCGAACAAGAACGTTGCCTAAAACACCAGCTCTTTCGCCGCCGTTAACTCTTACGTCAACGATATCTTTATCTTTGATTCCCCACTGTTTTGCAGTTTCAGGAGTCATGTGGATATGTCTTAATGCAACAATTGCGCCTTTTTCGAGCATTACAGAGCCTTCTGGTCCAATAAGTTCTACACCAGGAGTACCATCTAATACACCAGATTCTCTAATTGGAGCTTTGATACCAATTGTACGAGCATCTGTTTTAGATAATTCTACCTGTGTTTCTGGTCTTAAAGGTCCTAATACTCTAACTCGTCCAAACTCACCTTTAGGACCTTTTACAGTAAGAACTTCTGCACATGCATACTGTCCAGGCTGTCCAAGATCTTTGATTGGAGTTAATTCAGAGCCTTCACCGAAAAGAACATCCATGTCTTTTCTGCTTAAGTGAATATGTTTGTTAGATACCCCAATAGGAATCTGAGTACACATTCCATAAAGTTCTTCCATAACAAGTTTAGTAATTAATTTTACTAATGTTTCTTGATTAGATGTACCCATGTTTTCCTCCATAAATTATATCACAACGAACGGACACACATGAATGTGTCCCCGTTCGTCAATCAATATCCATTACGAAATACGATCAATTCTTAATCCCGAGGATTATTCATCTGATTTCTTTTTCTTTCTGGATCTTCTTCTATTTCCTGTTGATGTTGATTTTTTTGGAGTCTCTGTTTCAGAAGTTTCTGCTTTTACAGGTTCTTCAACTTCAGGAGCTTTTTCTTCAACAGGTTCTGTTTCGGGAGCTACAACCTCTGCAGGTTCTTCTACAGCTACAGGTTCTTCTGTAACTACAGTTTCTTCT
>JAUNNI010000097.1 GCA_030531555.1 Eubacteriales bacterium | reverse complement strand
TGCTAAGAGAAATTCTTATGCGTTATGATCTACAGTTTTGTGAACGATTTCTTTCATCTGTGGCCATACTTCCATGTAACGATCCATGTAGAATTTGTATTCTTCATGTTTAGCCATATCTGGAAGGTATTCTTTATCTACACGTACCATGTTATCAGAAGCTTCTGCGAAGTCTTTGTAGATACCAACACCAACAGCAGCGATTATAGCATCACCAAGACATCCAGCGGACTGGCTTTCAACTGTTGTATACATTGGAACACCGATAACGTCTGCATGCATCTGCATCCAGAATGGAGATGTAGCGATACCACCACAAGCGTATACTTCGTTGATCTGGTATCCAGCTTCTTTCATGGAGATGAGACAGTGGTTAGCACCATAAGCAACACCTTCGTATACAGCACGAGCGATGTGAGCTGGTGTGGAACCTAAAGATAATCCCCAGAACATACCACGGCATTTAGAGTCAGCGTAAGGAGCACGGTTACCCTGGAAATCGCACTGCATTACAAGACCTTCAGCACCGATAGGGATTTCTGCTGCTTTTTCTGTGATGTAATCATAGATGTTCATTTCTCTTTCCATAGCTTCCTGAGCCCATTTAGCTGGAATGAGGTTGTTTCTGAACCATGTTAAGATGGAACCGGATGCTGTCTGACCACCTTCAAGAAGGCTTGTTCCGTCATACATACAATCTGGGTATGTTCCGTTTACACCATCAACATGGAAATCTGTTTCGGAAAGACCAAGAAGACATGTGGATGTTCCACCGATTAATGTCATACCGTTAGGTTTAACACCACCGATACCAAACATACAAGCGTTACAGTCAGCTGTACCTTCGATAACTACTGTCTTTGTGGAAAGACCAAACATTTCAGCTGCTTCTGGAGATACGTTACCTACAACATCACCAACTTTTAATACGTCTGTAGGGATTTTATCCATAACATCTTCGATACCACAAGCTTTGTAAAGATCTACTGGATGTCCACCATTCTTTGTATCATAGTTCCAACGGAAGGAAGCAACGGATAAAGAAAGTGTTTTACGTCCTGTGAGAACCCAGTTTAACCAGTCTTCAAATTCGAACATAGTTTTTGTTTTAGCCCATGTTTCAGGTTCGTTTTTCTTAACCCACATGTTCTTTGGAATCATTGTATCAGCACGGAAAGATGGTTTATAGAATCTTGTTGCTTCGTATTCTTCTCTGATTTCATCGATGAAAGCAGCTTCGCCAGCAGCACGAACGTCCATCCAAAGGATAGGTTTACGAACGGAAACATCGTTTTCATCAAGGTATACAAGTGTGTTTGTTGTAGCATCACATGTGATAGCTACTACATTATCATTTGCAACACCGGCTTTTGTTAAACATTCTGGAATAGCTTTTTTAAGAGCTGCTAACCATTCAACGTCATCCTGTTCAGCCCAACCATTTTTTGGATATGTTGTGCCATATTCTGCAACTGCATATGCACGGTTCTGACCATTAAGGTCGAAAAGAGCAACTCGAGCACTACCTGTACCACAATCGATTCCCATTAAATATTTAGACATAATACTTCTCCTTTTTTCTTATATTTTACTTACTCATCGTAAGTTTATATTTGTAACCCATTATATAATTTTTATTTGTTTTCGTAATCGTAAATAGCCTGAACTTTTGCTCCAGATCTGCCGTTTACATCAAATTCACAGGAAAGATATTCTTTCACCATACATTTTGCAAGTTCGATACCTACAACCTGTTCACCCATTGTGATGATGTTTGCATGATTGGATAATTCTGCTCTCTGTGCCTGATAGATATCATGGATACATGCAGCATAAGCACCTTTAACTTTGTTAGCTGCGATGGAAACACCAATACCTGTACCACAAACTAAGATACCACGGTCACATTCCCCAGCTGCAACTGCTTCTGCAAGAGTGATTGCTGTGTTAGCGTAGATTGGATCATCACTGCCGTAATCTTTTACTTCATGTCCTAAGCCCTGAACAAATTCCATTAATTTTAATTTCATGTTGCTGGCGTTTGGATCACATCCGAATGCAATTTTCATTTGAATCATTCCCTTTCTTTATATTTATTTCTACCATGATAACCGCTCACGAAGCGCTGCGAGCGGTATCATGTATCAAGATCTTTTTATAAATACTGTCTCATTTCTCCAAGAGAATCGTATACACAAGTTGGATCAAAATCAGATTCTGCTACAGTCTGCATATCAGCTTCCCCTGTTAATACAAGGAAACCTTTTGCACCATTTTTTACACCAGTTGCTACGTCTGTGTATAAACGGTCACCTACAAAAGCGATTTCTTCTCTCTTGTAACCTGTGATTTCAATGATCATATCCATAGTTTCTGGCCAAGGTTTGCCAAGGAAACGAGGTTTTACACCTGTAGAATCAGCAATTAAACTACACATTGCACCGCAGTCTGGCATGAAGCCATACTCTGTAGGACAGTTTGTATCCATATGAGTTGCAATGAATGGAGCACCATTTCTGATATAATGGCAGATACGATCTAATTTTTCATAAGTTAAAGTTGTATCGAAGCTCTGAACGCAAACATCTGGGTCTTCTTTAACGATGGTAAGACCTTTTGCTTTCCAGTTTTCTTCGAGTACTGGTGTACCATTTAAGTAGATTTTCTGACCAGGATAGTTAACCTTTAAGAATTCTGCACATACATCACCGGCAGTTACAACTTTATCTTCTGTAATATCAAGTCCGAGCTTATGAAGTTTTTCAACATAAACGGAAGGTACTTTGGAAGCATTATTGGTGAAGAAAATGTAGTTGCGATCTTCAGATGCTTCTACATCATGGATAAAATCAAGTGCTCCAGGAATCATCTGATCGCCAAGATAGATTGTTCCATCCATATCAAGTACAAAAAGTTTTACGCCTTCTAAGGCTTTATCTTTTGGTAACATCATAATTATTATTCTCCGTAAATTTCTGCTGTGATCTTCTTAGCAATTTCTTCTAAGCGACCTTTGTCATGAGCGAACTGTAAGATGGAGTAACGTGGACGTACTGTATAACCATTGATTAAGCTGTTATAGAATAAGTCTCTGTCAATACCGATGTCCTTAGGACTTGTTGGAGCGCCACCTTTTGCAAGGAGAGCTTCGATTTCTTCGTGAGGTGGGCACCATTCTTTTGTGCCTTCTGGAAGGATATCTTCACATTCTTCGAAGAAACGAGCGATGATTGGAGTAGCAACACCAACCTGAATACCATGATGGTTAGGATTTAAGCCTCTTGCAATGTAATCCATTTCCCAATAATGAGATAACATATGTTCTGCACCTGATGCAGGACGGGAAATATTAACGAGAGCCATAGCAACACCTGTGAGTGTTAATGCTTCAAGAAGAGCTCCTAAAGAATCTTCATCTCTTGTGTTAAGACCTTCTGCTTTGGAGAAACATTTATCAAGTGCTCTCTGAACTAATGTTACACATGTATCACAACGTTCGTCGCCATTTGCTTTTACGGAAAGATCCCAATCTGCAAGAGCAGTGATCTTACCAACAACATCACCGAAACCAGCCTGGATCATATCCTGTGGAGCTGTTGCTAAGATTTCTGTATCACCTACTAAACCGTATGTAAGGTGAGCAACTGGAGAATATTTATATCCATGAGAGATGATTGGTGCACCATCAGCTACGTATCCGTCCATGGATGGAGCTGTTGCAACAACGATATATGGAAGACCTGTACGGGATGTTACGAATTTTACAGAGTCATTGATAACACCGCCACCTACAGCGATCATGAGTTTACAGTCAAGATCCTGTTCCTGAACGATTCTTCCTAATGTTTTTTCATCTGGAATAAGGATGTCATCGCCTGTGTCGAAAAGAAGTTCTTTCACCTTTTCAAATCCTGCTGCTCTTAAAAGCTCAACTGCTTTCTTTCCTGCAACTCTGTATGTATTGTTATCGAATACAATAAGAATTTTTTCATTCTTGAAAGGTTCTGCCATTTTTGGAAGATCTTCGATTGCTCCTTTACGAATGGACATATCATGTACACTAAAGTTATGATGGTGTCCGCAAGAACAGTCAAATTCTGTCTGTGGCATTTCGTTGATGGAAAGATTTAAAATCTCATTCATTGTTTCTACCTCCTCAAAACATTTTCCATAAATATTGGATTTTTATTCCTGCAAAAGTGCCATCGCACAATTGTAATCGGTAATCAATGTGTTGATATAGCCTCCTCGGATCGCTCCTTTGATGGCATTGACTTTATCCATACCACCAGCTACGCCGATTGTTGTCGGAATTTTTTTCAGTTTCTGAACTTCTACCCCAATTACGTAGTTATTATCTTTAAAAGATGATGTATCTCCATTGATATCATAGAACTGCATATTGATCTCACCAGCAACCCCCTTGCTGATCAGTGTTTCCATCTCGTTTTCTGCAAAATATCCTGTCGCTTTGATGGAAGAAAGTTCATTTGGATATCCGATACCCAGCACTGCAATCTTGAGCTGTGGGACGAGACCCATTACAGCGGATACTCCAAGATCTTTGCTTAACTCGTTCTTTACAACCTGACTAAATACACGGGCTGGTGCAAATATAGGTTGGAACTCACAGCCATAACACTTGGCAAATCTTTCTGCCAATGTATTAGAATGGAGCTCGATACTAGCCTGTCCTACACCACCAACCAGTGGAATCACCCGAATGTCTTTATCTTCACATTTTTCGAGGGAACTCACCATCTGATGTAATGTACTTCCCATGGAGATCCCAACAACATCCCCATCTTGAATCAGCTGCTGCAGATATGCCGCTGCTATTCTACCGATTTCTTCCTTACATTCCTCCAGAGAATCATAAACATCTGTAATCACCACATCTTTCAGATCATACAGTTTCTTTAATTCTTCAGCCAAATCCCAATGTTTCACAAAGTCAACATTGGCAACCTGAATTCGGATTAATTTTTGTTCCTTCGCTCTGTTCAGAAGTCTGGAAAGCGTCGGTCTTGATATGCCTAATTGTGCAGAAATGTCCTGTTGAGACAAGCCCTGATTATAGTACATATCGCACACTTTTATCATCAGTCGTAAATCATCTACAACTTTTTTCATTGGTTCACCTCATAATTAGATTATAATGAATCTATACCCATATGTCAATTATATTTTTTACATTTTTAAATAAAATCCGCAGAAAATATATTAATTTTTAATTGTTTCTTATTTTATTTTATCATTTGTAAAAATAAAATATTTTTCATTTATTTTCCAGCAAATGATCCATCCCTTTTATCATTCCCTGAGCCAATCGGGTCTGTACTTTTTCAGAATGATCTGAAACTGCGTCTCCAATTTCCATATCTACCGTTGGAATCGTGGAGAATGATGTCTGTGTCAAATCCATTTCCATGGATCCTGAAGAAAAGATTGCAATCCCTTCTTCCTGGATTCCTTCAATCAAGGCTTCTCCTAACGCATTGTGTTCTTCCCAGTGAGATGCTACCGGCTCCATGCTTCGGTAGGAATCATTTTCTGGAACAGAAAGATAGAACACTCCCTTGTCCGACTCGGTTCCATCATAATGAAGAGAAATATGATAATCCGCATTGTTATTGGCAAAAACAGTTCTGGCAATATTATCAATCTGGGTATCCTCTTCTTCACGAATCATCAGAACATCATAACCATCTTCTAAAAGAGCTTCTTTCAAAAGAATCGCCATCGATAAAGTTGCCTTGCTTTCCTCGGTACCGTCATTGAAAGTCATTCCTGAAGAGATGGCGGAAGATTTGGTTGCTCCTTCTGATGTAGTTCCTCCTGTAACCTTTGGACTTCCATCTGGATGGCATAATGTTTTTACAGATTCTCCACCCTCTGTACCATGACCTGCATTAACCGCCACAATGACATTTTTTCGATTTTCCGCATGAGAATAATACATTTTCGTATCAGAAGAATGAATTTCAGAGAATTCAGCATATTTCCAATCCGGATTCCAGGATACAGTATGATCTTCGGGGATAACAAAAGCTTCCGTGGTCGCCTCTTCCAATGTAGCTTCTGTAGTCATTTCCTCCATCTCTGTTTCCTGCTCCGATATCTCTGTGCTTGTCTCTGTTTTTTCCTCTTGTTTTGTCTTCTTATTTAATATAGAAGAAACACTACAACCTGTGACCGATGTCACAAGAATAAACATGGTAATTCCCTGGATTAATCTTTTTTTATAGAATTGATGAAACATATACTACCCTTCCTTCCATGTTATTTTTCCATACATTTTTACTCTCTTTTTCTTATTTATATAATACGACAAAAGCTTCCCTTTCGCAAGTTTCGACATGCGAATAACATTTTTTCTTCTACATAATCAAAAACTACTTGCACTTATCTTCATTTATCGGTATTATACAGATTGAACTCTTTTTTAGACATAGAAGAAAACTTTATATTTATAAGAAAATAAACGAAAATTAAAGAAGAATCATTTTTAAAAAAATGATATCGATTCACAGAGAAAGGAAACATTATATTATGTGTGGTATCGTTGGATTTAACGGACGTAAGGAAGCAGCTCCAATCCTTTTAGATGGACTTGCAAAATTAGAATACAGAGGTTATGATTCTGCAGGACTTGCAGTACGTGATAATGATGGAAAGATCAAGATTGTAAAGCAGAAAGGTCGCCTTGCCGGTCTCATTCAGAAAACAAACAACGGAGAATCCTTAAAAGGATGCTGTGGTATTGGTCATACAAGATGGGCTACTCATGGTGAGCCATCTGAAGAGAATGCACATCCACATGTCAGCGATGACGGCAACATTGTTGCTGTACACAATGGTATTATTGAAAACTACCTTGAATTAAAACAGAAATTAGAGCATAAAGGATATACTTTCTACTCTGAAACAGATACCGAAGTCGCTGTTAAATTAATTGATTATTATTATAAGAAATATTTAGGTACTCCAATCGATGCGATCAACCATGCCATGGTTCGTATTCGTGGTTCCTATGCATTGGCAGTTATGTTCCATGAGTATCCTGGCGAGATTTATGTTGCTCGTAAAGACAGCCCAATGATTCTTGGCGTTTGTGATGGGGATTGCTACATCGCTTCTGATGTTCCGGCCATCCTCAAATACACAAGAAATGTATACTACATCGGCAATATGGAAATCGGTCGCCTTGCAGATGGGGAAATCACATTCTATAACTTAGATGGTGATCAGATTCAGAAGGATCTCGTGGAAATCAAATGGGATGCAGAATCTGCAGAAAAAGCCGGCTTCGAACATTTCATGATGAAAGAAATCCACGAACAGCCAAAAGCACTTCGTGATACATTAAACTCCGTTATGAAAGATGGCCGTATCGACTTGTCTGATTTTGACTTAACAGAGGAAGATATTAAAAATGTCAGTGAAATCATCATTGTTGCCTGTGGCTCTGCTTACCATGTAGGTATTGCAGCACAATATGTTATCGAAGATTTGGCACAGATTCCAGTGCGTGTAGAATTGGGATCAGAATTCCGTTATAGAAAACCACTCCTTAATCCAAATGCACTTGTTGTAATCATCAGTCAGTCTGGTGAAACAGCTGACAGTCTTGCAGCTCTTCGTGAAGCAAAAGAACGCGGCATCAAAACTCTTGCCATCGTCAATGTAATTGGTTCTTCTATTGCACGTGAAGCAGACAGTGTTCTTTACACTCTTGCCGGACCAGAAATTGCTGTTGCAACTTCTAAAGGTTACACAACACAGCTTCTTTCTACCTATGCTCTCGCTGTTCAGTTTGGTATGGTACGTGGAACAATCACAGAAGAAAAATACTTAGAATTAATTAAAGAGCTTTCCACACTTCCTGATAAAGTTGAAAAAATTCTGGAAGATAAAGAAAGAATCCAGTGGTTCTCCTCCAAACAGGTAAATGCACGCGATGTCTTCTTCGTAGGACGTGGCATTGACTACGCTACTTGTCTTGAAGGAAGTCTTAAGATGAAAGAAATCAGTTATATTCATTCTGAAGCTTATGCTGCAGGGGAATTAAAACATGGTACTATCAGTTTGATCGAAGATGGTATCCTTGTAATCGGTGTTTTAACTCAGAGTGATCTTTTTGAAAAATCTGTCAGCAACTTATTAGAATGTAAGAGCCGTGGTGCTTATCTTGTAGGGGTAACATCCTATGGTAACTACACAATCGAAGACAGTGCTGACTTTACACTCTATGTACCAAAGACAGACGAGCATTTCACAACTCTCCTTGCCGTAATCCCATTACAGTTAATTGGTTATTATGTATCTGTAGGAAAAGGGCTTGATGTTGACAAACCTCGTAATCTTGCAAAGAGTGTAACGGTAGAATAATATTTAACTTATTATTTTAATCTAATAATAAAAAAGTGTCTTCGACACTTCAACTCCCCTGCCCCTCAATCATGAGGGGTT
>JAUNNI010000096.1 GCA_030531555.1 Eubacteriales bacterium | reverse complement strand
GCCAGCCGAGGCAGAAATGACGAAGAAGAAAGCGAAAATGCCGTATATGAAGCCAGTCAAGTGGCTAGAGAAAATGATGTCGATAAAGTCTATGCAGTGCCAGAAGCTGAAAGTGTAGAAGAAGTAAATGTAGTGCTAAAAGTAGAGGATACAGAAGATGCAAATGGCACAGAAGATGGGAACTCACTGCAATAAACAGAGATAAATGATGTGAATATATCAAAAAACAGCCGCGAGACCAAGTCTCGTGGCTGTTTTGCTATCATTTCATATGAATTACCAGATGAGATAGATTATCGATGCAGTATATTCTTCAAGCGGTAGATGACCGAATAGCCTTTCACAAAGACCCTGCGCAAAGGAATCACGCGAATCCAGACCTTCTCAAAAAACTCCCACCAGAAATCTCCAGGATAAATCATCTTACCTTTTCGCTGCACATGATTGACACGGGCGAAGATCTGATCACGGCGGATGCCGTGCTCAATATCGAGCTGCGCATCTCCAATGATGTCGTAGATATCCTCTCCATTTGCTCCTTGCCCCTTATAGACTTTGCACACACGGTGCATGACAAACTGGCCGGTATCACGCTGATAAAAGACCATGTCCCCAGGGCGAATCGGACTATTCGGCTTGGAAAAATAGATATAATCTCGCTGGTGCGCCAGAAAAGGAGACATAGAACTTCCAGCAATCAACATATTCACATCATGCCCTTCTTCCGTCAGGTCTCTTAATACAGAAACATATTCTCTGGTATCTACCACTTTCATGACATCATTCCCTCATATTTCAAAAAATATTCTCCAAACATTTTATCGCATTTTCATCTGGTGTGCAATAGAAGGTGGGAAAGCAAACAATGGGTTCAAACATCTATGTATCAGGTTGGTTTAATCATGGAGAAATTTGTATTAAAAAATAGTGATAATATATATAATATTATATTGATAATAGAATGTATGTTTGCTATAATTGATTTAGGTTTCGACCTAAGGTGTTACCAGAACGGTAATAGGCGGTTAGCCCTCTACGGAGGGACTGTGACCCTCTGATTACATAAAAATCCCATTAGGGAAATTTACGAAAGGAGGGCTTGCCATATGTTGACTTTAGAAGGACTCATTGCAGTTCTTAGCTTATGCCTGACCTCTTTTGGATTAGGATATGCTATAGGATACAATCACAAGACACAGAAATAGCCGCCCGAGCTGTGAGAACTTGGCGGCTATTTCTAGTCATAATTATTTTTCGCGGCTGACCGTCTATATCGGTAGCACCTTTAAATTTATATTACAGTATATAATTAGCATTGTCAAACATCTATTGATTAAAACATTTTTCCAAACATTTCACCGCTTCCTCATCTGGTGTGCAATAGAGCTCATAAAGAGGCACTTCAGCAATCAAATGATCCAGCATGGAGCAAACAGTATCAGTAAATTCCGTATTCCAATGGTTCACGGTAATCTGATTATAAAGCAAAGAGAAAGCCCTGCGTCCTTTTAGCGGCACGATACGGTTTTCTGGTGCCTGGTGCAGATAAACGATGGCCTTAATCGGTACAGTTACATTCTTACAGATGCCGGATGTCCCAGAAAATGGAATGCCACACGCTAACCAACGGCTCACAGAATTCCCTGATATTTGATTCTCGCAAGCATTATCATCATTATTGCTCCCAACAGCATCCCCATATCTTATCAGCGAACGATCCCCATTGATCACTTCCGCACCGCGGTATTTGGCCCAGAGGTCCCCCTGGGTGGACTTGCCAGTGCCAGAAGGCGCCGTAAACAAAATGGCTTCCCCCTGATAAAGCACAAAGCAACTGTGAAGAATCATCTGCTGATCTTTGATGAGATGACGCTCCAGCGCCATAAAATTATAGAAGAATCGATTGCCGAGAAAATCCCCCATTCTTGCCTGATCCAGGAAAATGGTTGAAATCCCCTGCTCCAGTTCGGCATAAAGGGCATAAACCTCCCCGGTATCAACGAGAAAATGCGCTCTAGCCTCCTGTCCCTGATCCGAATAGATGCGAACAATAGGAGTGGAAGCCACTTCTTTAGCCGCAACCCCAGGGATCTGTGGCACAATCTGAACCGCGAAATGATGACCAGGAGCATGGCTTCCAACCATAGTGGAAACCTCCTCATCGGAACCTGCCCCCATAAATAACCTTGCCGTCTCATCCCAAGGCACAGCAAAAGGAAATTCCAGCGTCCAATGACTCTTCCCCATATAAATGTGATAAATCATAGTATATACTCCTCAAAATCTACTTCTGTCCAAAATTTTTCTCTACTTCAGCCATAAAGGCATCTGCCATAGCACAGTGGTAAGGAGAAACCCCATCCGTGCTGCCCGTTTCCGCGTTCGCAGAAGCTGCACAAACGAGACAAAACTTCTGTTTGGAACAGTTGGCACAGGTTTTGGCGATGCATTTGCCAGACCATGCTTCCCGAAGCCCTGTCCAGGAGGCTTTAAAACCACCTTTCAGAACATCGAATGCAGGATCCTCGAACATGCCACAAGCAGTCATGCGTCCCTGCCAGTTAATCCACTAGGTGCTAGAACCCGCACGACAAGGAATCGAGGTAGAAAAGTTGACCGGTTGCCCCGTCTCTGCAGCTGCCTGCACGCCCATATGGTATTGATAACAAGCATTCATCCTTCCAAGAAAATCTTCTACACCCTCCGTGCGAAGACAATGATTCAAGTGAACCTTTGCTGCTTCTTCTGGCGACAGACGAACCGAATTATCCACCAGCTTATCCAATTTACGCATCGGAGGGAACATATAAGGCGCCACATCCAGCTTAACATCCAGTTCCTGGGTGATGCGATAAATCTCCTCCAGGTCGTCAATATTATAAGGAGTGGCAGAAAAATTCATCTTGAATGGTACCTTATAGCGTCTCAAAAGCTCCACCGCATGCATAAGCTGGGTAAATCCCTTAGGATTGCCACAGATACGTCCATAGGTCTCATCTGAAGCACCGTAAATGGTCATATTTACCCTACGTGGCTTATGAATGCCTAAAACTTCTGCAATCTCCTCTGTCATGAGTGTACCATTGGAATTGATGGAAATGACCAGGCCCATCCCATGTAAACGCTGATAAAATTCAAGAAAATCAGGGTAAAGCAATGGCTCTCCGCCGGTAATCAAGAGAAATAAAAGACCCGCCTCCACAGCCTGACGGCCAATCTCTGTCCATTCCTCCAAAGTACGAAGACGCCCCACTGATTGCATCTCCTCCGGTGTCATTCGCACATAACACATCTTACAATTCATATTACAAAGCGGCAGTAATTCAAAAGTTCCTCCAATGGGCTCATGACGACGATCCGCTTCGTCTGCCACTCTTTTTTCTATTTTATTAATATCATCTAAAGGTCCCATATATCATTTATTCCTCGTTTCATTATATTAAATATGGAAAATATATTATAACTCTACTAAAATTTTTCGTAAATGTAAATATCTATCGGATTTTAACAATTATTTTAAAAACATGTTAGATATTACAAAAATGTAATAATATAATAAATTTGTAAAAGGATTTAATATATGGGTAAAATTGGTTGACTTCATATGTGCTTTATAGTAATATGAACAAGTAGTATACGCATACTATAGGTATTTATATAGATGTTACTAGAGAGAAAATATGCTAATAATACGCAAAGGGGAAGATGAGTATGAAAAGAGTATATTGTAAGCCTGAGATGGAAATGGAGAAATTTCAGGCAGAACAAAATGTGGCAGCTGGGAACTGCAGGCCAGGGGTTGATGAAAAAAAAGAAAATTCTAAAACGGTATCATGTAATAAACCGGCTTTGACGAAGTGTTCTTCTAAGACAACGATATTTGCGGATTCATCGAAAGGATGCAGTAAAGTTTTTAAGAGTGAAAATGATTTTGTCACTGTTTACTGGGAGGAAGGTGGATGGCACTGGCATTCGGATCATTATGGGGCAACCAGTTCATTTAATTACCGTGAAGATTACAATGGAATTCAAGTATATCATTACTGGAATTCTTAGAAAGTATTCTACTCTCCCACACACCTACATAACGAAACACCACAAAGCGATGGATTTCCATCGCTTTCGTTAGTTATAGACGCACCCACTAACCACCCACAAGAAAGGACACTTCCATGAGAAGATTTCGTATATTTACTATCATATTATTCATCATCTCAGTCCTAAGCTTCGTCGGCTACCGATATTACACCAAGGGTCAGAGAGACACTCTGCCGCCAACCCTGACGGTACCGAGAACACCTCTGCAAGTATCTGTAGATGCCGAAGAAGCAGAACTTCTCGAAGGCGTGACAGCCATCGACAAGGTGGATGGCGATCTGACCAAAGAGGTTATGATCGAGTCCATTGGACCATTTGATGAAGAGAAAAATCGCACTATCATTTATGTGGTGCTTGATCACGCGGGTAATATCGCAAGGGCGACCCGCCAGTTAACATATAAGAACTACCGATCACCAAGGTTTTCTTTAGAAAGTCCTCTAATCTACGGCTTTACTATGAATTCCAGTAACATCACCGATGTCATAGAAGCCGAGGATATCTTCGATGGTGATATCTCCGGTCGAGTGAAGATTTCCAGCAAGTACCATCTGAAGAATGACCCCGGCGAATACCCTATGGAATTCACCGTAACAAACTCCATCGGTGATACTGCTTCCTTCACGGCGACCATCACCATGCCGGATCTTAACGATGCATTAAGTCGAGCAAGTATCACGCTCTCCGATTACTTGGTCTATGTGAAGAAGGGCAAAAACATCGATCCATGGAAATACGTGGACGGCATTACCATTGGCAACCGTACTTATGTGAGAGACGGCGATCGACTGGTCCCAGAAAATGAACTGGAAAGCCATGCGGATAGCTACTCCAAGACCATCGAAGAGAGCGATGTGAAGATTAAAAACCCAGTGAAAATCAAGAAACCAGGTTGTTATGAGATAAAGTATAGCTATAAAGAAGACGAAGAGAAGACAAGTGTCTATCTTGTTGTCATCGTGCGATAGGGAGGGAGAAGTATGGAATCATCATATTTAAATAATCTAGACCTCCACAGCCTAATGAAAGACGTCTTAAAGCAGTGGTGGGTGATTCTACTGTGCTCCATCTCTGTCAGCTTATTGACTTATGTGGGAGTATCATACACTCATCAGCCACTTTATAGCTCCAGTGCCACTCTTGTGGTGACCAGCAAGACAGAATCCACCTATTCTTATAAGAATTTAAAGGCAGCGGAGGACACTGCAGCGATCTTCAGCCAGGTTCTGTCCAGTAACCTTTTGCAGAAGACAGTCCAGGAGGATACCAAGATCAAGAACTATAATGCCATTACACAGGTAAAGCAGATCGAAGAGACTAATATGCTAGAGCTCACCGTATCTGCATCAAATGCCAGGGATGCTTTTCGCATCATCACTTCCATCCTGCGTAATTATGATAAGGTATCAGACTATGCAGTCGGCAAAGTAAATGTTATGGTTTTACAGCAACCAAAGGTGGCAGCGGCTTCCAGCAATCCTGTTAATGTAAGGTACATTATGATGCGTAGTTTTATCGCAGGATTCGTTCTTTTAACCGTAATCTTACTTATTCTGTCTTTTCTGCGTAATACGGTAAAAAATGTACAACAGTTCAACCAGAAGATTGACGCCAAATCCTTAGGTGTCATCTACCACGAACAGAAAAACGACAAGCAGAACGTATCCCGTCTGGGTAATGTCCTGACCCATATCCGCGACCTTCTTCCAATCAAAGAGAAAAATGATAAGGAAGTCGATATGCTAATCCAGAACCCAAGACGAAGCTTCTTCTATGTAGAAGCCAACAAAATGGCCAGCAACCGTGTCCGTAACAAGATGGACCGTGCCGATGCCCAGGTGGCCATCATCACTTCTGTTACAGAAAATGAAGGAAAATCCACCGTTTCTGCAAATATTGCTCTGGGAATCGCAAAAGACGGAAAAAAAGTCTTATTTATCGATGCTGACTTTCGTAAGCCATCCCAGTATAAGATCTTTCAGCTAGAAGAAGGAGAACAGGTGAACTTGCTCGAATACCTGACCAATCCTGATATCGAAGAAGAGCCAGCCAAACAGTACAAAGACACCAGTCTCTATCTGATTGCCAACAATGCAACGACCAGAGACGGCAATCAAAACGTACCTATGGACGGCCTTAAACATATCATCGAATACTATCGTCAGAAGATGGATTACATTTTTATCGATTCTGCACCGATGGCCTATGTCTCCGACACGGAAGCCATCGCAAGCCTGGTGGATCGCACCATTCTCGTTGTAAAAGAAGATTGCGTGCTTACTCCGCATATTAATGACGCCATTGACACCATGAACACCCGAGGTGCGAAAGTCCTCGGCTGTATCCTGAATGATGCCCACAAAGGATTCACTAGAATTCATCATGGTGATTACTACGGCAGATATGGAGGTTACTATGGCAGAAGAACATAGAAAGAATCCAAATGAAATAGAAAAAATCGATCTCACCGTCTACATGGACGATGCCTGGGTCGGAATTAAGAAGATGTGGTTCCTCTGTCTTCTCATCATCGCGGCCTGCGCAGCGGGTATGGGCTATTATCGCTACAAGAATTACAGCCCAATCTATGAAGCCCACACCACATTTGTCATAGGCGCCTACTCCGTTTTCGAAGACGATGCGAATGAATACTATGACACTACTACAGCAACAGAGATGGCCAAAACATTTCCTTTCATCTTAAAAAGTAGTCAGTTAAATCGCAAGATCTGTCAAGCCATGGGCGAAAGTTATATCCCAGAAAGCATCACGGTCAGCACAGAGGCTGATAAGACCAGTATCCTGACTATGAAAGTGGCATCCCATGATCCACAGAGAGCCTATGATATCTTACAAGCAGTGATTCAGAACTATTCTACGGTTGCAGAACCAATCATCGGATCCTCCACCATGACCATCATGGACGAAAGCGGTGTGCCAACCACCCCATCCAATCCAAGAAGCCTGCGAGACTCCGTTCGGCAAGGCGCTATCCTCGGCGCGATTTTGAGCGTTCTTCTGATCGCCCTTTACGCCCTGACCCGCAAAACCGTCCGTCGTGAAGAAGACCTGAAACGCCACGTCAGCCTGGAGAATCTGGGCTACGTTCCAACCGTAAAGATGAAGAGCCGAAGCCGAAAAGACCACCAGCAGGTCATCTTCGAAGGCCGAAACAGTGTAGATTCTTTCAATGAAAACATCCGCGGTATCCGAAACCGTGTGGAAAAAGCCATGAAAGACCATGACAAGAAATCCATTCTTGTCACCAGTGCCATGGCAAATGAAGGAAAAACCACCATGGCAGTGAATTTAGCCATTGCTTTGGCTAAGAAAAATAAACGAGTAATTCTGCTGGATGCAGACTTACGTAATCCATCCATCTACAAACTATTTGATAGTGACACTGGTCAAAGCATGCAGTTTAGAGACGTGATACCTGGCACCGATCACTTGATCATGTCTGTGCGTCAGTACGAGAATCTGCCCCTCATGATGATCTTTAAAGATCCGGCTACCATAGAGGCAGATCAGCCATTAATGTTTGAAAAAGTCAGTGAGGTAGAAGCAGCAGATATCTGCGAAAAACTGAAATTCATGTGTGACTACCTCATCCTCGATACTCCACCGGTTGGTCTGGTATCTGACACCATCGATGCCGCTCGATACATCGATACCGCCATCTTCGTGGTGCGTCAGGATTATACTCCAATCGACCAGATTCTGCAGGCAATCGATACTATCAAAGAAACCGATACCGATATCATCGGTTACATCATGAATAATGCCAAAGAAGGTATCACCAGTCAGGGCTACGGCAGAAATTATGGCTACGGCTATGGAAGATATGGAAACTATGGTAAATACGGTAAGTATGGAAGTTACGGAAACTATGGACGCAATCATAATTACGATGCTTTCCCACCGCAAGGACAGCACGACCCAGTGAATCTAAATGATCAGAAATACCAGGAAGGAGTAGAGGATTCCTCCACTTATCTCGAAAATCAGAATGGTAGAAGATATCATTTCCATTCCATGGAAGACAGAGAAGAACAGCCTGTGGCTTACGCATGGATGGAGAAAGAAGAATAGAAAAATCATATAAAACATATGGAAGAGAGTGCATAATTTTATCTTCAAAAATTATGTACTCTGTTTCTGTGCTATAAAAATCGGATGTGATATAATGCCTTAAATATGGCATAAACAAGCCGTTCGTGACAAAAACATGACGAAAACCATTTGAGTAAAAATGCATAATTATGAGATGTTACATAGTAATTATTCCTAAATTTACAAGAGAAAGTTAAGATATTTTTTAGCCTTTCTGTGGTAATATAACATATCAAATTATGGAGAAAATATGATATAATTATGAGGCTTCTGGCATAATGGTGGAAGCCTAGCACCAAAATTTACAATTACAC
>JAUNNI010000018.1:37874-45486 GCA_030531555.1 Eubacteriales bacterium | reverse complement strand
TTCGACTGACATACGTTTTTTTCTTGTCCCCAAAAAGTAGAAATTTCCTATCACAGAACAAAGTCTTTGGTAAGACCATAGCGAACTGCTTTCATACCACCTGCATTTGTAACAACATTTCCACCGATGGAAGCCATTTTTTCGCCTGGATCTGGAGGATAGAATAAACCTTCACTCTTGGCTGCTTCCTGAATCTCACATAATAATGCACCTGGCTGTGCAGTCACAGTCAGATTTTTATGATCGATTGGATAAATCTTATTCATACGCATGATATTGAGCATGATTCCACCGTATTTACAGATGGCACCGCCGGCAAGTCCCGTTCCTGCTCCACGACATACCACTGGAATATTCTGCTCGTATGCGTAAGCCATAATTTTGGATACTTCTTCCGTATTGATGGCTTCCACCATAAGCTCTGGTGGATAGACGCCATATTCTGGCATCTCATCGGAATAATAATCTTCATTGATCGCATCTCCCGTATAAACACGATCCTCAGATGTAATCTGACGGATATAAGCAAAATCTTCTTCCGTCATCTTCTTGTATGGATAACCCATGTTTCTTCGCTCCTTTTCCCCATAATTAAAATTTTTAATTTAAAGCATTAAAGATTTAAATACTTAACTTCTATAGACTATCACAATATGCAATATATTGTAAACATGAATATTACATATTTTCGTATTTTTTAAAGTAATGTTTCAAATATTCCAAAAAAAGTAAAAAAACAGACCCATTTTCTTATGGATCTGTTGATAACATCTTTATTTATTACATAGGAAGATTACGATTCATTTCCCGACAGCTTAACCACAGTAATCCCATGATGCATGGCGGGAACAATCTTCTCAAACATATCTTTTGTTCGGATTTTCAGGCTGGAAGTATTGATACAAGGATGACATCCCACAAATTCTCCGGTAAATACATCCTCATCCACTAAAAGCTGCACCATATTTTCATGATCATTCATCAACCCAAGGATGCTGACCGAACCTGGGGTAATGTCCAGATATTCCTCCATATATTCCGGCTTGGCAAAACTTAATCTGGAGCTTCCAATTTGAGGGCTCAGTTCTTTCGCTTTAAAAACCTTTTCTCCCGGCATCACCAGAAGATAAAATTTTGTTTTGCTCCGATTGCACAAAAAAAGATTTTTGCAAACAAAGGCATCAAGAACACGGTCAATTTCATGACAGGCTTCCATGGTGTTGGCATGAGCGTCCGGATGATCTACTCTCCAAAAATCGATACTCAGGCGGTCCAGCAATTCATAGCACCTTTTTTCTTTCTCTAAACGTTCGGTCTGGTTTTCAGGACTTCCTTTTACTAATTCCATTTTTTCATTCTTCTCCAATATATTTTTCACAGATTTTCATAATTTCCTGAAGAGTCTGTAAATCCTGCACCACATTTCCATTCTCCATGGAATGATTGGCTTTTTCTGTCAAATAGTATGGCAGCTTTCTTTTTTCACACTCCTCCACCAAGCTCTCTGTATTCGCCCAGCTATCCCCCGTTCCATGGAAAACAATACCGCTGCCCTCTTCCATAAATTGGAAGGTTTCAGCAACCGGTGTAAAGTAGATATTTTTCGCTTTTATTCCATGTTTTTTCTCATATGCCGCTGCCACAGCTGTCCCAATACTTTTGGAAATCAATAAAAGCTGGTCACTAGAATCAAATGCATTCTGTCCCAAAATCTCTTCCGTTTGAGTAAGTGCAAGCTGAAATGCCTCATACATAAGCTTCGCATTCCCTTTGATTCCTGATTGGAATCCTTTGTAGGGTACTTCTATAATCTCATAGCCATTTTCCACGGCAAGCTTTTTTCCATAGTATAACAAGGGTTTATCACAATGATAACCAATCCCTGGAAAAATGATTGCAATTTTTCTCATTTCTATTCCCTTCCTGTTCTTCGTCATCATATAAGGATTATCAAAAATACTTTTTCTTACCCATCATAACACATTTTCCAATAAATCTTGTATTTTTATTATTCCAGGGTATACGCTTTCATCTGTTCCAATAACATGCGGTATGGTTTTTCCTCCAGATCATATCCTAAAAATGAGATGGCACGGTAAATAATCTGTGGGAATTCTTTTTCTTCACTTAAGTTAGACACAAGTTTTATCAATTGATCAAAAATCTCAAATTTGAGCTGGACAATGTCTTCTGTTGTTTCTTCTAATTGACCCATATCATAATCGGATGTGTTTCCACAAGGATTGGGACATGTGGCACAATTTGGTGAGATGCTATATTTTTCTTTGTGAATCTCTTCAATTACAGAATCCGAATCTTCGGATAGGAGAGCCATCTTAACAATATGATCTGTATTTTCTGATTTTGGATTCGTTTGAACAGCTCCGGCAAGACCGATCAAAGCACTGACAATTCTAGGATTATGTATCATTTTTATTATATCTCCTCATAAAAGGGACCGAAGAACGTAATCTTCGGTCCAGTAATTACAATATGTTAAATGAATGGAAGGTCTTCTTCAATTCCTGCCATCACATCGATAAACCCATCTCCACCTCTTGCAGGAGCTGGATTCGTTGGCATTGCCGGGCGATCATAACCGGATGGCTGTCCGTAATTATTTGGCTGGTACTGATCACCACTTGCTTTACTTTCAGCGAACTCAATTTCTTCAACCACAACATCTGTTGTATATACTTTATTGCCGTCGCGATTGGTATAGCTACCTGTCTGGATACGACCAACACAAGCTACCTTTGTACCCTGTTTTAAATATTTCTCACAGAATTCTGCCTGTTTTCCAAAAGAAACGCAACTGATAAAGTCTGCATTTGCTTCCCCATCTCTTTTAAATCGACGATCCACAGCTAAAGTGTATCTTGCCACTGCCATGGAATTACCTGCGGAATAACGCACATCTGGATTTCTTGTTAATCTTCCAATTAATACTACCTTATTCATTCTTATACCTCATGCTTTCTCAATTCTATCTGATTAAGACTCTTGGATCGAATTCTATCTTAAAGTATAGAATTAGTCTTCCATATATTCAATATAATCCTGTTCACAGGAGAAGAGGATGTACTCCCCATTCACGATTCCCATATAACCTGCTGCTGTATTGTATCCCTTCATAAAAAGCACTTCCTTTCTCATAGAACCATTCTTTGGTGTTTTCTTTGTTAACCTAAAGATACACCTTATTGTGTCCTATATTTTGTACTTATTATCAGGGTCTGCAGGCCTGCAGGCAAAATTTAGCCAAAATTAAGAACGCCTCAGCGCTCTTGCCACGGAATACGCTTTTTTTTCTGTAAAACTATGTTTTCTACCAATCTATTTTAAGGCAATGGCTTCCCAGATGCAAGATAAAGATTATACCATTCCTGTCTTGTTAATACAATATCTGCCGCTGCTGCCATTTCTTTCAAATGTTCTGGCGATGTGGTGCCAACAATTGGCTGCATCTTTGCCGGATGTCTTAAAAGCCATGCAATGGCAATAGCTGCTTTTGTTACGCCATGCTGTTTTGCCAGAGCTTCCAATACTTCGTTAAGTTCTTTGTAATCTGGATGATCAATAAAAGATCCTTCTGCCCAGCTTGCCTGAACAGAGGACCACGGCTGAATTGTAATATCGTTAAGTCGACAAAAATCCAAGACACCGCCATCTTTATCCTGTGCCCAGCTTTCTTTCATGTTCATATTCATACCGGAATCAATCATAACGGAATGAACGATGGATAATTGAAGCTGGTTAATAATCAATGGCTGATGACAATATTTCTGCAATAACTGCATCTGTAAAGGTGTATGATTCGACACACCAAAATATTTCAATCGATAAAAGCAGAGAGAAACCTTAGTTTTCGTTCGGCCAAATAGTATCATAATTAATCGGACGATAGAAATCTGCGGAAGTAGAATTCGCCAGAATCCACATGGCCTTGGCACAAACAGCCTCAGGTGTCATATCATAGGATTCCAAAATGTTACACATCTTTTTGATGGTATTTCCAACTTCATAAACTGTCATATCACTTCCTTCATGGGCCACCTGTGTTGCCATGATGATTAGTTTTTCCGGATTTTCTTTGCACAATGCAAAAAAAGCATCACGAATGCTTACCGGAATCCCTCCCACACCGAAGCTTTCCACAATGATAGCATCATATCGGTCAAAGATAAAAGAAAGCAGATCTGGCTTGATTCCCGGAAGTAATTTAAGAAGAAAAACATTATCATTCATATTCTCATAAAATCTTACCGGATCTTTATAAGGAAGCATTGAAATATAACGCATAATTCTTCGGTCCTGAATCACTGCAAGAGATGGAAAATCAATACTGGAAAATGCATTGTAGCTCTTGCTTCTCACCTTTTTTGCTCTGGTTCCTGCAATCACTTTTCCATCAAAAACTATCTGAACTCCCTGAGAATCATTTGCCGAAGCATAAATAAAACTGTCTAAAAGATTGGTTCTTGCATCTGTCACATCAAGATTAATCGGTTTTTGAGAACCGGTGATTACAATGGGACGGCTTGAATTTTGAACCATGTAAGATAATGCTGCTGCCGTATAAGCCATAGTATCTGTACCATGAGCAATCACAAAACCATCAAAATCAAAATAATTCTGCTTGATAATCTGAACGATTGCCTTCCAGTTTTCCGGAGTAACATTGGTGCTGTCTAAATTAAAAGGCTGTATCGCTGTTATCTCACAATAATCAGAAACCGAAGGGATATAGGAAAGCATCTCTTCCGGTTTAATCTGTGGAGTTAATCCATTTTCTGTTTTCTTGGATGCGATTGTGCCTCCAGTTGCAATAAATAATATATGTTTCATCGAAAAGTCCTTTCACTTTATATAATTAGGTTTAAATTCTTAGAATCCACATTATATTACCACATATACTAAATATTCTTCAAGAAAGAAAGGATTAACCGACTTTTTCGTCGGATAATCCTTTTATCGTATCATTAGAATCTATGCTCTCCACCATGAGATCGACTGCCAGAAGAATGACTGGAGGCTGCCCCAAGAGCTGCCAGAGGAGGAATCACTCCAGAAACCTCCAGAACTCGAGCTGCTACCAGAGCTGCTTTTCACTTTATTTTTGGTTTTATTCAGGTACTGCCTGGATATTTCATTGATATTGCAGTAGTAATCAATATAGTCCAGCATTTCATAGGAAGAAGGTGCCTTTTGTGTAATTCGCATTTTTACATAAATAAAAATGATAATCACAGCAGAAATCAAGGCCAGTAAAGCATTACAAATATACTTCATTGGCTGAGCGATACGCTTGCCTTCTAATATCTGATTTATCTGTGTAAATGCAGATCTGGCACATTCATTGTAATCCTTCTCCCTGGCATATTTGTAGACATTGTCTGTAATTGTATTTGCATAGGATTCCGTAATCATGTCATACAATTGTCCATATCCAAAGCTTTCGATACGTATGACACGATTGTCCATATCAATAAGAAGAATTACTGCCGAATCTTTATTCCATCGATTTTCAAAATAGGATTTACAATAGTCTCTTGCACTTGCATCATTATGGTCTGTCGTTAAAAACACCACATGACCATATGCAGCAATGGGTTCCATGACCGTGGTCAGAGTTTCCTGCTGATCCTCCGTCAGAAGACCAGCCTGATCATGCACAATGATTTCATAGCCTTCTTCAGAAGTTTTTTCAATATTTTCTGCTTCTTCGCCAAAGACTTTGAATGCAAACTTTTTAAAAAATTGTGTCCCCGCCTTTGCGTAATCCTTATTGTTGACATCATCCATGATTTCATCGATGATTTCCTGAAAATCAGACTCCTCAAGGTCAATCGCCTCCTGATCCAATGCGTAATGTCCACATCGAACCACACCCTCTACATAATCAATCATGAAAATTACGCTTTCATCCTTCGGCCAGTACTTTTTATAGAAAGCATCTGTGTATGCTTTCGCCGTTCCTTCTCCATCCTTTCTTGTGAGGAAGGCAACATGGCAGGTATTAGAAAATCTGTGCATACTTTTTTCGACCATTTCCTTCTCTCCCTCAGAGAGCAGACCGGCTCCATCTTCAATTATGGCATCAAATTGTTTCCCTTGCTCAGAATCTGGAGAGATTTCTGTACTGCTTTCGGATGTTGTGCTGGCCTCTGACGCATTGACAGCCACTTGCTTTTTCATAAATGAAACGCTGAGCAGGCCTGCAAACAAAAGGATGAACAGCAGAAAAACATATTTTCTATTTTTCATATTCGTCACCTCCTCTTCTTGCAAACTGAGGTAACGGTCTGGTAGTGAGAATATTCATTGCCTTCCATACATTGCTCAAAACATAAAGAATCAAAAGCAGATTCGCAATAACTGCCACATAATATACAGCATCAGAGATTGGTTTTCCAAAAAATATAAGAGCAGAACCAATGGCAACAGCAATGGATATTATTTTTTCTTTTTTGGAAGAGTAATCAACCCCTACCGTAAAAAGTAAAACCATGATAATCGTTGCGATTACAATAAACATACCGATATAATGGAGTGCACTCATTGCAAGGTCAAATACAATATAAGCGACAATCCAGGCTATAAAGAAAAGAAATGGTAAAGCGATCAAGCCACAGCCAGCCAGGCCAAGAAAACGTAAACGTTTTTTCCATCCTTTTCTTTCTTTGCCTGTTGTATCTTTAACCACCATCCGATTCTCTTCAGATTTCTCTGATTTTTTCTCTTTGTATTCCTCTCGAATCGCCTTTTGAAAATTGATATTTTCCTCGTGTTCTTTAATATTTAGCATTTCGGTTCCATAGAGAAGCATCGCAAGAGACAGCATAAAACAGGAAATACAGAGCAAGGTTTCCGGAACCAGAGTAAGAAACATATTTAAGATGAAAAATAAAGGAATTGCCAAAAGCAAAGCAAGGGTCCATACCTTAGGAATAGAAATCGGGGTATCACTGACAACCTTTCCGGTCTCTCCATTCACAGTGGCATAAGCAACTCGATTTCCTTTGCGATAAGATAAAAACCAGACAGGAATCAGAGTATTATCTGTCTCCTTTAGTTCTGTAGGAATCTTTTCCGTGAATCTTCCCTTCTTAGGATCTTCAAGAAATTCTTTAAAGGTATTTAGCACCTGAAGTTTTACTTTTTGAAAAGTGTGCTCCGCCACAAGTTCCATGGCATCTTTTTCATATTTTTCTGACTCTACATCCTGAATATCGGAAAAGAAACCCGCTACATAAGCAGGATTAAAATGAATTCGGTCTTTGTAGGAATATGGTTCCAAAGTTTCACTGATTGAATCAGCAAAAGACTCCGATGCATCATGGGAGATCCCTTCAAAATTAGCATCTATTTTCGCTTTTATTCGATAATGGTAAGTATAGTCAGGGTCTTCTAACGGAATGGTTTCATAAGAGAATTTCGCTTCCCCGTTCTGTTGGATATTATAATTCCAGGTTGGCATATAGATCCCTCGGAAGCTTTCGATTTCACTGTCTTTAAAATCTTTTGTAATAAAGAAATTTTTCTTTAAATGTTTCTGAAGAGCTGTTTTGCATTCTTCTTTCGTCATTTTAAATGGAATAATATATTTTGG
>JAUNNI010000018.1:0-37864 GCA_030531555.1 Eubacteriales bacterium | reverse complement strand
CCGTTACATTCGACTCAAACGACTCTCTAAAATGGTCGGGGAACCGCAAAATGAACAAAACTCTGCAGCAGATGTCTCCGTACTTCCTAACTCGCCACCACATTGCGGACAGGTAAAAATAGTTACTTCGTAATCATTGTTTTCTTCTGCATTTCCCTGGTCTGAAAATAGTTTCGGATCATAAAATTGGTCGCAATAAGAACATCTCATTTTCTGGGATGCAATATCAAATCGTAAGGCGCCCCCACAGCTTTTGCATTCAAACATAAGACTCCTCCTTTCATTGTTCAGTAATTTTCATGTATGATCTACTCGATATTTCCCTTTTCGATATTCTCTTTCAGGATTTGATCCGTCAACTGATAGAGAATTTCGGATCCCAATTTAGTCCTTTCCTGTCGCTTATAGATTTTTTCTTTCTTTGCTTTATGCTCTTTCCAATCTCCCCCGTTATTGCTGTGATTCAGCATCAATGGCTGCAGATTATCCATGGCTTTTGCAAAACGTGCTTCCGGACTTTTTCCTTCTTCAAACTCATCAAATAGAGCAATCAACTCTTCCTTCTGATCATCTGGCAGTAAAGAATAAATCCTTTCTTTTGCAGCATCTTCTCTCTCTTTTTGATCTTTTAAACCTTCTTCATCATAAGCATAGGTATCTCCGGCATCAATCTCCACCACATCGTGAATCAGACACATGATCATGGTTTTTGCAATATCGACCGGCTCATTGGCATACTCTTTTAAAAGATAGGCCATGATGGCCATATGCCAGGCATGTTCGGCATCATTTTCTCTTCTTCCAAATCCTGACAAATGGGTCTGGCGAAGGATATTTTTCTCTTTATCTATCTCCAGAGCAAATTCCATTTGCTTCTTTAATCGCTCTTCCATTCCTTTTCTCCCTCATCGTAATTCCTGACTGATATCAAGAAAGCTTTTTTCTCCTTCTATGTAATCTTTATAAGCACTCTCAGCAGATTTCCCACGCAAAAAAGCACAATTACCGCAGATATCACAGTTGCCTTTGCAACGAAAGGCCTCTTTTATATATTCTTCTCTTTCTTCTTTCGTAGATTGATTAATTTCTGGTGGTCTCATAATTCCCTCTTCATTTTTCACAATTTATTTTTTTGCGGAATAAAAGACTATATTGGCTCATATTTAATTCCACGGATCAACATCTCTTTGTACTCTTGCCATTCCACATATTCTCCTCCCATACTTTCCAAATGGTCCGTATGAAACTGACAATCAATCATCTCAAAGCTGGCATTTTCTAAAACCTGTGCCAAAGAAATCAATGCAATTTTTGATCCATTTTTTTGCACAGAAAACATGCTTTCCCCAAAAAAGCATAATCCAGCCATCACTCCATATAAGCCTCCGGCAAGTTCTCCATCCACGTAAGCTTCTAAACTGACAGCAAAGCCTTTTTTACATAATTCAAAATAAGCTTCTTCCATCTCATCGCTAATCCAGGTTCCAACCGTAGACTCACGCATGACACGGCAGCGGTGCATGGTATCCTTAAAATCACGATTGACCATAATAGATATCTCATGCTGTCTAAAATATTTCTTCATGGATTTTGAAATATGGATTTTCGACGGACGAATGATGAACCTTTTGCGTGGGCTCCACCAAAGGATATCCTCTCCTGGATTATACCAGGGAAATATCCCATTACAGTAGGCTAACAATAAACGATCCACTGATAGATCGCCTCCAACTGCCAAAAGACCATCCTCCTCTGCAAGCTCTGGAGGTGGGAATGCAATTTCATCCTTATCTAAACGATATACTGGCATACAATTCTCCTTTTATCTTAGACCATAATCCAATAAAAAATATGGCTCCACCAATTCCCAACAAAGCTCCAAGGGAATCGATGCACACATCCCGTATCATCCCGGCTCTTCCTGGTACGAAAAGCTGATGTAATTCATCACTACAGGCATAGACTATAGTAAAAAACCAGCTGATAAAAATGACTCTTTTTAATAAGATCTGTCCCATATTATTTTTATGATAAAGGATCTTTTTTAAAGGATCACCATCACTCCAAGCGAGTAATGTAAAAAGAGCCAATCCCCCCAATATCGCATATTCCGTAGCATGTGCTCCTTTGCGTACAGGAAACTCCATTTTTTCAATAAATTCTGCCTTCTCTTCCATAGAAAAATCCTCAAAATGAGGATTGATTATCTCTGCAATCCACATAGATATTCTATGACTTTCTCTGGAAGAATCTTCATTATTCTTTGCAGAAAATGCGAAAATGACTCCCATCCAAAAAAGCAGCAAAATCAATAAAATATATTTTCCTTTTTTCATTCTTTTACCTTCAAATGAGATATTATCTTTTTTAATATTGTATCATTCTATGGCAATAGCATCAAGTTTTCCAATATTTTCTATTTAAAATAAAAAAGTCCATGAGCACCAAGGCTCATGAACTTTTTTATATTTTTTCTTTTATTTCCAGGCATGATCTTTGCGAAGATAGCTTGCACTCACAAGAAGATATAATTGACTAGAGTAATGCTTTGTATGTCGAGAGCTATAATAAGCCTCATAAATTGGATCATTCCAAGTAGTATCAACATAATACCATTTGCCTCCAACTTTTACCTTAGACCAAGCATGAGAACCCCAGGATCCAAAACTTTTTGCTTTACCAACAATTTTTTTGCATGGAATTTTGTAATGGGACATGATTGTATTAAAGGCTTTTGTATAGCCATCACAAACAGCAACCCCTTTTTCAAAAGCCCCTTTTGCAGTATGGCTTCTGGCAGGTATTTTTTTCCCTTTAAAATATCTCATATCGTAGGTAACATTTGCTGCAATAAAGCTGTCAGCGGCAATGACTTTATTTCTTGTTGACATTTTCTTTGTAACATAATATTTGTAAACAACCTTAAGAACATTGGCCTGTGTTCTTTTTAAAACAGTGTATTTATAAGAGAAAGTCTTTCCATCTACAGTAACTTTAACTGTAGCTTTCCCTGCTTTTTTAAAGCTCACGGCACCAGTGGAAGAAACTGTAACAACACTTGGTTTGGAACTTTTAAAAACTGCTTTTGTCTTGTTGTTTGTTATAATAAAACCTGGGGTATATTCTCCTGCAAATACCGTTGCATGACCTGCTCTCTTTATGGTAAGTGGACCAGTTACAACAGGGGTATTTGGTGTGCTATTACCACTTCCAGTATTTGTATTAGAAGTGCCTGAAGAACTTGAACCTCCCGAGATGTCCGGATGATCTGTATAAATAATCGTGCTATGATTTCTCATTGCCCAAGATGCTGCTGTAGAAGTCGATGCCGCATTAATTATTGTTTTTGCTGGATCAAATGCACTGTTTGCAATGTAGGATGGGGATCCTTCAAATTTTGCTTTTTCTAAATTCGGAGCTTGAAAAGCATTCTCTCCAATGGAAACGACTTCATCCGTTAGAAAAACATCAGTCAATCCACTATTTTCAAAAGCGCTTTCTTCAATATATTTTGTCTGATAACTAAAACGAAAAGATGTCAGACTACTACATCCATAAAATGTATATCTGCGAATCGTATTAATAAATGGTGGATTTATGGATTCTAAAGAACTGCATCCCATGAAAGCACCTTCTCCAATGTCAATAAATTGGTTATTTAATAGTACTGATCTTAAATTAGGATGGAACGCAAAGGCGTAGTCATCAATCGCTACAACAGGTTCTCCATTTACTTTATCTAATATAGAAATATAACGATTGGTTTCCGGAGTTCCTGTTGCAACATAGCCGCCACGTGATGCATCATATTCATAGTATACTTGCGAATATAAAATAGATTCCGCATGAGCTTTTATCTGAAATATAGACAGGAAGAAAAGCCCAAAAAATAAAGCAATGATTAATCGTAAACTCTGATGTTTTTTCATATATTCTCTCCGTTTTCTTATCTATGATTCTTTCTTGTATTCCTATTTTTATTTGACTATTTTCATCCTTTGGATCGAGACAAAGAAATCTCCAAATGATTGCATCCATTTTCATGGTTATAAGTGATATTATCCATTAGCTTTCGAGTTAACAAGATACCCAAACCACCAACATCTCTTTCATCTGCACTTAATGTAAGGTCAGGTTCCCTGGCTTCCAAAGGATTGTAAGGAATTCCATTATCCATAAAAGACACTCGAATAAAATCATCGTCGATAAAACATACAACCTGTCCCCATGTTGCATGACTATATTTGGCAATATTTGAATAGATTTCATCCACTGCCACATTAATCTTATTGGACAGTTTCATACTAATCTCTTGTTTTTCCAATTCTTGTTCCATGTAAGCAACAACCTTTGGATAATTTTCCAGATTAGGAATCATTGATATTCCTTCTTTCTATATAGGCAAAACAATTTTTCTCTGATTATTCGATGTTTAAAATATCTGTAAAACCTGTCACTTCAAAAATTTCCATGATATCGTCTGAAACATGATGAAGTACCATACTTCCCTGACGCATCATAGCCTTCTGGGCAGATAAAAGAACTCGAAGACCTGCAGAAGAAATATAATCAAGTGCTGCAAAATCAAAGGTTAAATCTGTTACACCATCCAGACTGTTTTTAATTTCTGCTTCTAACTGTGGAGCAGTCATCGTATCAAGACGACCACCTAAGGTAAGAGTTAATTCACTTCCATTTGCTTTTTTGTCAATTGTCATTTTATAATCCTCCTCATAATGATATATTTTTATTCATCTATTTTTTGTCTTTCCACCAATTGAGCAAAGATACCATTGACTGCCATCAATTCTTCATAAGAACCATCCTCCATGATTTTTCCTTGATCCAGCACTAAAATACGGTCACATTGCTTAATTGTGGACAGTCGATGAGCTATAAGAATACGGGTACAACGCATATGATCCATGGCATCCGATACATGTTTTTGTGTAATGTTATCAAGTGCCGACGTTGCCTCATCTAAAAAAAGCACTTTTGGGTTCGCCACCACCGCACGAGCAATCATAATTCTTTGCCTCTGCCCTCCGGAAATCACTCCGGAACCTTCGTGAATAATCGTGTGCATTCCCATTGGCATCTGGCGAATATCATCCGCGATGCCAGCAATTTCTGCGGCTTTCCAGGCATCCTTCTCTTGTAACCATGGAGCAGAAATTGTAATGTTGGATAAAATATCTCCGTTGATTAATTTTCCATTCTGTAATACTACTCCCAGCTTTCTACGTAAGGATTTTTTATCCAATTTATTGAGATCCTTCCCATCATAATATATGGCTCCTTTCGTAGGAGTTTCAAATCCCAACAACAATCGCACCAAGGTTGACTTGCCACATCCCGTTTTGCCAACCACCGCCACATATTGATTGGGGCGAATCTTTAAGGATACGTCATCCAATAAATATTGATCAGAATCTGGATATCGGAAAGATACATGAGACAACTCAATTCTACCGGAAAGTTTTGTTACAACTTCTTTCTCCTCAGAAATCTCTGGCTCCGTTTCCAACATTGGCTTAACCAATTGAAGGATTGGTCGAATCGTAGCAATTGTTCCAGCCATATCTGAAAAAGAAGAAAATGCGCTGGTTATATAAGCATAACACATGGTAAATGCATAATAATCCGCAACACTTATCCCTTTTGCCACCGCCACATAATATATCCATATATTTCCAAACAATCCAATGGCTGAAGTAATCACATTACTATATTTTAAAATCCAAGGTGACTGATACATTTCTGTCGCTTCTTTTGCATAAAGCTTTCCCCAACGGGCAAAGGCACGTTTCTCAGCACCAGATAAACGAATTTTATATATTCCAGTGATCATGGAATAAACCATCCCTTGTTCATTTCCTGAAAGCTCCATCACTGTTTTATTATGTTTCATTTCAAACAGGATACATAAAATGCTGAAAGCAAAGGAAAGCAATGTAATAAAAACCGTAGGAATTACCAAAGCTTTCGCATAATAAAAAATCTGAATCAGAAATACCAAGGAAAAGACAACGGTAAATCCCATCGAAAAAACAGCAGATCCTAAAAGGGAACACAATCGATTCATTTTTTTAATCTGCTGATTTAATTCTCCTACCGTATAATTACGGAAAAATTTTGTCGGCATGGATAACAGTCTCATCATAACGGCTGCCTGAACAGAAAGGTTCAATTTAGAACCTATTCTGGCTACTAACAGACTTTTTGTAGCTTCAAGAAGCCGTAAGCTGATGGTAACGCATACGAAAAACAAAAGAGTTGCCAACAGCAAAGAACTTCTTTTGTATTCTACAACTTCTGAAAATAACAAATGACCAAACTTTGGAGTCATCAGACCAATCAAAGTTATGACAGAAAGAGCCACAAAATACCAAAGATAGTCTCTTCCTGACAGACACTCTCTGATGAACTGAAATAAATCTCTCTCGCTCATAGAATGAAGAGGAAATGGACGATAAAAAACAATTGCTTCTTCCTCTAAAAGTTTGGCATTTTCTTTATTAATCTTTATGCTCTTGCCCTGTTCCAAATCTTCATAGATATAGCCATCCGTTTTTCCGGGAATCAATGCAATGACTTTTCCATCGGATTTTCTACTTCCAATCATAGCACCAATTGCATTTTTATACCAATCTTCTTTTAAACGTACACTTCTGCGGGCAATGCCGGAAGGTTGTAATACATAATCAAGCTGTTCATTGAACTCTTTTATGCCAGGTGGAATGTCCCTCATCTTCACATGATAATATTTACAAATCTCTTCCAATGCCGTTTTCGCTGCATAGCTTTCATCCTGCCAAGACTGCTGTAGACGATGGCCTACCACTGCACTGGCGATCTCCACATAAGCCTCTGAGAGGATTTCATCATCTTTTAACTTGCGGTATCGAATCTGCTCGTCAAACCAACTCATGACATCCTCCTACTCATTTGCTATGAGGCGAGTATATAGCCCACCTGCTTCA
This sequence comes from Eubacteriales bacterium, assembly GCA_030531555.1. Lineage (GTDB taxonomy): Bacteria > Bacillota > Clostridia > Lachnospirales > Lachnospiraceae > Anaerobutyricum. The sequence goes on along the minus strand of JAUNNI010000018.1, from coordinate 30,881 downwards.
TATAATTCCTGATGGGTTCCTCTTTCCACAACCTGACCATGGTCAAGCACAATAATCTCATCACAATCTCGAATAGTAGAAAGGCGATGGGCAATCACAATACAAGTAATCCCACGATCTTTAATACTCTTTACTACCTGGAATTCTGTTTTGGCATCCAGTGCAGAGGTTGCTTCATCAAAAATTGCAATGGTCGGATCTTGGGCCAAAGCTCTGGCAATCTCGATACGCTGAAGTTGTCCTCCAGAGAAATCTTTTCCCCCTTCTAAGAACATATGATTATAACCGCCTTCTCTTTCCATAATAACATCATGAATCTGTGCATCTCTCGCCGCAAGAATCATCTCAAAATCCTCAATGGAATTATCCCACATCTTTATATTGTTCGCCAAAGTATCCGCAAACATATTTGTATCTTGATTGACAACGACAAGAGAACCGGTAAAAACCTGATGATCAATTTCTGAAATTTCTTTCCCATCGAATATGATCTGTCCAGACCAAGGTTTATATAATCCGGAAATCAGCTTTGCCAATGTTGATTTTCCACACCCGGAAGTCCCAACAAGAGCTACTTTTTTTCCTGCTTCCACTGTCATACTAACATTTTGAATCAGTGGCGGTGCCAGCCTTGAATATCCAAATGTAATATTTTTTATTTCCACTTTACCACTTAATTTATGATAATCTATATTTTCTTCCTGGAAGGAATCTTCCAGTTCCGCATGGCTAACACCCTTTTCTGCGCAGAAAATTTTATCCTCCGGATAATTCATAACATCATCCACACGTTCCATTTGACTGACCATCTTCTGTAAAGCCTGCCCAGTTTTTGCGGTTGAAGAAACGGGTGTCATAAAAGCGTTCAATAAACCCTGGAAGGCCATAACCATACCCAGTGTAAATTTACCGGCAATGACCAGCCATAGACCCAGCCCTAGTACCAGAAGATCTGTAAGTGAACTGACTAATTCCGGGATTAGGCCGAGATCTTGATTTAATCTGGCAAATGCCACATCCTGTGCATTGACCGCTGCCTGTAAACCTGCCCAATTCTCGAAAAAGCTATCTTCTGCTCCACTGGCCTTCAATGTTTCGATGGTTTCAATGCCAGAAATGGTAGAACTCGCTAACTTTCCGGCATCACGCATTTGAATCCTTGTAATATTGATTCTTCTTATAGATACTATCCACGATAAAAATGCATTTACCAAAATAGAAGAAACACCCACCAGGGTAAGAATTGGACTATATCGAACCATAACAAGCAAATAAAATACCATCATAAATGAATTCAAAATCAATGGCATCAAAATATTTACTATAGTTTTGGCAATACTGTCATTCATCGTTTTACGATTGGCGATATCTCCAGAAATACGTTGCCCAAAAAATCGCATTGGAAGATGCAGGACTTTCCAGATGAAAGCTGCATTTCCCACGGTCGCCATTTTTCCCTGAATCCGCAAACAATAGCTCTCTGAGATAAAACGAATCACAATTTGTAAAAAAGTTAAAAAGCTAAGTAGACCGACAAATGGATAAAGCCACGTTGGATTCTGTCCCGTAAGTAAGCGATCCATAAAAACTCTGGAAAAGGCCGGCATACTAAGACTGATCAAACTGGCAAGGAATGTGGTAACTGCCACAAAAACTATTGCATTTTCACTGCCTGCTACTCTTTGTTTTGCAAGTTCTAAAAGAGATTTTCTTCTACCGGAGGGTTTAAAAGTTTCTCCTGGTTCGATAATAATCATGACTCCTGTAAAATTATCATCGAATTCTTCCATGGATACCCTCACAAATCCTCTAGCCGGATCATTAATGTAAGCTTTATTTCTCTTAAATCCATTTAAAACCACAAAATGATTAAATCCCCAATGAATAATACAGGGAAATGGACCTTCTTTTCTCAAAGACTCCAAAGAAACTCGATATCCGTGAGCCTCCATGCCATAACTTCTTGCTGCTCTCAAAATATTCTTTGCACTTGATCCATCTCGAGAAATCGAACAATCCTGTCTGGTCTGTTCCAAAGGTAACCATTTATCAAAATAGGCCATGATCATGGCTAAAGATGCCGCACCACATTCTGTCGCTTCAAGCTGCATGATCATGGGAACTTTTACAACTCCTTTTGTCACGCACTGCTTTATTTTGTATTTTGTACTCATGTTATGTTACCTATATGTTAATTTCGTTATTTTCAATTAATTCATAAGAAAATGGATCGGCCTAACTTGCTCTATGATGATTTCTCCCTGATAGATTCCGTCGACCAGTTCTCCATTTACTCCCAATGGAAATACTACTTCTCCATTAATCAAGTGACCACACTCTTTTACTGCAGACGGTAAATTATCATTCACCATCAGTTTGACAAGTCCCGTTGGATATAAGGAATAACTTTCATCGCCAATATGTATCTCTTTAATTTCAACATTTTGTTCCTTTATTTCTGGTATATAACAGATTGCTCTACCTTTTTCAACGGAAACTGCCACAGTAATTTTTGTGGTTAAACGCCCAAAAAAGCCCCAGGATATGATACCAATCAGCAAGATTACAATGGCACCTAAAACAATCCATGTTTTTGGCTTTGTAACTTGCAAATATTGATCCAACTCCTCCGGTGAGGAGATACGATCCAGCGACTTCTCTCGAAATATTAATTTTTTATCTTTTGCCATCTTGGTCTCCATGTTATTTCACATACTTTTTCACTAAGCACACATCAGTAAATTTAACTTTCCGATTGCTTTCTTGTGAATGATCTTAGCATTAGCATAAGACATTCCCATTCGTATCGCCACTTCTTTCAAAGTCATGTTACTATAATAATGAAGGATGATCAAATCTCTCTCCTTTTGCTTCAGTTTTCCCAAAGCATCTGCCAAAGTCTGAAGCTGCTCCTCTTTTAAAAGACCTGCATCCAATCCCTGATCATCAATCAGCTGACTTGGAAAATGACCTTCTTCCCCATTCTCTTCCGGAATGGTATCAAATATTTTTCTGGAGCGATAATAATCTACAATCATACGATTGGAAACGGTGTAAACCCAGGTGGATAAGGACGCCTTTTCCGGATCATATTTCTCTATATTTTGTGCAATTTTCAGGAAAATATCCTGTGTAAAATCTTCCACCTCATTTGTATCTGAAATCTTTCTTCTTACCAAACATTTCACTTTTTCATAATATTTTGTATAAACTTCATCAAGAGTTACCGCCGCCATGCATTAATCCTCCTTCTCGTCAAAATCATACTGCATAGCATCTGAACCTGCTGCATTAACCCAATCAAGATCGTCATCATCTAATTCCATGCGGTCACATGCACCGTATCTGCCAAGTGTATCCTGAATCATTGCATCTAATGCTGCATTGGATGCAATTGTGTTAAAATCAAATAATTCTCTTAAGTTCATATCCCATTCTCCTTCTATACTATTTAAAGCATAATATATTATTATATAACAAAACTACTAAGGATTCTATCCTTTCTTTATTTTCTTCATGATACTGTAAATTTATTCATCTCCATTTTGTAACTCCCTCCTGAAATCGTCATGTTTGGTAAGAATTTGTATTATTTTTATTTTCACTTAATAATACGAGAAAAAAGGAGGGAGGTATAAAAAATATCAGTGAAATTTCAGTTATGTTAAAATAGCAAATATTTCACTTCACCAAAAAACTCACGAAACATATTGTTCGGCAAGAAAAGCGGTGTTGATTTTGCAGAGATACCAGAAACTTCTTTTAATCCTTGCCCTTTTGCAATCTGTAGAGCACGGAAAATATGAAAATTATTCGTCACAAGGCCAATACTCGCTCCTTCTGGAATCATGTCTTTGCAATACTGAATATTCTCCTCTGTTGTTTTTGATTTTGCCTCCAAAAGAATTCTTTTTTCTGTGATGCCATGGTCTTTTAAATATGCTGCCATGCCCACCGCCTCAGCAAATGGTTCATTATAGCCTTGCCCTCCTGAAACGATACAAATGGTTTCAGGATTCTCCTCCAGATATTCTATGGCACGATCCAAGCGATATTGTAAAGAACGACTTGGCCCATTTTGATAAACCTGTGCTCCAAGGACAATAATCACATCTAAACCTGAAGGTACTTCCTGCTCAAAAGCGCGAATAACCATTCCCTCAAAACAAATAATCACCAGCAGCCCGGTTAAAAACAAGGTAGCAAGGATTCCTTTGATCCAAACAGGAACTAGTTTCCAAAAACCAACTTTCAAACTAAAAGCAAATAATATCAATAATAAACCTAAGCCAAGCCAGGACACAAAAAATCCTGTACCTGAACCCACAGTACACACAAGAATACCGTAGGCTATAAAAATTACTCCAAGAAACAATATAATCTTAATCACCACTTTTGAATGCATTCCCCTTTCTTCCAAAGCGTATCATTCTTTCTTTAACAGCTCAACCATTTTTCCCAGACAGGAAAGAGCTTCTTCTAACACTTCTTCCCCTCTTGCAAAATGAAGTCTGATATATCGATTCACAGGCTCTCTAAAAAAGCTGGATCCTGGAACGGCTGCCAGGCCAACATTTTTTATCATCCATTCACAAAACTCCAGATCTGTATATCCTTCAAACTGAGGAAGATCAAGAAACTCCTGAATATCAACCAGAACAAAATAAGTTCCTTGAGGAACATTATGTTTAAGGCCAAGCTGATCCAATCTATTTAACAGGAAATCTCTCTTCTTTGTATATTTTAATAGCAATTCTTTATAATAATCGTCGCCTAAATTCAATCCTGCAAGAATCGCTTCCTGCAAAGGTGCTGCTGCCCCAACGGTAAGAAAATCATGGACTTTTTTTGCTGCTTCAATGACTTCCGGATTACCTATGACATATCCTAATCGCCATCCGGTAATCGAAAAAGTTTTGGATAATGAATTACAGGTAATAGTATGATCATACATTCCTGGCAGCCCAGACATATATGTGTGTTCATATGGAGCATAAACCATATGTTCATATACTTCATCAGTTACAACATAGGCATCGTATTTTACTGCCAGATTACCAATGGACATCAGCTCGTCTCTGGTAAATACCTTTCCGCATGGGTTGGATGGATTGCATACAATGATAGCTTTGGCTCCATCTTTAAATCCTTGTTCAATCTGATCAATATCAAAATGATACTCCGGTGGAACCAAAGGAATAAAAATAGGATCTGCCCCACTTAAGATAGCATCTGCCCCATAGTTTTCATAAAACGGAGAAAAGACCATTACTTTATCACCAGGATTACAGATTGTCATCATGGCACACATCATGGCTTCCGTACCTCCACAGGTAATTACGATTTCTTTTTCCGGATCAATTTCTCGACCGATGGCTTTTCCCTGTTTTTTTGCAATCGCCTGTCGAAGATTCTGTGCTCCAAAGGTAATAGAATATTGATGTGGCCCTTCTTTTGCTACTTCTTCCAGTCGATCCAACACTTCCTTTGGAGGATCAAAATCTGGAAATCCCTGGGAAAGATTGATTGCTCCATATTGATTGCTGATTCTCGTCATGCGTCGAATGACAGAATCTGTAAATGTTTGTACTCGATCACTAATCTGTGGCATATTCATTCCTCCTTTTTTCACGAAATATTAAAGGATTTTTCATTGTCTTCTATTTTATTCTATTTTCCATTATTCGCCAATCTTTTTCTATCAGATATCTAAATAATTAAAAAAGGGCAGAGATTCTTTTCGAATTCCCCGCCCTTCATTATCTTATTATTTTTAATCTTTTAGTTTCATAAAAAATACGATTAGTTTGGACCAATAACCACTCTCATACCTTTTTCTGCATGTTTAATGATATATTCCATGTCTTTCTGATCAAAGGCAACACAACCACCGGTAAATGCTTTGGCACCTTTACAATGTAAGAAAACAGCAGATCCATCTGGATAATGATTTGCATCATTAAAGCTTGTTTCAATACCGTAATTATACTCAGGAGTAAAGGTATACATATCTTCTCCTGTACATTCATGACCCGTTTCTTTAGAATCAATGATCTGGTTATAATACTCGCAATCTTCATCACAGGCATAAGTATTTTCTGTTACATCAAGATAATCCAACTTAGCACCAGGATTTGGAAGAATACCAAAGGCTCTTCTTACACCAAAATCAGCGGTAGGTGTTTTCGCATCGCCTTCACCTGTTTTATCAATTCCATGTTTTCCAACATATACATCAGATTCTAAAGTAAGTTCCCATGCATTATTATGTTCGGATTTTTCATAGAAGAATGCATTGGCACTGCATCCACCAGTATATCTTACTAAAAGAATCTGTTTTACATTATCATCTTTGCGATAGTTCTGAAGTGTCTCTCTCCAATACTGAGCCGTATCTGGATTGATATTAGGATCTTCTGGTAAATCTGCCTGTGCAGTTGCCTGTGTACTTGCTTCTGTGGATTTCTCTGAAGCTCCACTGCCGCTGGTAGCGCAGGCAGTCATTGATAATGCTAAAACAGATGTCATTAAAAAAAAAGAATTTTCTTTCTCATAGTAGTTTCTCCTTAAAAATATATTTTATTATTCATTATTGGATTCTAGAAGTTTATTTTTTTTGCGGTATCCGTTGATTGATTAATTTCACTGAGATAACCGCTAAAAGAATTCCCATAACCATTCCAACCAATACATCGCTAGGGAAATGTACAAACAGATATAATCTGCTGAATCCGACGATAATCGCTGCGATCAAAGCAAGGATACCCGCTTTTTTATGGTTTAAAAAGATTGCTGTTGCCGCCGCAAATGACCATGCTGTATGGGTCGATGGACAAGAGAAGCTATCTGGACGTGTCACCAATAGTTTGATGCTTTCATCCAAATGACATGGACGCGGTCTTGCAATGAGATCTTTCAAAACAAATTGCCCAAGAACAAGTACTAAAATGTATGATAAGATGATACAAAAACCAGTCTTTCTCGTCTTTTTAAATATCAAAAGTGCAATGGCAAGAATCAACCAAATCTGTCCATAACTACCTACAATTTTAGTAATTACAAGATTGAGCTGGTCCAATATTGGTGAATGTACGCTCTGAATAGCATACAATATCTGAAAGTCCATATTATTTCTCACCTCCCTTTTTATGTCAATATCAATTTCTCTTGTTATATATTAATTGATCCGAACTATTTTAAGAGAAGGCTAATAAAATATATTTTTTCTTTATTTTAAGTTTTTTTATCTTTCTTCCCCATAGAAGAATATTCCCAACATCCCTGGCCCAACATGAGCACCGGAAAATGGTTCATGAGGACAGATTACAATATCTTTTGGCTGATGTGCAGCCCGAACTTTTTCTGCCAGAATATTTGCTTCTTCCTCGCAATCACCATGAGAAATGTAAACAATATTTTCTTCCGGATTTATCGCTTTCTTCTTATAAATACTCGCTAATGCCGTAATGCTTTTCTTTCTGCCGCGCACCTTTTCACAAGATACGATTACAGCCTCGGATGTCCCGTAAAGAATCGGTTTGATGCTGAGGGCAGTTCCAATGAGAGCGGTTGCCCCACTCACACGTCCCGTTCTTTTTAAAAAGTTCAGATCATCCACCGTAAAATAAGAACAACAATGCTCCGCATATTCATCCAGAATTGAAGCTGCTTCAGTAGCAGTCATGCCTTGTCGACTAAGCTCTGCACTCTTGATAGCCTGCATTCCACTTCCTAAACCACAGGTTTTAGAATCTACAATGTGAACAAAACGATCCGGATAATCTTCCATTAATTCACTGGCAGCTAATTTCGCTGCTTGATAAGTTCCACTGATTCCGGATGCCATGGCAATATAAATCACGTCATTTCCTTCTTTTAAAACCGGCTCAAATGCATCGATAAATCTCTGGGTATTCAAAAGAGACGTTCGAATCATACTGTTATTTCTAAGTTTTTCATAATAAGCATGATAATCAAAATGATCCAAGTCCCCATCATAAATCAGGGCTTTGTCATCCACGTAATAATCACATGGGAGAATTTGGATTCCTTCTGCGATTTTTCTATTCAAATTAGCACTTCCGTCAGTAAATGTAATATAAGACATATGTCTACCCCCTATTATTTCCTATTTCTCTTATAAACATAGTTTTTGTAACTACGTATTGATATGTAATTATCATGAGAAATGGTTATAGTTGTTCATAACTATTTTATCACTTTTTTCCTGTGTTACCATGCTTTTATTTTACAAATAATGGGACAAGTTCTTGTTTATTGACATCAACCAAACCAAATGTAGTTAATTTTAAATCTGGAATAACTGGAAGGCTTACAAATGCCAGGTTCATAAATGGGTCAATGCCTTCTGCTGAACCAATTTCTGCTACTGCTTCACGAATCTCTTGATTTTGCCTGGCCATCTCTGCCGCACTTTTCTTGCCCATTAATCCGCCAATAGGAAGCGCCATAGCGGATATAATCTGACCATTTCGTACGACGGCTAGTCCTCCACCCATTTCACGTACACAATTTCCAGCAAGGGCCATATCTTCTTCATTACATCCTGCAACGATCAGATTATGGGAATCATGGGAAACAGAGGAAGCAATTGCTCCTTCACGAAGCCCCATTCCTATAATAAATCCAAGGCCTATATGTCCAGAATCCATATGTCTTTCAACTACTGCTATTTTCAGGATGTCCTTGGACACATCAATCCCATTGGATTCTATAAAATTAAGTGGAAGAATCTCTTCCTTTGTGAGCAATTGTTTTGGAATGACGCGAATCACACGGCAGTCTCCTTCTTCTGGCTTAATGTGAAAACTTTCTGCGGTCAGTGCTTTAAGATAGAAAGAGTTACGAACAGCTTTCCAAAAATCACCACGAACTTTTTTCGTCTGAAATGGATGAGTCATACCATTTTCTACTACAAGTTTTCCTTTATAATAGACATCTCGTATCTGAACATTTACCAAATCATCCAAAATCAAAAGATTGGCAACATATCCCGGAGCAATCGCTCCAATCTCCTTCAATCCAAAATGTTGTGCCGCCTGTAAGGTTGCCATTCGAATACCAGCCAGTACTGATTTCCCTTTGGATGCAGCCAGACGGATGATATTATCAATATGACCATGTTGTAATAAGTCTGCTGGATGTTTATCATCCGTTACTAACATGCAGCGGCGATTATATGGTTCGTCAAAAAGATCAATCAATGCATCTAGATTTCTGGCAGCCGTACCCTGACGAATCATAATCCACTGACCTTTTTGCATCTTTTCCCTCGCTTCTTCAATGGTGGAACACTCATGATCATCATAAATACCCGCTGCAATATAACGGTCAAGATCATGTCCACTAAGCATAGGAGCATGCCCATTGGTAATCATTCCATACTTCTTAGTAATATCAATTTTGCTTAATACATCTTCATCTTTGAAAATAACACCAGGATAATTCATCATTTCACCAAGGCCAAGAATTCGTGGATGATGAAAAAATGACTGAATCTCATAGGAGGTCAAAACAGCACCACTTTCGTCAAATTGTGTTGCCGGAACACAGGAAGGGACCATAAAATACACTCCCATAGGAACATGTTCCGTCGCTTCAATCATATATCCAATTCCATTGATACCAGCCACATTGGCAATCTCATGGGGATCCGCAATAACAGTGGTGGTACCGTGAGGCAAACAGACCCTGACAAACTCTTCAGGGGAAAGCATGGAGCTTTCAATATGAACATGTCCATCAATAAAACCTGGACATACGTACTTTCCAGTGATATCTTCCATTTCATCTGCATCCTCTTCATTATAGGAACCAAGACCGATGATTCGATCATCTTCGATCAGAATATCACTTTCCATAATCTGGTCTAAAAATACATTGATGATATTTCCATTTTTTAATAATGTCCTCATGATGATTCCTCCTTTTACTGATTTATAATGAATAATAGTAAATAGATACTAAAATCATCAAAAACTTTTTTACATATAGATTGTTATACGAATCAGAAAACAAAAAAGAATAGGATTTTTTGAAAAGAAAAATTCAATGAAAATTGAAAAGGGGCTATATCAATAAAGTGGCTTATAACCTGCAGCACGGAGTGGATGCTGAGTATATCACATGGGTGAATTATCCAAGCTGATGTGATAATTTGATGAACTTCCTACAACCGACTACGTCGGATGTGGTTTCTATGCTGGCACGGAGTGCCAGTCCCCGTAAATATCGCTATGCGATCCTTACGGCATATGGTCTGTCCACAAGACCTCTATCCCATTCTGACACGTTTGGGAATACTTTTCTCATGATATTTGCGGCTCCATTGATATCTGCATTACTGATTGTTCCATCCTTGTGATGATACAGTCCTCTTGTTCTCCTTTTTCCAGACATCTCGGTTTTTTCTTTGCCTTTGTTATATTCCGGGATTGCATCCTGTGCAAGGTAATCCGCCTGGGAAGTATAGGCTTCTTCTGTTTCCAGAAAAGCGATCCCCTTCTCTTCCAGTTTGTATCGGAGCATGTCTGCCAATACCTGAAATGGTATCTGCACAAATTTCTGGTTATTCCCATGTCCGAGACGGATACACTGCTTCTGAAAGATATTATGTCCATAGACCACCAGGTCTGCCCTGTTCTTCACGGCCCAGTCCGTTATGATCCGGCTGATCTTATGCATCTGGTCTTTTACGATCCGGTTCCTTTTGTCATGCAGACGGCTGATCCTTTTCGTATAATGGACATCATTGCATATCTTTGCTTCCGAGCGATACTTCGCCAGTTTTTTATTGTAATAGTGATTTTCCGACTTCAGGATCCCGCCTTTTACTAAAAATGTCTGTTCTCCAAAATTATTGGTGACCGCACAGATGTTATTGGTTCCCGGATCGATGGATGCCACACGGTACGGATTCTTTTCAAGGGAAGCAAGATGTGCTTTTAATGTTTTCATATCCATCCCTGACAGTGGATTCTCCCGCACGTTTACAGGGTCAGTTTTCTCCATGACGATATCAATGACAAAACTGTCCGCATGGGGTTTGATCCTTACCTCCTTCAGACGCTCATCCTTTTCCACCTTTCCGATGTTGATACGCTGTGCCGTTCCCGGAAAGCGAATATACTTCCCTTCCTTCACGGTACAGATCTGGTTTGTCAGAACGGCTGTCGTCATACTGCCTTTCTTTTTATATCCGGGCATCTTCGGTCTTCCCGTAAAACATTCCGGCCGCTTCTGATATTCTTTCAATGCTTCAAAAAAAGACTTGAAATTTCTCAGGATGCTTCTTAAGATCTGCTGGTTCGCCTGGGACGGCAGCCCTCTGTATGCGGGATCGTCCGTAGTCTTTAATACAAAATCCAGCTGCCCATAAGTCAGCCATCTCTTCTTTGGAAAGTACTTTGTCCCCAAAGTTACTTTCCGGATCAGCTCTATTGCTTCTTTCTGGTTTTCCGTCAGCTCCTGCCCTTCTTCCAGGCGTTTTTCAGACGTAGCATACTGACGGATCAGATAAGTCCCACGATTATAGAGCGCTGTCGAGGCACTGCACATCTCCTTACAGTAAGGATAGAACCGGTGTCCCTTTTTGATACGGATCTGCCTCGTACGGTACATCATACCCCTTCTTTCTGTCGGTTGAAATTTATGATATGTCTGTGTTACAATTATATTATAACACGTTTTCTACGTATTGACAAACATTTGTTCTGTTTGATTTAATAAGTTTTTTTTAAAAAGAAAAAAATTATATGTAATTTTAAAAGTCAAATAAAAAACTAAATTCTTCTTTTTTAGCTAATGTAAGAGTAAATTCCATACCTGTTGAATTTACTTCCGCACACAATATTTAAGACCAGTGAAAAAAAGAATGAAAGGGTAAATGTAAAAGGAAAGGGGATATATTTATGGATTACAATCACAAGGCTCACTCCGTATATCTGCTGACTTACCATATCGTCTTTGTTACAAAATACCGGCGTCCAGTGATCACCAATGAGATTGGTAACTATATGAAGAACCACGCAGCCTATCTCTGTGGAAGATTTGACGGAGAGATGCTTTCTGCAGAAACAGACCGGGATCATATTCATATGCTGGTATCCATGCCTCCGGATGTGGCACCTTCCAAGCTGGTGACCACACTGAAAACACAGCTGTCGAAAGAAGTTCGTTCCCTTTACCGGGAAGAGATAGAAAAGCAGCTATGGGGAGATGCTTTCTGGAGCAGCAGCTATTTCATTGCTACAACAGGGACAACTGTTTTGGAAAATGTAAAGCATTACATAGAAAGCCAGCATACCGAAGAACACAAAAGAAAATATGAAAAAACAGGAAAATATTCCAAAAAGAAAGGACAATGATCTGTTTATCACTGTCCGGGCAATTCATCCCCAACCGACAATACAAAGAATCTATTCAATCAAAAGATTGAACCATTTGTCGGATGGGGTATTCTTGCTTAATTACGATAAAAAACCCCGGAAACCCGCATAAATACTTGTTTTTCAACAATCATGCGACCATCCGGGGTCTTTAATTCTTAAGTTATGTTTTGAAATAGAATAACTTTTGTCAAATTAGCTTAAGCCTATTTACCAGCCATCTGAGCTGCAACTTCAGCTGCGAAGTCTTCGTTCTTCTTTTCCATACCTTCGCCTACTTCGAAACGAACCATCTTTGTAAGCTTAAGAGCTTTGTTTACAGATGCAAGGTAAGCCTTAACTGTCTGTTTTCCATCTTCTGCTCTTACATATGCCTGTTCAAGAAGTGTGATTTCTTTAAGCTGTTTGGAAACACGTCCTTCTACGAGACCTGCAAAGATCTTGTTAGCACAGATTTCTGCTTTGTCACCCATTGCGATTTCTGCAAGTGCAGCTTTTGCTGCATCAGAAAGGAAGTTGAAGAGGTATTTGTTGTTTTTCTGTTCGTTGTATGCTGCAACATCTTCTTCTGCGAATTTTCCTTCAAGAGCTTTTGCAAAAAGACCATTGAGGATTGGTTTTGGAAGGGATGCTGGATCATTAAGAGCACTGTCAATTGTGATTTCTCTTAATTTAGCAAGTTCTTCTGCAGAGATATCTTCTCTTGCGATGTACTGTGGGTTCATAGCTGCGATCTGCATTGCAATGTTTGTAAGTGCTGTTTTAGCATCATCATCAGCTGCACCGTCAGCTGCAACAACAACACCGATTCTTCCACCACCGTGGATGTAAGATGCTACACATTCGCCTTCAACTTTAGCGAATCTTCTGAAGGAGAGTTTTTCACCAATCTTCAGAGTCTTGTCAGCGATTTCTTCTGTAAGACCAGCATCAAGAAGTTCCTGAACGTCTTCACCGTTAAGTCCGCCTTCTTTACCAGATGCAAGTGCTGTATCAGCTACAGACTGTACGAATTCCTGGAATACTTCATTCTTAGCAACGAAGTCTGTTTCAGAGTTTGCTTCTACTACAACAGCTTTTCCATCAGCTAATGCTACACGGCAGATACCTTCTGCTGCGATTCTAGCTGCTTTCTTAGCCATTTTAGCTGCTCCAGATTTTCTAAGAAGTTCAACAGCTGCTTCCATATTACCATCGGTTTCTGTGAGGGCTTTTTTACAGTCCATCATACCAGCACCGGTCATTTCTCTTAATTCTTTTACCATTTTTGCGGTAATTGCCATGGTTTTATTCCTCCATTGTTTGTCATAATAAACAGGTATTCGAATATCCTTTCTACAGGATATTCGAATAACCAATTAACATTTAGCACTAATCTCTGTATTTTTCCTTTGTGGAAACGTAAGAATTATTCTTCTACTGCTTCTTCTTCAGCAACTTCTGCATCCTGTCCCTGATTTCCTTCGATAACAGCGTCTGCCATCTTGGAAACGATTAATTTTACAGCACGGATTGCATCATCGTTACCTGGAATAACGTAATCTAATTCTTCTGGGTCACAGTTAGTATCACAGATACCTACTAAAGGAATACCAAGTGTATGTGCTTCCTGAATACAGATTCTTTCTTTTCTTGGGTCAACAACGAAGATCATATCTGGAACTGCTGGCATATCTTTGATACCACCAAGGTTCTTTTCTAACTTCTCCTGCATTTTCTTAAGAGCGATAACTTCTTTCTTTGGAAGTACATCGAAAGTTCCGTCTTCAGCCATAGCTTCGATTTTCTTAAGCTGAGCGATACGGCTCTGGATTGTTTTGAAGTTAGTAAGCATACCACCTAACCATCTCTGGTTTACATAGTACATACCACATCTCTTAGATTCATTAGCAATGGAATCCTGTGCCTGTTTTTTTGTACCAACGAAAAGGATGTTTCCACCATTAGCTGCACATTCTTTGATTGCGTTGTAAGCATCGTCAACTTTACCTACAGATTTCTGAAGGTCGATGATGTAGATACCATTACGTTCTGTGTAGATGTATGGAGCCATTTTAGGGTTCCATCTTCTTGTCTGATGTCCGAAATGAACACCTGCTTCGAGTAACTGTTTCATTGAAATAACACTCATGATTTTTCTCCTTTTTTGTTTGAGTCTTCCACTGTCTTCATATTCCTCAAGCCACCCGGAAAGGGCACAACGACCGACAGAATCGGACAGTGTGATTTATTTTTTACCTATGGTAGTATAACACACATAAAAAGGCCTTGCAAGATAAAGATTTCATTTTTTCCATCTTTTTTGCAAGGCCAGTTTGCTTTCTAATCAAATACCGGATATTATTCCATTTTATATTTTATAAACCAAAATAGTAATCCTTTACTTTGGCAGCCATCAGTTTTCTTCTTTCTAAGAGGAACGTTTCCACATCTTTTTCTGTGATTTCGAAGATGTTTTCTGGAATCGCATTGGCTCTTAAAGTATTTGCAATCATATCTTCCTCAACTTTTGCCTTCAAAGCATCCGCGTAATCTGCTGGGGATTTCTTCTTCACGATACTCTTAACATCTTTTGAGATAAATGTGATATTTGCTGCCTGTCCATAGGTTTCTCTTGTTTTGAAACCACATTTTTCCAGATAAGCTTTTGGAAGAATCTGATAAGATTCTGCTTTCGCTTCGTAAAGTTCTCCAATTGGAGTATCACTATATAATGATTTTTCTCCTCCTGCGCACTGTGCTGCCATATATGCTAAGAATGGTGCAGTACGAAGTGTTGTGGTAGAGTATTTCTCTGATAAAATGGATTCGAAGAATTCGTCGGTCAGTTTCAATTCCTCGATCTGTTTTAAGTAAGAACGGAAACCTTCTTCATCAATCACTGTACAATCTTTTGTCACTGTACTGTCTGGAGAACTCTGATAATGACCGGTGATAAGAGCCATGGTCATCCAGCGAGCCATAAGACGGTCTCTTTCTTCCCCTTTGATTCCTTCAAGGCCCATCTTTAAGTACATTGCATAACAATAATTAAGGACAGCCTGCGAATAAAGAAGACGATCACAACCATATCCATATGTCTTAAGAGCATTCAGGAAGCCCTGGAAATTTTCTTCTGCCACGAATTCTTTTACACCCATTCCAAGTTTCTCAAAAGATTCTTTTGATAATTTTTTAGAAACTTCTCCGCGGCTGGAAAGCTTGCCGGATAATAAATGAACCAAATCTCCGACTTTTGTTTTGCCGAAACAGACAATCATCACTACTTTTAACATGTCTGCATAGGTTGGAACATACATCGGTTTTGTAATGGAACCGGCCCATTTTAGTTTCTGACCATATTCCGTTGCCATAAAATCTGCTTCATTTTGTTGGATAATATTAAGGAAAGATGGCTCCTGTAAAAGATGACAGAAATAGTCAATACAGTTACGTATACGATCACCGTCATACTGCTCATTTACAGAAATCTTAGACATAACGAAATCTTCCTGATTCAGAGGTTTTCCCTGAAGGTTGATTCGAATAAAGATTTCAGAAACCACATCAATATCTAAAAGGAAGGACAATTCGATGATCCCAACCTGATGTTTCAAGATTCCTTTTAAACGGTCAATGTTTTTCTCTAAATTGGATAAATCTTTTCCTGGGTTGCGGTCTTTATATTCTTTTTCAAATTTTCGATAGGAAAAATCTCTGCGGAATAATACGGAAATATCCTCGATCCATTCTGGATCTTCCACGTATTTCTCATCAGATACTGCAAAATGTTCTTCCCCATCCGAAACAATCGGATTAAATGCAATATTAATATGCTGAGACTGATAAGAATCATTCAATACTTCTTTTCCAAGAAGTGCTGCCATAAGAGCGGTGATTCTCTGCTGTCCATCAATCAGAATCTTCTTTGTGCCACCTTTTCCAAATCCGCGAATGCGAACCTGTGAATTCTGCCATACAATCAGGTAACCAATTGGATATCCTTCATAGAGTGAGTCAATGAGCGCACAAACTTCTTTTCCTTTCCATACAAATGGACGCTGAATTTCAGGAATTGCAATCTGCGAGCTTTCTACCAGGTTCAAAATATTAGCAACGGAAAATTGATTTATCTTATAGTTATCTGCCATTTTTATATGATCCTCCACATGTATGAATTAGTGTTTCATTTTTTTCAATTCATCGAATACGACATCATTAAGTACTTTAATATAGGTTCCCTTCATACCGGAGGAACGGGATTCAATTACACCTGCACTCTCAAACTTACGCAGTGCATTTACAATAACGGAGCGGGTGATTCCGACTCTATCGGCAATCTTACTAGCAACTAATATGCCCTCTTCTCCATCCAGTTCTTCAAAAATATGCTGAATTGCTTCTAATTCCGAGAAGGATAAAGTGGAAATTGCTGATTTTACGATGGAAACTTTACGGTTCTCTTCTGCGTTTTCTTCATTCACGGAGCGCATCATCTCAAGACCCACTACTGTTGTTCCATATTCAACCAAAATAATATCATCGACATCATAGAACTTTTCTGTTCGGTACATAAAAACAGTACCCAGACGTTCTCCTGCGATATCAATTGGATTAATTATCGCCTGATAATGGCTGCTGTCATCCAATTCAAAGCCCAAAGTACGCATATTTACATTCTCTTTGGTGGATAACACACCAAGAAGACGTTCATTCAGCATAGGATCGACATACTTTCTCACTTCATTTGTAATGAGATGGTCGATTGCCTTGATATCAGATCGGTTCTTAATTCCGAGGACTTTTCCTTTCCTGCTGATGACAAGAACGTTTGACACAAGAATCTCACTCAGCACTTCACAAATATCATTAAACACAACTTTGTGAGAGTTATTATTGTGTAATAATTTGTTTATTTTTCTGGTTTTATCAAGTAATTGGACACTCATGGGATCCCCTCCATGCATAAAATCTAATTTTACAGACAATTTCACTAACTATCATTTTATCATAGTTATTTGTCATTCACAATAATATTTTCACAAATTTTGTGAATATTTAGAAAATACAGAGATTATATATACAATTCATCAGCCAGGTATATAATATTCGACAATTAGCCGCAATTCTCATAAAAAAGCTGTCAACCCTTTTCAAAATCTTTCGAAAAAAATTGACAGCTTTGTCCTCTTGGATTGAATTGTATTCCTGATATGACTATTCGTTCTTCTGGGTCACATAACCACATTCTGGATTAGAGCATACCAGTTTTTTACCTTTTTCTACCATATAGCTGCCACATTCCGGACAAGGAGTTGCAGAAGGTTTCTGCCAGCTCATAAAATCACATTCCGGATTGTTGATACAGCCATAGAATTTTCTACCTTTTTTTGTCTTTTTGAAGACGATATCTTTGCCACAGTTTGGACATGGAACTCCGATTTTTTCATAGTGTGGCTTTGTATTACGGCATTCAGGGAATCCTGGACAAGCCAAAAACTTACCATGAGGTCCGTATTTGATTACCATATTTCTGCCACATTCTTCACAGATTTCATCACTGACTTCATCAGCGATCTTGACTTTCTCAAGCTCTGCCTCCGCTTTTTCCACGGCGTCAATCAAATCTGGATAGAAATTCTCAACGATCGTTTTCCATTTTACTTTACCAAGCTCTACACCATCCAATAAGGATTCCATACTGGCTGTAAAGTTTACATTCACAATCGATGGGAAAGCTTCTGTCATCATTTCATTGACCGCTTCACCAAGCTCTGTCATGTAAAGATTCTTATTCTCCTTTACCACATAGTGTCTTGCAAGTAAGACTGTGATGGTTGGCGCGTAAGTACTAGGGCGGCCGATTCCCAGTTCTTCCAGTGTTTTAACTAAAGAGGCTTCCGTATAATGTGGAGCCGGCTGGGTGAAATGCTGGGCAGGTTTTAATTCCTGTAACGTCAGCTTAGATTCTGTAGTCAGTTTATTAAGTGCTGCATTATTTTTTGATTTTTCAGCTTCATCCTGATATACCGTCATAAATCCGGCAAATTTCAAATGGGATGTAGCAACGCTAAAGCGATAGTCACCTGCACCAATCTTAATCGATAATGTCTCATATTCCGCTTCTGCCATACGACTTGCAAGGAAACGGGACCAAATCAGCTGATATAAACGGAAAAGGTCTCTTGACAGCTGACTCTTCACAACAGCTGGTGACAAAGAGGAATCCGTTGGACGAATGGCTTCATGAGCATCCTGAATCTTTCCAGTGGAAGCCTTTTTTGTACTTCCCTGACCAATGTACTCTTCCCCATAAGCTTCCCCAATGTATTTACGACAGTTGGCATCTGCCTCCTCGGAGATACGAGTCGAATCAGTACGAAGGTATGTGATCAAACCAACGGTACCTCTGCCTTTGATGGTGACACCCTCATAAAGTTCCTGTGCTAAACGCATGGTTTTTTGTGTTGACATATTCAGCTTATGCGCTGCTTCCTGTTGTAAAGTACTTGTTGTAAATGGAAGTGGTGACTTTTTCTTTCTTTCACCATGTTTGATGGAAAGAATCTCAAACGGAAGTCCTTCCAGGTTTTTGATCAGCTGATCCATCTCTTCTCGGTTGTGGATCTCCATTTTTCCATTGCTATCCCCCAGGAAATGAACTTCAATCGGTTTCTTTCCCTGATCCACCTGAAGATCTGCATCTAAAGACCAATACTCTGTTGGGATAAACTCATTGATTTCTGTCTCACGATCATTAATGATTCGTAAAGCAACAGATTGAACACGTCCGGCACTCAATCCTCTTTTAATCTTAGACCATAAAATTGGGCTGATCTTATAACCTACCACACGGTCAAGAACACGTCTGGCCTGCTGTGCATCCACCAAATCCATATCGATGTCACGACAATTCTTAATGGAACGCTTTACGGCATCCTTTGTGATCTCATTAAAGGTAATACGATGATAATTTTTATCCTCTAATTTTAAAGCGTGTGTCAAATGCCATGAAATTGCTTCTCCTTCACGGTCCGGGTCAGTTGCAAGATATATCTTATCTGCTTTTTTTACTTCTTTACGAAGCTGTGCAAGAATTTCTCCTTTCCCACGAATGGTAATGTATTTTGGCTCATAACCATTCTCTGGAGATACACCAAGAGTACTCTTTGGAAGATCTCGCACGTGACCATTGGAAGCAATAACTTTATATGATTTTCCTAAAAATTTCTGTATTGTTTTTGCCTTGGCAGGGGACTCAACAATAACAAGATTATTTGACATGTTAAAAACTCCTCATATATTTTAAGCTTCATTCTCTATAATTTCGTCATATTTGCCATAATTCATAAGCAAATGTTGGAATTCTCAAAACATTTACAAATAATACACTAAAAGTTCCTGCCTTGCAAGAAAAATTTATAATATTTTTTTAACATACATATTCTGCTGTGGTTGCTGAATATAAGATTTCAACTCTAAGGACATCAGAATATGTTGTAATTCCTGAAAATCACATAGGGATGACTGTAATAATATTTCAAATCCAACGGGTCGAATCTCATCTAGAAGGTCATACACTGCTTTCTCTTTTGAACTAAGACCAACCGGGCCGTCAAAATCTTTTCTTCCATCCCCCATAGCATTGGTATCCCGCCAATCATGAGTCTCCATTTTATTGTCTATCGAATCCTCTTGATTCCATATACCAAATCGATCTCTGAGATTTTCCAAAATATCTTTGGGACTTTCTGTGATAAAAGCTCCCTGTGCAATCAAATGATTGCAGCCCTGACTCATAGGATCCGTGATTCTTCCCGGTATGGCAAAAATATCCTTTCCTTGTTCCATCCCCTGATCGGCTGTAATCAAAGAACCGCTTTTCCATCCGGCTTCCACAACAAGAATGGAATCGGACAGAGCACTGATCAGACGATTTCTCATGGGAAAGAGTCCTGACAGATTCGAAATTCCAATATTATACTCCGACATGATTCCAGCTGATTGGTACATATCAAGATATAGATTCCAATTACTCTTAGGATACATGGTATCAATTCCCCCGCCAAGAATCCCTAGAGTGCTGCCACCCACTGAAAGTGCTCCTTTATGGGCCTCAGTGTCAATTCCTGCAGCCATCCCGCTAATGACAGAAACGCCCGCCTCTGCCAGTTCCTGCGCATAGCGTTCTGCCATCTTTTTTCCATATGGACTTGCCTTTCTAGATCCAACAATCCCTACTGCAGGCATTTGAGGATCGGGAAGTCTTCCTTTCAGATAAAATCCGTAAGGTGGATCATAAAGATTGCGAAAACGAGAGGGATACTCTTTCTGTTCCCAATGATAAAAAACAATGCCAGAATCTTTCAATCTACGAAGTCCCTCTTCCTGCAAGCGATAATTTCTGGAACGGTCAAATTCCTCCCATTGTTTTGCAGTCATATATCCTTCCACATCCTGAAAACTGCATTGATAGATACGAGAAGGATGGCCATATAGTTCCATTAGTTTTACCCTGGTATAGTTTCCGATGGAAGGGATATTCACAAACCAATACCAGTAAAATTCCTGATCGTGCTGATTCATCTTCTCATCTCTCCCATCTTGAAGATCGTCGATATAACAATGCTTCTTCTAAATGCTCTGTGGCAATCTGTTCTTTGCCATCTAAGTCTGCAATAGTTCTGGCAACTTTTAAAACACGATTCAGTCCTCTGCCTGTCATACCATAGGTCTCAAAAGCCCTTTCCAAAATACGATTGTCGGCAGAAGATAGCTTGCAGTATTTGTTTATATCCTGTGGGGACATTCTGCCATTAAAATACTCTTTTTTCCCGGTAAATCTTTCTTTTTGCAGTTCCCAGGCCAACATAATCTTCTCCCGAATCTGACCACTGGTCTCCTCTTCCTTTTCTTGCGTGATTGCCCGATAATCCATTCTTTCACATCGAACAAATAAATCCATGCGGTCAAGAATCGGTCCACTGAGTTTATTCTGATAATGACTGATCTGATTGCTTCCACAATGACAGAGAGACAAATCCGGATAATATCCACAAGGACAAGGATTGGAAGCAGCAATCAATAAAAAATCAGCCGGGTAAGATATGGTTCGTTCATTGCGAACCAACAGAATCTGGTGTTCTTCTAAAGGAATACGAAGCATTTCCAAAATGTCTTTTTTATACTCACTAAATTCATCCAAAAACAGAACCCCATGATGGGCCAAAGATATTTCTCCTGGTTTTGGATCACTTCCTCCGCCAAAAAGTCCAATCTTGGTAATGGCATGACCGGGATTACGAAATGGTCGCTCACCAATCCATTGCACTTCCTCATTCAGTAAGCCTTTTACACTATAGATCATGGTGGCATCAATGATCTCTTCCTGGGTCATTTCCGGCAGAATTCCAGATACTGCAGAAGCCAACATGGATTTCCCTACTCCGGGAGGTCCATCCAAAAAAACATTATGAAAACCGGCTGCCCCAATCATCAATGCCCTTTTCGCCAGCTTTTGGCCTTTAATTTCTGAAAAATCAATCCTTGACCTATGATTGTTTTCCGTCTTCTTCACTTTCCCATCACACAAAAAAGGTAAGATCTCCCCATTTTCACTTCTTGCCAATTCTCCCCGAAAAAAATCATATACATCAAGCAAAGAAGAAAAAGTATAAAGCTCCAGACCTGATAAAAGAGTTGCCTCCTGTAAATTTTCTTCCGGTATCATACATTTATGGTATCCTTGTCTCTGCGCCTCCCTTAATATAGGAAGAGTTCCCTGCACTTTGCAGATACTTCCATCAAGTGCAAGTTCTCCCAGATAGAAAAAGTCAGATGCCTCTTCCTCGGGAATCAATCCCATGGCAATCAAAAGTCCCACTGCAATTCCCAAATCAAAACCAGTCCCTCTTTTGCGTAAATCAGCAGGAGCCAGATTTACAGAAATTCGTTTCGGAGGCAAACGAATCCCTGTATTCTTAAAGGCCGTTCGAACTCGCTCTTTTGCCTCCTTCACTTCGGAAGATAAAAGACCCACCATATGAAAAACAGGAAGTCCATCACTGATGTCGGATTGTATTGTCACAAGAGTTCCTTCAATTCCAAGTACCATTCCACTACATACTTCTGTAACCATTCAAAAACCTCGATATCTACATCCTCATATTTTTCTTCTTTTGTAGTGCTATCTTTTGTATAATATGATATATTCACCTTATTATTAACATATATTCCCATATTTTTCAAGTATAAATATATTTTTTATTTATTTTCTATTATTTAAGTATATTTTATGTATAAAAATAACTGCCAATGGATTTTCCTCTCCACTGGCAGCATATATTCTTATTTTTCTTTCCCTATATAGAAGGATTATCGCTGCTATCAAACATTTTTTTCAGTTCGCTCATAAAAGTATTTACATCTTTAAACTGGCGATATACAGAAGCAAATCTCACATAAGCAACCTGATCTAAATCCTTCAGATGATTCATAACGATCTCACCAATATCATTGCAGTCGATTTCCTTGCATTCAATACGGAAGATATCATTTTCTATGGCATCCACGGTCTCCTCAATCCTCTCAACAGGGATTGGACGTTTATGGCACGCACGAAGAACGCCGCCCATAATTTTATTACGATCATAGACTTCTCTGGATCTGTCTTTTTTAATGACAGTCAGCGGAATCGCCTCTACTTTCTCATACGTAGTAAATCTTCTTCCACATCCATCACAAGATCTTCTTCTTCGAATGGAGTAATTTTCATCCGCAGGGCGTGAGTCAATTACTCTTGTATTATCCATTCCACAAAATGGGCATCTCATAAAATGATTCCTCCATCTCTTTCTTCATCCATGCTTATTTTGCAATGATATCAATGTTATCTTTCTCTTCTGATTCCACCGTCACAACCACTTTATGTGGCAGACAGACAATCGTCTCCCCATCATGGCAGACTGGTTTATGCTTGACACAAATCTGATCAGGGCAATCTGCCTCCGTCATATCAGCCTTACCATGGGAAATGGAAAGACTGCTGACAAAATCATCTCCCTGAATGGAAATCTCCTGTTCCTCTGCCAGAGAATATCTTCCATATTCTTGCCCATCAATGGTTACAACAATTATCGCCCCTTCTTTCTGTTGAACCTTCATTATAAAAAGGCTGATTGCAGCTATAAGAAGGAGGGTGAATATTAAAAGAATGTCATTACGAAAACGAAATCCTTTTCTTTTTGTATACTCCTGATTAGTTGAATCCAATCCATTTCTGTGCAATCTTGTAGCCTCCCATTGTGAAGGAATAATTTAATTTACCATGAGCACTGGCTCTTCTTCCAAGGAAAGATTTCTTAAAAGAAGAATAGGCACTTGGGGATTTTTCTTTTAAATATGCCCATAATTCATCACGTTTCTGATTCGCTTCTGGTGTATTGATCTTCATAAGAAGCACGGAGCTTACCAGCTGAATTGTGGACAGATAATGAAGCATATAATCCTCTAACTTTTCAGAATAATAGCTTCCTTCATGTTTTGCGTAGGTATCAATCATAATCTTGTTTACACGAATCTGCTGATCAATACGTGACATCATTACCTTTTCATTGACGGACTGATCCTCTCGGCCAATAAAGTAACGATAGAAATCCACATCCATATAATACATTTTCTTAAGGTATGGAAGTGGCCAATATACGAAAATATTATCAACATAAAAAGTATGCTTTGGAAGCATAAAATCGCATGTGCGTAAAAGCTCTGTACGATAAATAACAGAGTGCATGAGAATATTCTGGCTGGCTTTAAAAGTACCAATCTCATTCCAGCTGAAATACTGATCCTGCGGAAGAATTCCACGGTACTCAATTACCTTTTTATGTTTTGCTCCTTGTTTTTCATATACATAGTTAGAAAACAGTGCATCGAGAGGCTCCTCTTCTTTGGCGGCTTCTTTTAAAAAATCAAGAATGTCACGATAGGCATCCAGATCCACCCAATCGTCACTGTCTACTACTTTATAAAACATTCCAGTTGCATTCCTAAGACCTGCATTCACAGCCTCTCCATGTCCACCATTTTCCTGATGAATCGCACGAACGATTCCAGGATATTTGGCTTCATATTCATCGGCGATTGCTGCTGTATTGTCTTTTGAACCATCATTAACAACCAGAATTTCCACATCTTCTCCCCCAGGAAGAAGACTTTCAATACAATTTCTCATGTAATCCTGAGAATTATAACTCGGGATTGCAATAGAAAGAATTTTCATAGTTACCTCCCTATCAATAAATATCAAGGTGGGCTGTCATGAACACATGACAGCCCTTTGAATAAAGTAAAGATCTACAGTAAATGAAATCTTTTTGCTGCACGGACCAATGTTCTTCCTTTCGGAAAATTGATCAATTCATTCTCGGTAACACCTCTTAATTTCAGCTCAGCAACAAAATAAATTACCACAGCAAAAAGGATGGCCGGTCCCATCGCACAAAGGATGATAACACGGATTGGAAGAACGGAACCAAGAATTGCCATAAGGATTGTATTGAGTCCTTCATAGAAAAGACCACAGAAGAGACCCATAATCACCGCACTAATGGCAGGAATAAGGAATGTTTTTCGAATCTCCTGATGATATCCAAGATATTTTCTAACACTTATGCTGTTAAGCAGACACATAGAAAATGAGTAGAAGCAGGTTGCTGCTACCAGAGCATAAAGATTAAGGTCTGTAAAATATAACAGCGGTGCCAATACCATCAAATGAAGGATCAGCGAAATTGCAGCATTTCGAAGCGGAATGTTCACCTTACCAATCCCCTGAAGAACACCATTGGATACAGTGGATAAGCTGTAGAATACAACACTGATTGCACCGAAGCGTAAAATAGATGTCGCAAGATGGATGGTTTCTCTTTGTGGGAATAATACCTGCATGATTGGAGATGCCAAAACAGCAAGTCCTACGGCAGCAGGAATACTAATCATCATGGTAAAATGAATTGCTTCTCTTACCTTCTGTCCACAACGTTTGTAATTCTTAAGCGCATAGTTTCCGGAAACTGCCGGAATCATAGCAGTGGACATGGAATTTGCGAGAGCAACCGGCACATTGATTAAAACATAATATTTTCCGGAGAAAACACCATAAAGAGCTGCCGCCGCTCTACTTTCCATTCTTTTAAATGCCATGACATCAATAAAGAGTGTCTGGTCAATGATCGTGCTGATATTGTATACAAAAGTACTTAAAATAACTGGTGTTACCATGAGAAAAATGGTAGCAAAAATAGATCGATAAGAACTATCCACACCGGATTTGTCTTTCTTTCTTCGCTTTTTAAAATAGCTTGCATTGGACAGATAAAGAATCAGCATGAATAAGAGCCCGGTGATTACACCACCAACGATACCTGCTGCAGAGCCCATCGCTCCATATACAGGCACTTTTTTCTCGCTTCCTCCTGCAAAAAGACGGATAAAAAGTACTGCTGCACCAATGGAAATGATCGCATTGATGATCTGCTCTAAAATCTGAGAGACAGAAGTAGGCACCATACTGCCATGTGCCTGGAAATATCCACGAAGTACTCCTAAAAATCCAGAGATAAAAATAGCAGGTGCGAGGATACGTAATACCGGAATGGCATTGGCCTGTGACTCTCCAACAAGAAAAGGTGCTCCAAAGAAGGTGACACCCATACCGAGAGTTCCCACAACCAATACATAAAGAAGGGCACAGACAAATACTTTATGTGCATCTCTGTATTGTTTTAACGCAAGCTTTCCGGATACAACCTTTGAAACAGCCATCGGAATACTGTAGGAAGAGATCAAAAGTACCATGGTATAAATATTTACCGCGATACTATAATATCCGTTTCCTTCGTCCCCGATGATACTTGTCACAGGACTTCGATATAAAAGACCAATGATTCTTGTCACGATTCCTGCAACCATTAAGATTGAGGCCTGCGCCAATATATTTTCTTCTTTTTCTTTTTTCTTTTCCAAAATTGTTCCCCTTTTATCATCACAAGAAGTGCGTTATATTCCATAACACACTTCTTTGAATGCTTTCGCGATTATGATATTATACGTTAATTTCAGCTGTCATACCAAGATCTTCAGCGTTTGCATCAAGGATTGGCTGTACGTAATCTCTGATGTACTCTTCTGTCTGAATTGGGGATCTTCCAACGAAGTTCTCTGGTTTCATGATCTTGTTGAGCTGTTCCATTGTCATGTTGAATGCTGGGTCCGCTGCAATGCGTTCAAGAAGGTCATTTTCTTTTCCTTCTTCTTTTACAACTTTACCTGCTGCCATGGAATGAATACGGATTCTTTCATGAAGTTCCTGACGGTCTCCACCTGCTTTTACGGCATCCATCATGATATTTTCTGTTGCCATGAAAGGAAGTTCTTTCATAAGACGGCTTTCGATAACCTTTGGATATACTACAAGACCATCTACTACGTTTAAGTAAAGGTCAAGGATACCATCGATTGCAAGGAAGCCTTCTGGTACAGAAAGTCTCTTGTTGGCAGAATCATCTAAAGTTCTTTCAAACCACTGGGTAGAAGCTACTAAGGCTGGGTTCATTGCGTCCGCCATCACATAATTTGCAAGGGAAGCGATACGCTCACTTCTCATTGGATTACGTTTGTATGCCATAGCAGAGGAACCAATCTGGTTTTTCTCGAATGGTTCTTCGATTTCTTTTAAATGCTGAAGAAGTCGGATATCATTGGAGAATTTGTGAGCGGACTGAGCGATGCCACTTAATACGTTGATCACACGGCTGTCCACTTTGCGGGAGTAAGTCTGTCCGGAAACTGGATGACAGCTTTCAAATCCCATCTTCTCAGCGATCTTCTTATCAATCTGGTTGATTGTTTCATGGTCGCCATTGAAAAGTTCAAGGAAGCTGGCCTGTGTACCTGTTGTTCATTTCATTGTGGAAATAACATAATCAAGGTCTTCTAAATCGATCATTAACTCATTGATCCAAAGAGTCGCACGTTTTCCAACAGTTGTTGGCTGTGCAGGCTGGAAATGTGTAAATGCAAGAGTTGGAAGATCTTTATGTTTCAAAGCGAACTTGGAAAGTTCTGCGATAACATTCACTAATTTTTTACGAACGAGTTTTAAAGCTTCTGTCATGATAATGATATCTGTATTATCACCAACGTAGCAGGAAGTTGCGCCAAGATGAATAATTCCTTTTGCATTAGGACACTGAAGACCATATGCATATACGTGGGACATAACATCATGTCTTACTACTTTTTCTCTTTCTTTTGCAACTTCAAAGTTGATTTCTTCTGCGTGAGCTTTTAATTCTTCAATCTGTTCTTTTGTGATGCTTTCAAGGCCGAGCTCGTATTCTGTCTCAGCTAATGCAATCCAAAGTTTTCTCCATGTTTTAAACTTTTTGTCAGGGGAGAAGATGTACTGCATCTCTTTACTGGCATAACGTTCTGATAATGGGCTTTGATATCTATCATACATAATTCTATCCTCCTTTTTCCAAAATCCGTATGAAAAGGACCCGGAAAGCTTAAATAATTAAAAATCAAAATCATCTCAATATATCTTTTAACATATTTGCAGGCATTTGTACACTATTAATCTTCGATAGTTTTGCCCGAATCTATTCTATTTGCTAAAAAATTCCGCATCCGATGGAATAATTCCGCGTTTAATTTTAATCTTGAGAATACGTTTTACCGCATCATTGATGTCCTTCTTCTCAATCTTACCACTTTCCACTGCTTCCTGAATGCCCTCAACTGCCTGTTCAAAATCATCCGGCATGAGGATCATATCATTTCCTGCCAGAAAAGCTTTTACCGCTGCTTCGTCTGGATCATAGAATTTGGTGATGCTTTTCATATTCATGGCATCTGTGATAATGATATTTTCATATTTCAACTCATTTCGAAGAATCTGTTTTACCACAATGTTGGATAATGTGGCAGGCACATCATTGCCTGTGACATTTCCTACCGAAACATGGGATACCATGATGAAATCGGTATCCGCTTTGATTCCTGCTTCAAAAGGAAGAAAATCCACTTTTCGAAGCTGATCAATGCTGGCTTCCAGATTCACATAACCTTTGTGCGTATCTTCTGTGCTACTGCCCTGACCTGGAAAATGTTTCAAAGTAGCGCAGACATTCTCTCTTTGCAAACCTTTTAACACTTTTACCGCCATGGAAGAGACCAACTCCGGATCATTTCCAAAACTTCGATCCCCTATTTCCATGTTTGTCTCATTGTTCATAACATCAACAACCGGAGCGAAATCAAGATTGAATCCAAGAGCATGGATTTCTTTTCCGATGGTAGATC
Organism: Eubacteriales bacterium; assembly: GCA_030531555.1. Lineage (GTDB taxonomy): Bacteria > Bacillota > Clostridia > Lachnospirales > Lachnospiraceae > Anaerobutyricum. Next base: position 2,127 of record JAUNNI010000018.1, on the reverse strand, counting down.
CTACTTCCGCTGCCATATCCAGGTCTCCACTATCTCCAATCATACGCATAGATGGAAATTGGGTCGTCCCCATATTCTCGTTGTTGGCAATACGAGCCACTCTGCCGCCTTCTTCGTCAACGCCCATAAACATCGGTATCTTCACACTGGACTGCATATCCGCAATAAAGCTACGGGTTTGATCCGGATTTTTCATATTGATGGAAAAAAGGATCATCCCACCTGGCTGATAACGTTCAAAATTCTGACGCATGGTTTCTGTTACTTCTGTCACTCCATCGAAGTCCATGGAATCAGTACACACGATGAATAACTGCCCGATTTTTTCTTCCAAAGACATGGTTTTCAAAACATCGGATGCCATGCCATCTAAAGTGATTTCATCAAGATTCTCTTTGGAAGCTTCTGTACTTTTTCTTTCTTCAGTATTGTCTTCCTTCTTACTTTTGGAACATCCGGTTGCCAAAATAAGAATCAGAGCAAAAAGTATGATAAAGGACTTTTTCAAATGTTTCATAAATCCTATCTCCTTTTATCTTTGGATGGACTTCTCTGGAAGATAGAAGAAGGAGTCCACCGTATGTTTAGTATCAATCAGATTATTATATTGGAGAATCTGGTACTCTTTCACCTTATCTTTATAAGGAGAATTCAGCCCCTTCTCATAATAATTTCCTTCGGAATCAATGGCTCCCATGGCATTGATGACCGGAAGATCCTCATAAAGCTCCATGAGGAATTTCTGATAGCTGCTGGTTTCAAGACCGGCCTCTGTCATGACATAAGCTCCAAGGTAGTTGGCACTCATCTGATCAATGGTTTCTTCTTTTATATCATAGTTTGCCCAGATGATAAATGGTGTCTCGTATTTTCTCATCATTTCTTCTGGTTTCAATTGTCCAGAAGATTTGCCAAACAAACTGTCATAAAATGCACTCTCGATGGCTGGCTGATGATCACCAAACATTACAATGATGGTTGGTTCTTCCACTTTTTCAAAATATTTCACCAGATACTGAAAAGCCTCATCTGTCTTCTTTACCAAGGAAAGGTATTGATTGGCCTGTTCACTGATATGGTTATCTGTGGTCCAGACATCATGGGTAAAGTTGCTATATTGTTTATCAAAACCACCATGATTTTGCATGGTTACATTGAATAGATAAAATGGATCTTTTTTATTTTCTCTGTTTTCATAAAGTTCCACAATTTTTTCAAAATCAGACTGGTCTGAAATGTATTTGCGGTACATTAATGGATTGGTGAAATCTGCCTCACTGTAAAAATGATCAAATCCCATTTCCTCGTAAACTTCCACACGATTCCAGCCAGATGCCAGATATGGATGCAAAGCAAGATTTCCGGCATAGCCCTGATCCTTCAGATTGTATGTTATATTTGGAAGGACATCTTTTACAACCTGAGTATAGGCGATAATACCATTTTGAAGGAAGCCCACCGTGTTACCTGTTAAAAATTCGAACTCAGAATTACAGGTTCCGGAGCCAAAAATGGACATATACAGATTTCCTTTAATAGTATTATTATTCAAACGATGAATAAATGGCATATAATCGACATTGGTCTCAATTGGATTCACCACAGAAAGATCCGAAAATGCCTCATTCATAATCGCAATCACATTTGGTTTTTTACCACTCTTTGGCTGCAGCTTACCGCGGCCTTTTTTCTCCTCGTTCGCGTATTTTTCTTCATAACGCTCTGCAATATCCTTGGCCGCTTCGATGGAATAATCATCCGGCTTTTCCTGAATAAGAGAATTCATATTTAATACAAAGCCAAAGAAAAAGCCATTTTTCGCGTATCCTTTTTTCTGATCCCAAACATTATTTTTAATGCCTACACTCTTTAATGTTTTCTGTTCCACAACAAAATAACCAAGAACGGAGGAAGCGAGAAGTATCAGCGCCAAAATCAGCGCTCGAATCTTCCAACCCGCATGTTTGGCAACCGGCAATCGGAACAAAACAACCACATAAAGTAAAAGGAAAAGACCATTCCATACGAAAACAGGCTGCACCGCATAAGTGTAATTGGCTGCAACACTAAATCCGGTTCCTGCAGAATGAAAATCTGATGGAACAATCGGTGCCCCTTTAAAGCTAA
>JAUNNI010000017.1 GCA_030531555.1 Eubacteriales bacterium | reverse complement strand
TCCATTAGAAGTGTTTCGAAGCTGTTTTTTAGCTATTTAGCGACAGCCCCTTTTTCTATGCTTTCATTTATTTTTTGATTTTTACTGCTTTTGTTACACTCCAGTTGGAATAGTATGTTTTTCCTCCGACGTTTTTATAGGTTCGGATTCTTACATAATATTTCTTACTTTTTGCAAGTTTTGCGATGGTCTTTTTAACAACTGTGTTCTTCGTCACATTTACTGTCTTAAGTCCACTGGTGAATCTGGAATTTTTCGCGTATTGGATCTGGTAGCCGCCACCAGATACGTTCTTCTTCCATTTTACCAACATCTTCTTACCTTTTACATTGGAAACAGAAGCGAGGGTTGTTTTACTTGGAATGACAGTTACAGTGATTCTTTGGATCGCTGCTTTATAATCGCTGGTTTCTGCAGACTGGATTGTAATCGTTGCACTTCCCACGTATTTTGCATTGACAGTGATAATGCCAGAAGCATTTACAGCAATGTTACTGTTATTTGTGGAATAAGTTAATCTTGCTCCGCCACTACAGGATGCACCGACAGAGATATTACGACTGTAAGGGCTATATTCTAAAGCCTTATTGGATGCTCTGATCACATTGGTTTTCTTCTCAAGGGCCACTGTTCTTACAATGTCAGATGGTCTGGAAATTTTCATACCTTGTGCAGTAATGATATAGGACTCAATGTAGTAGCTATATCCTGCATTGTAATTTTTAACCTCCGGATCGGTCCAGCTTGTGATGGAATTTTTATTTGTGGTCAGTAGTTTTGTAATCTGTGATCCTTTGACACGGTAAATATTATATCCAACCGCACCAGTTTCTTTTTTCCAGTTTAAAGTGGTACCTGTTGGACCAGTTTTTGCAGAATACAGAACTGCTTTGGAAGAGATTGGATGGATTGTTTGTGACACGGTACCAGTATAATTTCCTCTTCCAGTTAAATGAACTGTGAGATATGAGCAGTAATCACCGGAATAAGTACTGCTGGCACTAGAAGAAGAATAGTCTGTGTACTTTGTTAAAAGTGTATTTCCATCGACCACTCCCCATATATCAAATACACCATCTTCCAGGATAGGACCAATATCTAAAAAGATTAGTTGTGCATTTGTAATAGAGCGAGGTGTGATGGTATATGTTTTCTCAATGCTTCCTGTATACTGACCAATACCTTCAATTGTAGCTTTTGCACTTCCTGCGTTCTTACAATTGCTATAAGTAACGGTGTAATGTGTATCTCTAATTAGTGTGTTTCCAGCATAAACGACCGTCACGTCAGGTTTCTTTTCATTTCCATCGTAAACATAGGAATTCTGAGAAAGTGTAACGTTTGCTGAACTCATATCTGTCTGGGATGGAATTACGTGAGCAGTAATGGATTTGCTTGCTGCGGTATGAGTTTCATCTCCAGAAGCATTTATGGTTACAGTTGTTTCACCATATGCCAGGCCAGTGTAATGGAAGACAGCATTGCCATTTCCGTCAGAATCTTTTGTCATGGATAAAATGTCTGTATCTTGGATACTGACAGTTATGGTTCCAAAAGCATTTACGGTAAATGTGCCAGTATTTCCTTTTATTACACTGATTGTAAGAGGTGAGCTAGTGATGGTTTGTGATGCCTTACTGATGGTAAAAGTTTTTGTTACACTTCCTGTGTAGTCGCCAATACCGGATATGGTTACATTGGCAGTTCCTGGTTTTAGATTATTATCATAGGAGAGTAGATAGTCTCTGTTTATTACTAAAGTCTGTCCTCCGTAAATGACTGTGACATTAGGTTGTTTTAAGTTGCCATCATAGATGTAAGAAGTTTGGCTTAAATTGATGGCTGCATTCGCAATTAGAGTGGCAGTAGGAATTACCTTTGCAGTGATTGTTTGACTTGCTGCATCATGATTTTGATCACCGGTTGCCTGAATGGTAATAGTGGTTGATCCCGTCGATAATCCTTTATAAGTAAATATAGTTTTTCCATCTTCGCTTACACCAGCATTAATGGAAAGGATATTACTGTTTGCACTACTTGCTGTAATATCACCAACTCCTGTCACACTAATTGTACCGCTGTCATCTTTTACTACATTGAGCATTGTCGGACTGACAATCAGAGTCTGTGGTATTTTTGCAATGATAAATGGTTTGCGGATGATACCTTTGTATTCTCCTTGTCCTGTAATTACCACATAAGCTGTTCCGGCATTGATATTATTCTCATAAGTTACATCGTATTCTTCTGATGGACTTAATACTCTGGTATCATCTTTTACCGTAACATTTGGCTTGATTTCATTTCCTGTGTAAGGAGTGGTTATGGTGGTGCTGATGTCAGCTCCAAGACTTAAAGAAACATCACAACGAGTGAAATCCACAGTTGTTCCCTGTCTTAAGTCAAATGGATTAAGCTGATGGAACTTCAGTTCATTTCCATCAGAGACGTACCATACCACATGGCCTTTGCTTGTGACAATAGGCTGACAATCGGAAAGTCGCATTCTTGTAGAGGTATGTTCAGATTTCTTATTTCCTTCTGCGTCTACCGTAACAAATTTAGTTGTGACGAATCGGGAACTGGTATTATATTCTTCCCACATGACAAGGAAATGTTCGGAAGATAATCTGACCATCTGAGGAGTACGAACAGTAATATTACTGGATGAATCGTAATCTGTAAGCCATACGGTAGAAGTTTTTGTCAGATTTTTATTGGCAATTGCCAGGAAAATATTTCTCTTTCCCGAAGCAGAATAATTGGATGAATCTGTCATATCTACGGAGTTACCAGCCACAAGACAATGTGTTGTAGATAATTCGAATCCACCAACAGATACGCCGGTTGCATTTGCACCACTATTTCCATTAATTTTATGAGCCAGAATATATCGTACATCACTCACTTTTCCATCAACCGCACATTTTGTAATTGATACGGCTCTAGGTCCTGCGTCACCGTGGTCAACACGATATACGGAAGTACCATCGGTTTGGATAAACTGATTGAAAGAATGACTAACGTAGCCAGCTTGCGCAATATTCATGACATCGTAATAGGAGTCTAAGATAGACATATTCGATTCGTCGACAACAAAAGTCATATTGGCCTGATGATGTACTCCATCGGATTTGGCATACATTTCATGGCAGGTGTATAGATATAATTTTCCTGCGGTTTCCATCATGCGGACACAGCCGGCATCAAAAGGAATGTAAGTATTTGCGCCCTTAATAGAGCTTGCACTGATACGATTCCATGTTTTTGAATATTTCACGATACGGATGACTTCTACATCATCACTATCTGATTCATTCTTCTGACCATATACAAGGTAGTTGGCATCTGTTCCACTGTAAAAGCCGCCAAAGATTGGAAGCTCAGGTAATAGTGTTTTCGTGGATTTGAGTGTCCAGTCTGTTCCGTAGTTTTCAATGACTACGCCTGTATTTGCTATGTATTCCACTCGCATGTAGCTTCCATCTGTATTTTCTGTCAGATAGGAATTCATCGGAGATGACCATACCGTGTAATTATTGTCAGATATATTGTTGGAAATCGTTCCAGAAACTTTATGGTTGGAATCGGTTACTTCGCTTGTAGAGTTTCCAATTACCTGAATGGAGAAAGTGGCTGTACGATGATCCGTAGCTTCTAAAGTGATGGTAGTCGTTCCTGCTTTCCATGCAGCGACATTACCAGCTTGGTCTATGGATGCCACAGAAGGATCGCTGCTAGTTAAGGAACGATAACCGGTATTTATTTTCAAATGCTGAGTTTCTCCCACTTTCATAGTAGGATTTCCAGTGAACTGAATCTGTTCAGGATCTTTATAGCTGATTTTCTCAAGATAGAAATTCGTTCCATCTTTCTCTATGGCGATGAAATAATCTCCCAGAGAATAAAGGGCAAAGACCGGATGGGAAGTTTTGTAGGAATAAAGATTATCCTTTGTTTTCAGATCATATTCTTCGATGGTACTGTCGTTACTTGCAACGTAAATGGTATCATGTTTTGGGTTTAACAGAGCTCTAACCCCTACACTGGTTGTATCATAATAATAGTTGTTTAATGATTGAGTATCTAGCTTGCGATCGAGAGACCACTTAAGTTCGTAATTGTTGGAATCGATGAGAAGTACTCGGTTCAACAAGTTACTTGTGGTTACCATATAACGTCCATCCAGAATTTCTGCGCTGACCTGATGAAGGTATGCACTATTCTGACACAGATATTCAATACAATCAAAGGATTGGCTTATGAGGCCAGATTCTAAGAATGAATTACTGGTATCTATATAAGTGATAGTGTTTCCTGTTGTTTTTCCCATGGTGAGGCCGTGACCATAATGATCATATCCCCAGGAATAGTAATTTACCATGGATTCCATATAGAATCGTCCGGTAGTTGAATCAAATCCATCAAAGCTGTACACACGATCAGGGACATACATTTGAGATAATTTATTGCCTTCCTGATCATAAAGAACTACAACGTATCGGCTATCAAGACTATAGGAAATGTAATACCGATTTTGTGAATCTACACCGATTGCTGAAATATCATTGACAGAATTAAGGGTAATGGTATTCAACTCTGTATTCTTTTTCAAATCATAGCGATAGATATGATTGCTGTAGGCAAGATACAGGATTCCGTCGGCTTCATAACAGGCATTAATCGAACCAAAATTCGATAAAGTGGTCATGATACCAGTGCTTTCATTGAGGAAAAGAAGCTTTCCTCCATTTAAGAAGTAGATTCCGCCCGCTTCTTTTACCACATATTGACGGAAAAATGTTGACGAAGAAGTATAGGAGAAATCACAGGCGCCTAAGTCATAACAACCAACATCGGAAAATCCGCCTGGGATTACGATGTGGTTCTGCTGTATAGCGGAGCCATAATCTCCATTTGAATATGGGCATAAAATGGCAGCATCTCCAAATTTTGTTGCCTCTACTTCGTTCCAGGAAGTATTATCTGATGGATAATAAATCTTGGTTTTCATGCTACTACTGAGTATTTTGGAAGGACACTCTGGTAAATCACCCAGAAAAACAATGTCTTCCAAAGAAGAACAGGAGCTAAATACTGAACTACCACAGTTAGTGATTGTAGCAGGAATGATAATTTTATTTAGTGAGCTGCAATTACTAAATACATAGTTAGGGAGAGTTGTTAAACCGTTCCCCAATGTTATACTGTTTAGTTTATAACAACCATAGAAAGCATCGACTCCCAACGATGTTACACTATCTGGTATCGATATGCTTTTTAAAGATTTACAATAATAAAATGCATAGTAATCAATGGTTTTTAGCCCCTCTGATAATTTTAAGTTTTCCAGTGATTCACAGTAGTAAAAAGCATAGGAAGAAATCTTAGTGACACTGGATGGAATCTCTATGGAAGTCAGAGTGTCATTATAATAAAAGCAATCGTCTCGAATCGTTGTCATAGTAGATGGAAAATCTGAAGCAACAAGACGAACCGCTTGATTAGTGACGGCGTATAATACAGTTTTTCCATAATTAAATAACATATTATTATGGGTCACAAAGGATTGGTTGGAAGGATCTACAATAATCTGACTCAGCTTTGGACATCTTGTGAAATTATCGGAACTAATTGATGTTAAGGAAGCCGGAAGTGATACCTTTTCCAACTGTTTACTTGAGTAGATTACATAAGTTGCTATTGATTTTATTCCTTCAGGGACGATTACTTCTGTCAATCCTTTTGGAATGGCAATCAATGTGGTTGCTGCTTTATTGCAAAGAAGACCATTTACCGAAGAGTAGGAAGTGTTTTCGCTAGAAACAGAAATAGAAGTCAGCTTATCACAATTGTTAAAAGTACTTGTGGAGAAGCTGTTTATTCCACTTCCTAAAGAAACTGTTTGCAAAGAACTGCAATTTGCAAATAGATAGGACGAACAGGATGTAACAGTGTCTGGAATGGTTGCACTTGTTAATCCACTACAATCTTCAAACACAGAGGATCCCAGATCAGAAACTTTATTTAAGAAATCTACTTTTTTAAGAGAAATACAACCTTCGAATACAGAAGTAGATAATTTATTAACGGAATCTGCCAAAATGACCTGTTCCAGATTTTCACAGCCATAAAAAGCAAAAGAATTTAAACTAGTAATCCCATCTGTAACAACAACTTTTTTAATGGTATTTCTGATAGTATACCAAGGGATGGAACTACTAGACGAATTAGTAGGCAAATCTCCGCTACCACTTAAAATTATCATTCCGTTTAAATCAATACTCCAATGGATATTATCACCATAGTCTCCATTGGCAATGGAAGAACCATCATATATTTTCCATGTGATTGTTCCACCATAATCAGTTCTTTTTTCCTCTGTCCAGGAAGTAATGGACTCTGGATAATATGCGGTAAAGGTATTTCCTGAAAATGTTGTATCTGAAAATGTAGGACAGCTACTTGTAAAAGTAACGTATTTTAAAGAAGAAACGGAGTTAAATATTTTGCTGCCAAGCTGAGATAAGCGATAACCAAAATAAGCAGCACCATATCCTGTTTTGGAAAAAGCACTATCTTCTATGGTGGTTACTGTATCTGGTAAAAGTAAAAGACCTTTTAATCCACTACATTCTACAAAGGCAGATTTCTGGATTGTAGTAAGTGAAGCAGGAAAATGTACCTTTTTTAAATTTTTACATCCTTGGAAAGTATACTTTTCAATCACAGTAACACCATCCGGAATCACAATCTCTTTCAAAGGGGCATCGATAAAGGATGCCAGCTTAATTTCTGTGACGGAAGATGGAATCTCAAGATTCTCCAGCATGGTACATTCATAGAAGGCCCAATAGCCAATAGTCTTTAATGTACTTGGGAGAGATACTTTTGTTAATCTTTTGCAATTGTAAAAAGATGCATCACCCAGATAGGTGATTCCTTCTCCTACTTTAACTTCCTCAATGGAAGAGGCATAAGAATACCAAGGAATCCCCTCTATTGTAAGACTACTTTCACTTTGGAAGGCATTTGTTTCCATGGCACCACTACCGGTGATCTCAAGCAATCCGTTCTCGTACAATTTCCATTGTACGTTGCTACCTAGAGTACCGGAATCTTTGATGGCATCATCTGCCATCGTTTTAATGTCCTTCGTGGTTTTCTTTTCCACTTGCGGACTTTTTTCGTAATCCGTGACATCTTTCACTTCATATAAGATGTTCGAATCTTCTTTATTTTCTGCATGAGCAACCATAGCAGTTCCAGGAAGAACCATCCACAGAAGAACCATAATTGCGCATAAGAAAATGTGTTTCAGTTTTCTCATTTCTTTCCTCCCTTCATTGTAATTTATTAAAACGAGAACAAGATGTATTTATATAAATATTGTATACAAAAATTATAAAATAAACAAATGATATTTTGGGAGATTTCCTTTTATCGTTTATCCAAATGGATTCCAAAATCTGGACCCATTTCTAAAGTTCAGATAGAGTGCCAATGCAAAAACTAATATACTAGAAACCATGGCCAGGATATCTGCCGCACGGAAGCGACGGCCCATGTACCAGGTTCTTTTTTTATTTTTGCCGAATCCGCGAAGTTCCATGGCATTGGATATGGTTTCGATGCGGTCCATGCTGGAAAGAATCAACGGAATCAGGATGGCGCTGGCGGATTTTAATCGTTTTACGATGTTTTCTTTTTTGCTCATCTCAATCCCTCTCGCCTGCTGAGCCTGGGAGATTTCGTGGTATTCCTGCTGAATATCAGGAATATAGCGAAGAGCAAGGGCCACGGAGTAGGCGATGGAGTATTTGATGCCGATACGGTTTAGAGATGCGGCAAACTCACTTGGATTGGTGGTGGACACGAAGAGCAGTACCACTGGGATGGTGCACAGGTATTTGAGCACCAGATTCAGGTGGTAGAAAAGCTGTTCTGCCGTGATGGTGTAACGGCTGGTCAAGACCAACAATACGTGTTTTGTGCCATAAAGCTCCACCCCGTGCTGAGGGGCAAAAAGGAAGACAAGCACGTTATTTAAGACCATGAAAACCATGGTGAATGCCAGCATAAAGGATACATCTTTTAATTTGATGCCCGAAATGGCAAATAAAGCAATACTTACTAAAGGCAGTGCCACCAGCAGTCGGGTGTCGTAGGTGGTCATGGCGGCCAGTGTCAGGAAAATCAGACAAACCAGTTTTGTGGCTCCTGTCAGTCGATGGATCGGAGACTCCCGATCAATATAGTTGAAAATGTTGATCATGGGCGTACACACTCTCTTTCGTAATGGATGAAGCGGCGGACGAAAGCAGTTCCGTCAGCGATACCGCAAAGATTAGCCAGATGGTAGAGGGAAGTTTCCTTAAGATTTGCATTACGGATGACTTCCTGATCTGTGAGAATAGAGGCAGCGTCTGCATTTGCAATGATTTTTCCATCGGAAAAAACCAGAGCGCGACGGGAGTATTCCAGCATCAGGTGCATGTCATGGGTGATGACGATGACAGTGATTCCGAGACTGTTGAGTTCTGTCAGGAAGTCCATGATTTCTGTGTAATGGCGGTAGTCCTGACCGGCAGTTGGCTCGTCCAGAATCATGATTTCTGGTTTTAAAACAAGGATGGAAGCGATGGTAACACGTTTTTTCTGTCCATAGCTGAGCGCAGATACCGGCCAGTTTCTAAAAGGCCAGAGGCCGCAGATCTTAAGGGCTTCTTCTACGCGCTCCTTGATTTCATCTTCCGCTACCCCTCTGGTGCGAAGGCCCAGAGCAACTTCGTCATAAATCATAATTTTCGAAATCATTTGATTTGGGTTTTGCATTACGTAACCGATGTGGTCGGCTCGTTCTTTGATGGAAAGTGTTTTTAAATCGATTCCATCAAAAGTCATAGTTCCTTTTTGAGGATTTTCAAATCCACAGATTACCTTGGCAAATGTGGATTTGCCGGCACCGTTTGTTCCGGCAATGGCCAGGAATTCGCCTTTGTGGATCTTGGCGGTAATATTGTTTAAAGCTTTTCTTTTATTGCCGTAGGAAAATTGAATCTCATTTGCATGGAAAAGCACATCTCCGAATTGCTCCCTGGAAGGACTTACTTGGCCTTCAAACCAGGCTCTTACCTTTTGTTTCTGGCTGTCATCAAGCTTTATGGTGTCGATATTCCATGGAGTCATGTCTGGAGTGATGGTTACGCCGGCATATTTTAAAGCAGTGATATAGAGTGGTTCTCGGATACCGTATTCTACCAGGCTGTTACTGCTGAGAAGCTCATCTGGGGAACCATCGGAAATGATTCGACCGGAACCCATAAGAACCACGCGGTCCACGTGGCGGTAAAGTACGTCTTCCAGGCGGTGTTCGATGATGACAACGGCGGCACCAGTTTCTTTATGGAGCTGGTCAATCAGATCGATGGCTTGTTTTCCAGTGGCTGGGTCCAGGTTGGCAAGAGGTTCATCGAAAAGCAGGATGTCAACATCCTCCACCATAACACCTGCCAAGGCAACACGTTGTTTTTGTCCTCCGGAAAGCTCGCTTGGAGCATGCTTTAAGAAATCCTGGATGTTGACGGCTTTGGCGGCACGAAGGACACGTTGGTGAAGATCTGGTTCGGTGACCACATCATTTTCCAGGGCAAATGCGATATCTTCCGCCACAGTCAGCCCGATAAACTGACCATCGGAGTCCTGAAGAACCGTACCGACGGTGCGGGAGATGTCAAAAAGACTCATTTTTTTGATTTCTTTATCGTAAATGGTAACCCGTCCGGTGGATTCCCCTTTATAAGAATAAGGAATCAAACCGTTAATGCAGTGGGCGAGGGTAGATTTGCCACAGCCGGAAGGACCGGCAATGAGAATCTTCTCGCCACGGGCAACCGTAAAATTGATGTCGTATAAAGTAGGCTCTGCCTGAGCATCATATTGAAATCCAAAATGCTCAAACTTGAGAATAGGATCTGTCATGGATCATTTCCTTTCTATATTTTTTAAAAAACGCCAATTCGTTTCTTCTAAATATTCGGTGAGTGAAGAAAAGCGGGGATATGCTCCCCGCCTCTGATCTTGCTATTCATATCAGGAAAAGGTTTAATCTACCTTTTTCAATCCTGTGTGCTTTTTTACTCTTCCTTCAGACTGCCTTTTTTAGGTTTGGTAGCTAAGTATGCAGCAAGAAGCATGGTTCCAACGATTGCAGTAGTAACGATATTAGCAACTGCAGATACAAGACCCTGTGCAAACAGTTTCTCGATTGGCTCAGCGTAAATAACGATATCAAGGGCTGGTGCAACGATTCCCCAGCAGATAATATGGGAAATAATCTGTGCCACATTAAACTTGATGATATCAGCCTTACCAAAATCTTTTCTTCCGATTCGGAGGATCATACCTAATAATCCCATGAGGATACCGAATACGCCGGATGCGATAACCCAGCTCCACCAAACGCCCCAACCGTAGCTGAAGTCAATCAATGCATGACCGATAAAACCGATCAGAAGGCCTTCGATTGGTCCGAATACTACAGACATGAATGCCAGTAAGCCATATTGGATGGAAATGTTTGTGTTAGGAACAGGACTTGGGATTGCAACAAAACGGCCAAGCACGAAGAAAAGGGCTGCGCCGATACCGATTGCAACAATAGATTTTACTGAATTTTTTTTCACTACGTTTCACTCTCCTATATTTTTTATGGTTTTATTATAGCAAATGAAGAGTATTTTTCAAGAAAGTAATTAGAAAGTAATTTTTTATAATATATGGTATATTGGAAGAAAAGTTGCGAAAATTTTGAATGACCATTTGCTTCTGTGAAGTAATCATACATACACAAAATGTAATTGATGTGTTACATTTTGTTTTTGCAAATATTGTCTCCAACTCATTTCCTTGCTAAAATATTCATAACAGAAGTCGACATCTGTATATAAAGGAGGAATCCTATGTATATCGAAGGACTAGATGAACTTGATAACAAGATTCTCGAAGTGATCCAAGAAAATGCACGCTTAACTTATTCTGAGATTGGAGAACAGGTAGGAATCTCAAGAATTTCCGTGAAAAAACGTATGGACCATCTGGAAAAAATGGGCATAATTCAGGGCTATCACACCATAATTAATCCAACATGTGTACCTGATGGAGTCCGTTTTATGATTGACATCGAAACCACTCCGGAAAGCTACGAAGACGTGGTGGAGAAGTTATCCAGAGAAAAATACATTCGTCAAATCTACGGTGTTAGCGGAGAATGTGCACTTCATGCTACAGGGTTTGTCTCTCATTCAAGAAACTTACAGTTATGCATGAATGCCCTCTATGCGACGAATCCTAAAAACGAGCCAGGATGGTATGCGGTGAGGGAGTTGTTTGAGAAGATATCCTGCTAATGGCAAAGACAAATCAATGCGAATTACAATTATCACATGATATACCAAATTTTTACATGCACCATCCTTTCGATGGTGCTATTATTATATTCAGAAATAGTTAGAAGAATGTAGAATTGGAAAGGAATATAAAATGTGGTTTTTAATTTTAGGTGGCATGTTCTTGGCCACGCTTCTTGGATTTTCATTTATCGTATTAAAAACAACGAAATTTTCTCTATTGAAACAATGGAAACATAAAAAGATGGCACTTGTGCTTTCTGCCATTCTGTGGATTTTTATACTGTCAGCTTTGACATATTGGGGAGGTCCATGGAATATGATGGCTTCCTTCATACACCTTTTGGTTTTCTGGATGATTTTTGAATTGATTTTTACCGTGATTCAGAAACTTCGCAGAAAAAAATTTGAGAAATATCATGCCGGCAGGTTGGCTCTGGTGGTCACTGTCTGCTATCTTGCCGTTGGTATGTTTTTCGCTCATCATGTATTTCGAACCACTTATGACATCAAAACAGAACATGTAACGGAGCTTGATGCAATTAAGATTGTAGGTTTCAGTGATTCTCATATCGGAGCCACTTTCCATGCCGATCAATTCAAAAAATATATTGAGAAAATGAATCAGGAGAATCCCGACCTTGTGGTGATTGCAGGGGATTTTGTGGATGATGATAGCAGTTATGAAGATATGGTGGGAGCTTGTGAGGCCTTGTCTCATTTGAAAACCAAGTATGGTGTTTATTATGTTTACGGCAATCACGACGCCGGATATTATGGCAAAGAACACCGTGGCTATGGAAAAGAGGAATTGGCACAGTGTCTTAAGAAAAATAAGGTGATTGTTTTAGAGGATGAGACCGTAAATCTAGATAAAAATCTGTATTTATGCGGAAGGCAGGATGCCAGCGAGAGCAACCGTATGTCCATGAAGGAAATAATGCAAGAAATATCGGAGGATGCCTGCGTTGTGGTGTTAGACCACCAGCCAAATGATTATGATGCGGAGGAAGAGTGCAAAGTAGATCTGGTAATTTCTGGCCATACCCATGGAGGACAGATGATTCCGATTCTAAAAGCGGGAGAATGGCTTGGCGTCAATGATATGACCTATGGATATGCCAAAAGAAATCTGACGAATTTCATTGTGTCATCGGGTATTTCTGATTGGGCTTTAAAATTCAAAACGGGATGCTTCTCAGAATATTTCGTCATTAACTTATTAAAATAGAAAGGTACTTTATGAAAATTAAAGGAATGAATAAATGAAACAAAAAACTTATGATTTAACCACCGGGAACATACAGAAAACCATGCTTCGCTTTGTTTTACCTTATCTTCTGTCGTGTTTTCTTCAAACATTTTATGGACTGGCAGACATGTTTGTCGTTGGACTTTATAATGGATCTGAAACATCCACTGCCGTGTCCATCGGTAGCCAGGCAACGCATATGATGACAGTAATGATCGTTGGTCTGGCCATGGGAACCACTGTGGGAATCGGACATTGTATTGGCTCCAAGGATGATGTGCGGGCCAGAAAGATTACAGGAAATACCGTAATTCTTTTTGCCGGGCTGGCAGCAGTTTTAACCTTGATTTTATCCATTTTCACAGGAAATGTGGTATCCATCCTCATGACTCCGGCGGAAGCCGTGCAGGAAACTACCCGTTATCTTCAAATATGCTTTGCCGGCATTCCATTTATTATTGCATACAATGTTATTAGTAGCATATATCGCGGAATTGGGGATTCTAAGAGTCCACTGGTTTTCGTCTTCATTGCCTGTATTGTAAATATTGTGATTGATTTTCTTTTTATCGGAAGTTTTGGAATGGGAGCATCTGGCGCGGCTTTTGGTACGATCATTGGGCAGGCGTGCAGTGTTGTGATTTCCTTGGCTTATCTTAAAAAGAGGGGAATTGGATTTCGTATTGAAAAGGAGGATTTTCTTCCTGAAATCAGCGCAATTCGCTCCATCTTAAAAGTTGGTTTTCCAATTGCCATGCAGGATGGGCTGATTCAGATTGCCTTTCTTGTAATCACGGTTATTGCTAATAGTCGTGGACTCATTGATTCGGTGAGTGTTGGAATCGTAGAGAAGATTATCTGTTTTCTTTTTCTCGTTCCATCTGCCTTCTTGTCAGCAATTTCTGCGGTTACGGCGCAAAATGTCGGCGCCGGACGCTGGGACCGAGCCAAAGACTGTCTGCGGTTTGGTTTGTTTGTTACCGTTTCCTGGGGATTTCTCTGTTTCCTATGCGGACAGTTCCTTCCAGAGCCTTTGATTGGAATCTTCCGCAGAGAGCCTGAAATCCTGCTAAAGGCAAGTGGATATCTGAGAGCCTATACGATTGATTGTATGCTGGCAGCGGTTCATTTCTGCTTTAGCGGATATTTTTGTGGAATTCAGAGATCCGAGATTTCATTTATCCACAATATTATTTCTGTGGTATTCATCCGCGTACCAGGTGCTTATCTTGCAAGTAAGCTTTTTGCCGATACCCTCTATCCGATGGGGCTGGCAGCGCCGATCGGGTCATTTTTATCAATTTTAATCTGTATTGGATTTTATATATCACTTAAAAAGAAAGCACGAGGAATTATTTAAAATCCCTCGTGTTTATATTTAATCTTCTAGTGTGTTTCCCATCTTCATTATAGCATAGTGAGACTTTTGCATGTTCTATTCCTAGGAAAAAGTGAATTAAGATACTTTATTTGATTGAATTATGGGTTTTTTAAGATAGGAATTTTTGGTAAGATAGTATTAACAAAAACGAAAGAAATAAAGAGGTATTACGTTATGGAAAAGAGATTATACAAATCTGTAGAAAACAAAATGATCTGTGGTGTATGTGGCGGTATCGCAGAATACTTCGATATTGATCCTACATTAGTAAGACTTGGAGCAGTGTTATTAAGCTTGACAACAGGAATTGGTTTGTTAGCTTATATTGCAGCAGCGATTATTATTCCTAAAAATGATTATCCAGATATTTATTAAATATGTTTTATAAAAAGAAATGTCACAGTAACGCGTTACTGTGACATTTCTTTTTGCGCATTTGCGCTTTTTACATTGCAAGGGAATCCGTACGATCTAACAGTTCGTAAATGATACCCTTCATCTGTTCAATCTTATCTGTTAACTCTGGCTGTCTGCGAATTGTACGGCGAAGCAGACGAGTATAACCAAGTAACTGGCAACGATCGTCGTAGATGCTGTAATCATCCGTAGCGAAGTATTCTTTCATCAGCTGGTCATAGGTATAATCACAAAGGTCGGAATCCATGCCAAGGAATTCAAAAATAGCATTTGGATTAATCAAAGCAAAACCGTGGTAAGCATTAAAGATGCTGGCGAATTCAAAAACAGGATTGCCCACTGCTAAGGTATCCATATCGATGAGGATGGATTCATTATTGGCATAGTGAACGTTGTTTGTGTGGTAATCGCCGTGAATCATGGTATCTGCTTCTGGAACAGCTTCAATCAGTTTATATAACTTATCCGCATAAGCTGCTTCGAGGTGATCTTTTAAGAAATTTGCATAATCCAGATAGGTTTCTCTGATACTAGGAAGGATGCCAGCTTTAACATGTGTTTTATGAATGCTTTTCAGCATATCTGTGAAGATATGTACGTATTCTTCCTTTTTATCTGGGTTTTCCTGAATGAGTTTTGTCAGAGATTTTGCGCTTAAGAGCTCGAATACAGAACCGTATTTATCATCAACTTTTACTACATCGTAAGGAATAGCGGTATTAACACCAAGGATGAAAGCGGTTCTTGCCAGTTCACGTTCTCTGTGGATATCTGGAAGGGCATCATTGTTGTGATAAACCTTAATAACGATATCTTCGGAATAGCGATATACGGTTCCGTTGGAACCTTTTCCGATGATATCACATCCGTCAACGGAAAGCTTACGATATGCTTTGGAGACATCCATCATGGAAGTAAATCCGGTCATATCCAGAATTTCGTAAACATCGGAAGAAGCATTGATGATCTTTACATCATGTTCTGCTTTTAATAATCTTAAGATAACACGGAGTCCGGCGGATGAAATGTACTCAACATCTTCAATATCCAGAGTGATCTCCTGGTGTGCCACTGCAGCTACGATATCATTTAATTCTTTTTCAACTGCTTCTGCATTGCTTGTATCAACATTTCCCTGTAAAGAGATAATGAGTGTTCCGTCTTCAACATAATTTTTCATGATTTATTTCTCCTTTTTCAATCGATCAAATCCTTATTGTATTGTAACATCCAATGACTATTTTGAACATTTAAATAATTTTCTGGATCGTGAGGATATTCTGTCCGTTTTCATATTTGTACTTCATATCATCCATGGATTGTTTCACCAGATAGATACCGAGACCACCGATTTCTCGTTCTTCTGCGGAAAGAGTGACATCTGGGTCTTCTGCCTTGATTGGATTATATGGAATTCCATGGTCAGAGAAGCGGATGTATACGGAATGTGGATCTTCACGTTCAATAACATCTACCGTAACCGGTCCTTTCTTGTTTGGATAGCCATAGTGGAGGATATTACTGAATATTTCATCGATGGCTACCTTGATCTGAATGATGGATTTTCTTGGGCAACCCATTGTTTTCAGCTCTTTTTCCACAAATTCGGTTACTTTTTGGATATCATCGATATTTGCTTCTTCAAAATGAATGGAAGGAACCGGAGGAAGGCCGATATACTGAAAGGCTACCATAGTAATATCATCAAATTGTGGCGCATCCCCAACAAATGCATCAACATCGAATTTTACACACTGGCAAAGCTCCTGCATATTTTCAAAGCTTGCATGATTGAGGGCGTTAAGTAATCTGTCATTTCCGTAAAGCTCTTTGGAAGAGTTCATGGCTTCTGTGACACCATCGGTGTAGAGGTAAATGATGTCTCCAGGAGATAACTGAAGTTCCTGCGTTTTGTATTGGATTCCATCCATACCAGCCAGGATAAATCCAGGGCGAGTTTTCAGGAATTCGAAGTTTCCATCTCCGTGGCGAACCACTGGAGGGTTATGTCCTGCGTTGGCATACTGAACGAGACCGGTTGTGAGATTGATGGCACCTTGCCATACGGTAACGAACATACCGGCGTCATTTCCCTGACAGAGATTGTTATTGCCTCGGGTAAAGATATCGGCCAGGCTTAAGTCTGCCTCTGTCAGACTTTTCAGTTCAGTTTTTGCACGCATCATAAACATGGCTGCCGGAATTCCTTTGCCAGATACGTCTGCCACAAGGAAGTTTAGGATATCGTTGTTTGTCATATAGAAGTCATAGAAATCTCCGCCGACTAATTTGGCAGCATCCATAGAAGCAAATATGTCGAGATCTTTTCTTTTTGGAAAAGCTGGGAAGACACTTGGAAGGGCGGATATCTGAATATTTTTCGCCAATTCCAGTTCCTGATCCAGTCGTTTGGATGCTTCATCGATGTATTGTTTCAAGGTGTTTACCGTTGAGTTAATATCATCGGAGAGGGAGGAGAATTCTTTGTTGCTTCTTTCATCGACGACTTCATCCAAATCTCCGCTGGCAATCTTGGTTAATGAAGTGTTAATGCGCTGGACTTTATTTACTACAAAATGATTGATCAAAATGTAGATTAATCCAAACAGTAATGCAAAGATAAGGACTTCAAGGAAGCTATTGATGTACAAAGACATGTCTTTCATTTGCATTACTTCGTCTTCAGGTAATACAGAAATAATGGTATATCCTTCAACGGAGCTATGACGAATCCAATATCTGCAATCATTTACTTCTAAATGGAGTGTCATATCTTCGATAGGAAGATATTCATTGCTTACGATTTCCTGCACAGATAATAAGCTCATATCGCCAGGGGCACTAACAATCGTATTATTTTGATCAGTGATCAGAACACGACCAGTTTGCCCTACGTGTCTGTTTTTTGTAATATTGATGATATCTTGCGCGATATTGACCTGGAATTGGTTGGCGTCATAACCAACCTGGATAAATCCATCTTTGTATTTGATTCCGGCATATTTACGGGAAATATGGGAATTGATTGAGATAGTACCATAAGGCTGAACGAAGGTTTCCTGATCTTTTAAAAGACATAAGAATTCGGAGGATTGGGAACCGGATGCCATATCATATCCGATAAAACTTTCGTTGGTACTTTTCACGATGATTCCTTCGCTGTTTATGATATTAATCTCAGCAATCCCGTGGCTTTTTGCCACAGCAGCCAGATTATCATAATCTTCGTCTGTTTTAATATTTTCTTTCAGTCGTTTTGCAATTAATAATAGATGGGCATCTGAAGTATCTTGAATATCTGCTATTGTTTCATCCAGTGCCATAGTCAGTAATTTGTTGCCCTGTAGATAGGCTGTCTGAGTCTGAAGGACCCAGAGAAAGCTTGTTGTGGCAACAAAAGCAGTGATAATGGCTCCCAATAACCATCTTTGAATCGATTTTGAGATTGGAAGTGGCTGGTTGTTCTCTTTTTTAAGCTCACCTTGTCGCAGCATTAAAATATATAGGATTAAGGATGAGAACATGACAGAAAGAGTATTGCCAATGATCATTGGTCCGGTACATGCTCGAATAATATCCATGCATCGATTTGGAGTATCCAAATTGGTAAGGAATACCATAGTAAGATGGAACACTTCAAAGACAAGCCCTACACCTGCAGACAGTGGCCAGCTAGGTTTTTGGTTTTGGAACATGTGTTTTCTAAGCGCTGCTGAGAAAATACCGGCTAAAATGGTGGAAACACTACAGGCAAGTCGTGTGTAATAGCCTGCACCCCAGGCCACAGCGATCCAACGTTCTACACCACCGATCACACCGGCGATAATACCTGCAGGCCCCCCGAAAAACAGTCCGGCAGAAATAACAGCAGCATCGCGGCAATTAACAAGAGCGCCATCTATGGCGATACTCCATTCATTGCCGACAATAGCAAGAAGACCAAATGAGATTCCCCATATGATTTGTTTGCTTCGGTCATCGATTTGTCGAAATCTACTCTTTCGATCTAAGAGGTAGAATATGACAGAAAGGATGACAGGGAGCAAAGCGGTAATTCCAAGTTTTATGTATGCATTCATTCTTCAATCCCCCATGTTTTATGTAATCATTTCTTAGTTCGCAACGTCTTTGATCAAGCCATTTATGGTATGTATAAATGTATTGACTGCGGTATTTATTTTTTCCTCGTCTAATGTAACATTTTCTTTTTCAGCAAAACTACGGAATTCAGTTAAAGAATGCTGAATGACTTTCTGGGCGGCTTCTTCCAGGGTTTTTCTGTTTTCTTCATTCATATTCATCATAAGATCAAAGAAACGTAAACGGAATTCCGGGTCACTGTCCAGTTTACTGGAAAATGTTACGGACTGTTTTACCTGGTGAGAATTTACCGGGAAGGTAAAATAGGTATCAGGATAAGGCTCATTATCCAAAGTGAAATGCCACCATTCCTCTGCCAGTGGATGGAATCCATGAGAGATCATCAATTCTCGTAACATTTTTCTGTTTGCAGCCTGTTCCTCCGTGATGGATTCTGTATTTTCTGCCCAGGAAAGCATTCCGAAGTAGTCAAATGTGCCACCAACATCGATATCTTTTTGTGTAGCCATATCAAAAAGAGTAAGGTCTACGGTTGATCCACGAGAATGCCCGGATTTTAAAGCGACGAATCCCTCATCAAAGAGGCGATCTTTATTTATATTTGGATAAAAATAATCCTTCATAGCCAGCTCGCGGGTTTTATCTGCCCATCGAACAAAATGATCAACGGCACATTGTGGACGATAGGTATCGAATATTTTGAGACGGTAGCCTTTCTCTATCGCTGCATCACTTACCTTTTTAAGGGCAAGAGCTGCCTCTTTGGTCATAAGCGCCACGGGTTCTTCATATCCATCGACGCGTTCCCCAAGAAAATTGAATGTTGTATAATAACGTATATCTAAAATAGCATCTGGAATGATATCAGATAAGAGGACAAAACCAGAAGAGTCTGTGTTCTCTATCCTACGTTTTTGATGATTCATAATCATACCTCCTGCAACTATTATTTTCAAAGAATAGATAGATATACGTAAATCGAAACATAAGGGGATAATAATTACACCAATATATTTCTCATTCTCATTTCTCATTTTATCAAAATAGGATATATAATTGTAGACTTTTTATCTTCGAAAACGTAATAATAAGTATATATTTTAAAAATTTTTATTTTAGAAAGAGGAGGAAAAGAAAATGATGAGAGGATGGAAAAAAACGCTGGCCTTTCTTTTGGCTTTTGTTTTGGTCTTTGGAAGTTTAACAGGATTCAAAAGTAATACAAAGACTTCAACAATCCCTGTTACGGTCGAGGGAACAATCTTTGGTGGCGCTGGTCAGCCAATTAAAACGGAGCTTACTTATGGACCAGACCTTTTGATTCATTCCAACAATAAAAAGTATGATAAAACCATAGCTGGTCTTTCCGCATTGCTTTGTGCGGATTCTTATTTCAGAGATAAAGATCTGGCCAACGGAAAGCAGAATCGAGTGTTGGTAGATGGAGAAGATGCCTCACAGTATACCCATACCACTCTTTTGAAAAAACTGGGCTTTACCGAGGTAGAATATATTGAGACATATAAAGAAAAGAAATATTCCTATGATACCAATGATAGTTCTACTTTTTTATTGGCCCATGAAAATGTAGATAACAAATATGATATTTTCGTATGTGTTGCCCGTGGATGTTTTTCTTCTTCAGATTGGCTTAGCTGTTTTGATTTAGGTGCAGATACTTCTGCTTATGAAACTTTGACTGGTAAACATCCAGAATGGACAGAAAAAAACCAGCAGAAGGGATTGAGTATTGCTGCAGAACGCACCAATGAATTCCTTGAAAATTTCATGAAAAAATACGGAAATCCTGCTCGTAAATCCATCGTTCTTTTGACGGGACATTCCAAAGGTGGTGTGATTGCCAATATCCTTGGTGCCAAAATGGAAGAAAATAAGAAGGTGAAAAGCTTTACCTATGCCTTTAATACCCCAAAATTTGATAATAAGCCAGGAAAAAAGGCATATAAAACAATCTATAATGTTGTAGATGATGGTGATCTTTTTAGTGATCATTTCCCATTCCAGAAAGAACGATTTTATGGATTATTTTTTGGTCCAATGTCCATAGATCTTAGTATCTTCCTTAGGCGTGTAGTTATCCATATCCTGTGCTAATAAATTGCCACCTTCTGGGGCGTCATACCAGCCGTCAAAGTGGTATCCTGCTGGTTCGAACATGAGCATAAGTGGGAGGAAGAATCCCTTTTTGACATAACGATGATAATCCTGATCCAATTCGGAATCACCGGTATTGTAATAGACATCCACTCGATAAGCGTTGGAAAGATCTGTGCTGTATACGGAAGTTAAAATCAGAACATCATCATTTTTTATGGTGATGGAATCGCAACCTTCGTATTTATTTCCGGCATCATCCACCCAGTAATCAAAGAAATTATCTTCTGATCCATCCTCAGGTTTTTCCGTTGCTTCATAATCAAATTCGGTATATGGAGTACTAATTTCCATTTCCCCAGAGTATGCTTGTAAGAAGTAGGTTCCTTTTTCTTTATCGAGGCAGAGCAAGGTTCCTGCATTTGGATCCGAACGAAGTGCAGTAACAAATGTCATTTCATCAGCGACGATGGTGTCCCCAGGCTGATAAACACTGGCTTCCACGATCCAGCCCTGGAAAGTACCTTCCTCAGGATTTGTGTTTTTACTTTCAGGAAGGGTGATTTCCTTGTCAAAATCTTCCACTGGGAAATCAAAGCTGGTGCTGCCATCAACAAAGTTAATGGAATTTCCGTAGTATTCGGTGTCCGTGGCTTCTGTGCCTGGTGTCGGCTTATCTTTATTCTGGCAAGCGGTAAATAATGAGAGGCAGAGTAGAAGAGCCATTAAGATTGTTAGTTGTTTCTTCATTTTCATAGGATACACTTCCTTTCCTGTTTAAATAAAATACAGCTCGCATCTCTCATCAAGAACAATATGGAGTTCTCGATTGAAATGGATAATCATATTATAAAACATCATCAAAATATTTTCTAGAAAGAAAGGAGATTATGCTATGCATTCCTTAGAATTTGTAGTTTCTGAGGAAGTGAAAGCGGCGGAAAGCAGCAAATATAAGGCAGCTACGAAAAAAGTGAAAATCCATGTAAGAGTGAGATAGAACAGATTTATTATAACCGTACGTTCACTTTTTAGCCGGGCATGATAATATAAAAGGATAAGGGATTCTTGTAATTAAAAATCTCTTACCCTTTCGGTCAGTTTTAGCGATTTTCAGGGACATTCGAAAGTCGCTTTTTATTTTTTCTTCAATTTTTCTTTTTCCAGAGCGAGAAGCTCTCTGTTAAGTTTATGTTCAACAGCAGTTTTATCCACCCATAAATTCAGCGCATTGATGGCGAGAGAAATCTCATCCAATTTGCTGCTGATTAAAGCAAAATCCTTAATCTCATCGTCGGTAATCTTACCATCTCGGGTGATTTGAATCAGCCTTCCTGTCAGTGGATTGATTTCATCTAAACTGGCGATGGTTTCCAAAATAATACTGGAAAGATCCGCAATTTCAATTTCTGGAACGTATTTTTCTCCGATTTCACACTGATGAGAACAATAATAATTGCATAAATCCGGTCTTTTGTAAGCTTCCGCCATCTGTACCACATCATAAGGGGCTGGTGTTAGTGTTTCATATTCAATTTTTTCGATACGAGCAGGAGAAACGCCAACCATCAAATCACTGGCTTTTTCTCTGGTTAAGCCCTGATATTCTCTGCTAATCTGATAGATGTTTTTGTTCTCACGGGTAGATTTTTTGCCCAAATATATCACTCCTTATGGGTTATTTTTATTGTCAATATGTTGTTATTTTATTATACTGTGTTTGTAGGAATATCACAAGAAACATTGTGGTAATCTGTGGTAGAATCTAGGGAAGAGATTCCTATCAATGATAAGAATGAGACAGAGAAAGGATGGAAAATATGACATATCCGATTTTAACGTTATTAGCAACCTTTGCATTGATGCTGGCCATGGCATTAACGTTGATTTTAAAGCCAAAGGAACTGCGAAAGTTTAATAGTTGTGCCGTTGTTTTTGCAGGTTTTGTTGGACTGATATTCTATGGTCTTGGTTATGGAACCGGGATTCATTCCGCTGGAGAAATGTTTATCGTGGCCATTCAGGCGGTTAGTGATACGATTTCCATGTTTAAGGGAAGTGATTCTTATTCTTCTTTAATGAGTAGTGCTCCATGGTTTGCAGAGCGTGCGTGGATGCAGGTCTTCTATTGGCTTGCTGTGCTGTCTGCCATGTATTTTACCGCTGCGGTGGTGTTGGGAGCGCTTGGAAAACGTTTTATCCGTTTCCTTCGTGGAAAGGTGATTGGCTGGAGAAGAGAAATCGTTGTATTTTATCCGAACAATGCGACCCAGCTTAAGCTTGCAGAAAAAATCTGTAAGGATAATGATATTTATCCTGTATTTATCGGAGAGTGCCAAAGTGATAAAATGCAGGAAAAAATCGACAATCTGGGCGGGATTGTCTGGGAAGATGATCAGGTGGATCCAGAAGGCCAGTGGCTGAAAAAACTTGGAGTCGATAAGACAGAGCAGAAAGTGATTAAGTTATTTGCTTCCGGAGAAAATGATTCAAAAACAAAGAGTTTCCTGGAAAAAGTTCTGAAGGGCATGGATCATAAAGATGTGAATTATATGAATGTGACCATGACGGTTATCTGTGAGGATGAGCAGGAATTTTCTTTCCTGACGGGAAGACAAAAAGATGGATATTACCTCCAGGCAGATATCTGTTCTTATAAAAATATGACAGCTAAAATGCTGGTGAAGACCGTGGCACCTTGGGACCTTGTAACATTTGATGAAAATGGAGAAGCAAACAATGCCTTCTCGGCCATGATTCTTGGTTTTGGTCAGGTGGGGCAGAGTGTCCTTTGCGAATTCATTCGCAACAGCCAGTTTGTTGGAAAGAAGACAAAAATTCAGGTAATTGATAAGAATTATCGAGACAAAGCGGGAGCATTTTTATCCATTCACAAGGAAATGCTTGCTCATTACGAAATAGAATTTTTAGAGATGGATGCCTTTTCGGAAAGCTTTTTCAAGCTTCTTCATGAGAGCAGGGAAAGCATCAATTATATTGCAATCTGTATGGGAGAGGATGCGAAAAATCAGGAAGTGGCTTCCCAAATCCGTTTCTTCCGAAATAGAAAAAACAGCAATTATCGCAAAGATATGGTTATCGCCACTTGCACCAAGAGAGAAATCATTTTCTATGATCAACCAGATCTTACCATTTCAATTCCAGACCCAACCGATCTCTGGGAAGGAACTTTGGATGCTGGAGCAAAGGAAATCCATAAAGTTTATGTGAAAGGGAAAGCGAAGTCCCTCTATCCAAATGATTTGAAAAAGCAGGAAGCCTTCTATGAGGCCAGCTGGTATGAAAATGACTATTCTAACCGATTAAGCTGTGATGCATCGGCAACATTTATTCCAGCCATGTATAAGGCAGCAGGAATCGATGCCAAGGAAAAGAATCCAAAGAAAGTCATGACAAAGATCTTGAATGAGAATGAGCTGCTTTTAGAAAAACTTTCTCAGATGGAACATATCCGTTGGAATGCATTTTCTTATTCCATGGGTGTGGTTCCAATGCCTATGGAAGAATTCAAAAAGCGTGTGGATGAAGCCTTAGCGACCATCGAAGAAGATGTGAATAGTCTGGAAAAGGAAGCATTCTCTCTGGAAGAAGGCGAAGAAGCATTGAATCGCATACAGAAAGCGTGCAAATATGTAAGAAAAGAGCTGGATCCGAATGGTTTTGGCGGTCTTCATACTTGTCTGGTAGATTGGGATGCTTTGGATGAACGTTGGGATGTTTATTATCCTCTGGCATCTACGGTTGCAAAAGCAGAGTATTTCTACGCTCTTTTGAAATGGAAGGCTGCAGGTGAGAATACAGAAAAACCAAAGATGGAAGTTCTATCTGACTTTAAACAGCTTGATATCAATAATATCAAGAATCTGATGGAAGAAAATTAGAAGGAGTATTGAAAGGAAGGAAATATGAATCTTACCTCTATACCGGCATCCATCATCCTTTTGGTGATGACTGCTTACTTATGCATCTATATTTATAGAAAAGATACCATTGAAAAAGAACCGATTTCCTTACTTGCCATTTTATTTGCAGCAGGTATGATCTGCTATGCAATGGCTGCAGTCCTGGAACATGTTTTGGTAGGAGGAGTGGACCAGCTTTTTCTGCCATATATGAGCTTTGATGGAAATGGTTTGCAGTTCTATCGTTCAGAGAGTGTACGAATCGCCCATTTCTTAGCTTGTGCTTTGGTGCTTGCACTGATAGAAGAAATGATCAGGGCCATAGTTTTATGTCTTCTGACCCATAAAAACAAGAATTTTAACTATAGTTTTGATGGCATGGTTTATGCTGTTATCTTATATCTTGGCTTTGGTCTTGTGGAAGCCTTCCGCTATGTTAAAAGTGGTGGTTTCGGCAGTGTTTTACTTCGTGCAATTGCCTGTATTCCAGCCCATTTGTTCCTTGGTGTTATCATGGGATGTTTTTATACCACGTGGCATAAAAGAAGTATTGCTAAGAAAGAAAAGGGTGAAAAGGGAATTGCTCTTCCATATGAGCTGATTGTACCAATCCTTATTCATGCAATCTACAGCTTTTTCAATCGTTATGCTTCCTTGAAAGGAGGATATCTGTATGAAATCGTGACAGTGATTCTTTGTGTGATCGGTGTCATCATTATACGCCAAAAAGCAGCGAAGGATACTGTCATTGCAACCCTTCTTTCTGCTGTAATTCTGTCCACGGTTATTGCGCCAATGAGTTTAAAAGCGGTTGTAGTTAAGACAGCTGCTGATTATAGAAAATACGATGGATTCTATTATAACCAGCTGGATTTAAATGGATTGTGTGTCTATAATTTCTTGAAAGAGGATGTTCCAAAAGGAAATATGAGCGGAACTTTTGAAATTGCAGCTCCTGTTCTTAATTGGGATACCATCTGGTGTGGCGTTCATGCCTTCCATCTGGAAAATCCAAAATATTATTGGGTTGATGGTGGGGCAATCAATGCCAGTTATAGAGGGCTTGATAGCTATACGATGACTCTGACGATTTCCAATTATTCTTATTGGAATCAAACTTTAGATAAGAAAGCAGCGAAGCAAAAACTCAATAAAGCAGTGAAAAAAATCGTCAAAGAAGCTAAAAAGAAAAAAAGCAAAATCGAGCAGATTGAGTATGTTCATGATTACATCAGCAACAACTGTATCTATGATCATGATCGATTGGCATCTTGCAAACAATCAATTCATGACCCATTTGATGAGCTGATTTATTCTGCCTATGGATGTCTGGTACAGAAAAGAGCCGTTTGTGCCGGTTATGCCAAAGCCTTCCAGCTGATTATGCAGGAATTAGGGATTAAATGTGATTATGTAAAAGGAGTTGCCGGCAAACCAGGAGATATGGGAGCCCACGGTTGGAATTGCGTGCAATTGGCTGGTGATAAATATTGGGTTGATGTTACATGGGATGATCTTGATACAGATGGAAAAAATAAGGATGCGAGTCATACCTATTGTATGAAAACAACTTCCTCCATGAGCAAAGATCATAAAGCAAAAGATAACTATACCAATATGAAACAGCCAACCGCAAAGGGAACCAAGTTTAATTATTTCAAATGGCATAAATATGTACTGGATGATTATACACCAGATAAACTGGATAATCTTCTCGCAAAGCAGAAGAAGCCTCTGAAGGAGGTTCATTTTGCAACAGCGGCGGCTTATAAAAAGGCAGTGAAGTCGATTCAGAATGGAGGATTTTCTGCTTCGAAATCTCTTGATGGTTCCAGGTATTGGTATTGGCAAAAACCTGATTTTTGGAATTTGATTTTCACAAAACAATAAAATTTGGAGAAACATTTTGTGAAATTTTTTCAAAATTAAAGATTGACAGAAATAATTAGTTGTATTAAACTTGTGTTTGTTAGATAATACTAACACATGTTTAGTACAACTAATTTTGTGTTGTAGAAATTTGAAAGAAAGTATGCCATTGTTTTTATCCATTACAATTTTAGGAAAGGATGATAGGAAATATGGATTTGTCACAGGCAAAGATTGGAGAATATTATATCGTGAAAGAAATCATCACAGACGATGAGGAGTTAAAGAGTTTTTTATTTTCTTTAGGCTGTTATAGCGGTGAAAGCATTACGGTCGTTTCTCAGAAAAGAAACAGTTGTGTGATCTCTGTGAAAGACGCAAGATATAATATTGATATGGACTTAGCCAGAGCGATTGAAATCTAGCAAGGGATTGGCAGTGTTAACTACGAAGTAAAGTAGTTTTATTTTTTACTCTTGATGTTAGATACAACTAACAACAGTAAGTTTAAACAAATGAAATATAAGGAGGCAATAAAATGAGAATTGCGTTGACAGGGAATCCCAATAGTGGAAAGACCACGATGTATAACGCATTGACTGGTCGAAAAGAAAAAATCGGGAACTGGGCGGGTGTTACCGTCGACAGGAAAGAAAGTATGATCAAAAAGACATATTATAATGGAGGGCAGGAAGTGATTGCGGTTGACCTTCCAGGTGCTTATTCCATGTCCCCATTTACTTCTGAAGAAAGTATTACCAGTGCCTATGTAAAAAATGAGAATCCGGATGTCATTATCAATATTGTGGATGCAACGAATCTGAGTCGAAGCTTATTTTTCACCACTCAGCTCCTGGAATTGGGAATTCCGGTGGTAGTTGCTCTCAATAAAAGTGATATCAATGAGAAAAAAGGAACGAAAATCCAGAAAGAGAAACTGGCAGAAAAATTAGGTTGCCCAGTTATTGAAACAATCTCCACATCCAGTGAAGGTTTGACAGAGGTGGTTCGCAAAGCGGTTGAAATAGCTGGAAGTTCACAGAAAGCGCCATATGTTCAGGAGAAAATCAATCTTCATGATAAGGCGGAAGTAGAAAAGGCAGACCGCAAACGATTTGAATTTGTAAATGGAATCGTAAAAGAGGTGGAAAGTCGTAAGGTTCTCACCAAAGAGAAAAATAAAGGAGATGCCATCGATGCAGTTTTAACCCATCCGGTATCTGGTCTTTTGATTTTTGCCGGAATTATGTTCCTGGTATTTTATATCTCACAGTCCACTCTCGGAACCTGGCTTGCAGATATTCTGGTTGGATGGATTGAAGCCTTCCAGGGTTGGGTTGGCGAGATGATGGCAGATGCAAACCCACTTTTATATGCATTGCTTGTGGATGGTATTATCGGTGGTGTTGGTGCCGTTGTTGGTTTCCTTCCACTGGTTATGGTAATGTATTTCTTAATTGCCTTATTGGAAGATTGTGGTTATATGTCACGTGCTACCGTTGTACTTGACCCTATTTTTAAACGTGTTGGTCTTTCCGGAAAAACCGTAATTCCAATGATCATTGGTACCGGTTGTGGAATCCCTGCCATCATGGCTTGCCGTACCATTCGAAATGAAAGAGAAAGAAGAAGCTCCGCTATGCTGGCAACTTATATGCCATGTGGTGCGAAGCTTCCGGTAATCGCTTTATTTGCCGGCGCATTTTTTGAAGATGCCAAATGGGTTGGCCCGCTCATGTATTTTGTTGGAATTCTTTTAATTCTTTTGGGTGCTTTACTGATCAAGGCAATCACAGGAATGAAATACAGAAAATCATTCTTCATCATTGAGCTTCCAGAATACAAGGTTCCAAGCTTGAAATTCGCAGTAGCTTCCATGTTAGAACGTGGAAAATCCTACATTATCAAAGCAGGTACCATCATTCTTGTTTGTAACACCGTTGTTCAGATTATGCAGTCCTTTGATACTCATTTCCATGTGGTGGAAGAAGGAATGGAACATACATCCATCCTTGCAGCAATTTCCTCTCCATTCGCTGTCCTCTTGGTTCCAGTGGTTGGAGTTGCAGCCTGGCAGCTGGCAGCGGCAGCAATCACAGGATTTATCGCCAAAGAAAATGTGGTTGGTACCATCGCAACAGTTTATGCCATTACCAACTTTATTGATACCGAAGAATTGGAACTGATTGGCAGCGGCAATTCCGTAGCAGCAGTCATGGGACTGACAAAGGTTGCTGCATTAGCTTATCTGATGTTTAACCTTTACACTCCACCTTGTTTTGCAGCATTAGGTGCTTTGAATTCCGAATTACAGAGCGGAAAATGGCTCTTAGGAGCGATCTGTTTACAGCTGGCCACAGGATTCACCGTTGGCTTCCTGGTATTCCAGGTGGGAACTTTAATCACAACAGGTGCTCTTGGAGCAGGCTTCTTACCAGGACTCATCGCAGTTGCTGTGTTTGCGGCAGTGATTGTTGGATTAATCCTTCGTACCAATCGAGAATTCGATGCAAAATATGCTTAGGAAAAAGGAGAATATATGGCAGATATTATTGTTGGAGTAATCTTAATTGTTGTTGTTGGATCTGCCTGCTATTACATATGGAAGGAAAAGAAGAAAGGCAGAAAATGTATTGGCTGCCCATCTTCCGGATCCTGCCCGAAATGTGGCAGTAAAAAGGCATGATTTTAGGCACTTATTTTATAAAACACCATGGTTTTCTAATTGGAAATCGTGGTGTTTTTATTTGCTCGAATTGATTCCTTTATTATAACAAAGCCTCATGGAATTCTTAATAGAAAAATCATAATAATTATCGTAAAATAGAAAATGTACTATACATGGTGAAGTGTTTACATTTTATAATACGTTAGAGGTTAAAAATGAGCTATAAATATGATGTTTTTATAAGTTATAAACATGCTGAGGTAGACAGTGCAGTTGCTCAGGGGTTGCAGAAGAAATTAGAGCACTATAAAGTGCCTCGTGAAATACAGAAAACGCATGGTAAAAAGAAGATTAACAGGGTGTTTCGAGACCAGGAAGAACTTTCTGTGGGATATAATCTGGCAGCGGAGATTGAAGAACAGCTGAAAAATTCAGAGTTTTTGGTTGTTTTGTGTTCTAGGGCTTCCAGACAGTCTGCCTGGGTTGCCAAAGAAGTGGATACTTTCCTAAAGTACCATTCTCCTCAGAATATTTTGCCAATTCTCATTGATGGTGAGCCGGAGGAGGCATTTCCTTTGAGACTGCTCGAAGAGGGGGAACCATTTGCTGCAGATATCAGATCGGCCAGCAAAAAAGAGACCTTAAAGAAGCTGGAGTCTGAGGTTTACAGGATTATTGCGCCTGTTTTGTATTGTCAATATGACGAGCTGATCCAGAGAAATAAAAAATACCGTCTCCAACGTATTCTCTTTGCTTCTATAACTGCCTTTATTTTGCTGTCTGCATTCACTGTTTATGTGATCCGACAGAATATTCAGGATAGAAAGGCTTTCATGGAACAGCTTCTCAGTGAGTCCAAGATTCTGACCAAGGAGGCTGGAGATTATATCGAAAGTGATGATTATTATACGGCATCGAAATACCTTTTACAGGCACTTCCAGATCCGCAATCTAAGGATTCTATCATGAGGGAGAGACCATTTTATACGCCTGCAGCCAAGCTTTTGACCGAGACGACGAACATGTACAAAACCAGTTACACGGTAAATGGTGATGATGAATGTACAGCCATGTATGACAATGACAGTAAAATTAATGATGTTACAATGGGGAATGATGATCATTTTCTTTTAGTAACAGATGACTTGCATACCCATGTAATTGATACGAAAAGCATGGAAGAAAAATATATTTATACCTATGCTAAAAGTGATACTTCAGGGGTATTCAACGAATTGCAGTTGATGGGTCAAACCAAGGTGCTTTTGAAGGATAGGAAAAACCTTGTCTGCTATGATTATGCCAAAGGGGAAATCGTATGGAAAAAGTCCTTTCTTAATTTCTTTGATTATACGATTTTCCAGGATGCGAATAGGGCATATGTAATCGATTCCGATACGACCAGGCTTTTTGTCATAGATACGGAAAATGGAGAAGAGAAAGAGGAAATCGCGCTTGATCTGGATAACTATTTTATGAATTTAAAATTCAACAGTGTTTCCGATGATGGAAAAAAACTTCTTCTGACTTATTATTCCAAAGATCGGAAACAGATGCTGGTGCTTTTTGATACGGAAATCAATAAGATTGCAGATACTTATGCCTTAGAAGATAGTATTGCCGGTGGCAGTTTTTCTCCGGATGGAGACAGTATCGTTATGGCACAGGAGAGCGTTTCCGATAAAAAAGAGGTTTCTTTTACCATCAGCTTATTTGATTTAAAGACAGAGAAGGTTCGATGGAAGAAAACATTTGGCAGAACCATGCCGGGCGTGAATTATGGGATAAAATTCGGAGAAGGAAAGAACCGGGAGAAAATAATCGCTTATTATGGACATGCTCTTATGGAAATGAATCTTTCTGACGGCTCTGTGATCCGTGAATATCCGCTGGAAGGTGCAGTGAGGATGATCACCTGGGAAGATGATCTTATTCGAGTTATGACTTCCAAGGGGGTTATGTTCCTTGCTACCGATGAAATTTTGAACTTTTCCGAGGCGGATCAAAGCCAGATCTATGGTCTGATGCATTGGAGTAATTACCCATCAACCATATACAACGCATGTAGTGATGAGGACAAAACTTATTATTTGCAAACGGAAGAAAACCGTATATTGAAGTATATGGCAGCTTTGGCAGACCCTAATATTGTACATGAAGAACAAGCTTCTTATGATGAAAATGGGCTGGACAAAATTTCTGAGTTATCCAATGATGATTTTCGAGTGGCTCTTTATCAGTTTGAGTATCAATGGGGCAAAAATCACTTTGCTTTTATTGCCAGAGATAAAAAGAATGGAAAAACCATTGCTTTTAAAGAAGAAGATATTCTTCCTAGATCTGCTGAGGAGGAGAAAACTGCTTTAACACCTGCAGATGATATCGGAAGAGATCGCTATGCCATCCTGCGTGATGGATTGACAGAAAAGGAAAAAGAGTATGAGGCGTTTTTTGCAAAGAGCGATGATGAATTGGTAAAAGATATTTCTCTGCTGTCTTTGGAGGATAATAAAGCATCCTTTCTTGTATGTTATAAAAGTTATAACGATACAGCAAAATATGCGGCCTACCAGGTAAGTATTGATTTAAAGTCTTATAAAAAGAAGGTGAAGCAAATATTCCTTTCAAAAGATCAAATCAATGGGAAGCAGATTCTTTATGATCAGGGCTCCCTTTATACTTGTCATTATTCCAATTTGGATCATGGAATTCGTATTGTAAAGAGCGATTTGAAGACAAGAAAAACGGAAATTATCAATATTCCGGTAAAAATCTCTTATGACATCCAAGTGATTTCTTCCAAAAAGAATCTGATTTTTTATATTTTAGATAAAAAGTATGCGAAGTTACACGCAATAGAAGCCAAAAGCGGAGAAAATCTTTTTGATATCGATATATCAGATTATATTTATCAGAATAATGATATGGAAGAATTCACTCTGACAGAGAGTGAGGATGGCAAATATATTGCTACGGCAGAACAAAGTGGTATTCATGTTTATGATATGTCAGGAGCAAATATCTGCCATGTGGATTATGAAAGAAAGATTGGGGAAGAAGAAAATTTAATAGATCTTTTGGGCGGAATCAGCATTGATCCAGAAGGAAAATACCTTTATTATCTAGCCTTTGATAAACTGTATCAGTGTAGACTATCAGATGGAGTGATTGTAAATGATATCGATCTTCCTTCCTACGGCGAAAGCTTAAAGGCAGCTATGTTCCATTATGATACGTTCTCTTATGATGCCGGAAAGACCACAAAACCGGTTCTGGATATTGTATTTGCAAGTACTAAAATCCAATTGGGTAAGAAAAGTAATGCGATGTGTGAAATTTATCTGGAAGAGTCCAATTTTGGCTTACTTTATCAGGCGAATTGTGCCTATGATATCGATGCTGAGACCGGTAGAATTTACACTATTGATAAAAATGTTTCAGAAAAGACCTGCCATCTGGGCTACTTTGATCGGTATTCTTATGAAGATATGATTACCATGGGAAAGGAGAGAGCAAAAAATGAAGAATAAAAAATCATTTGCCATATCATTTATTTTGCTCTGTCTAAGCCTGCTATCTATGCTTCTTTGCGCCTGTGGAGCTTCAGATTCTCAAAAACAGGAAGCTTCGGTAGAACGAGCTGCCTACAAAGTGATTTTATCTGGAAATCAGAATCCCCATGATTTCAATCTTCTGAAAGAAAGACTGGATGATTATGCTGGGAAGGGGAAATATACGCTAGAGAAAAAAGAGGATATCATTGAGCTTCATTTTGATGAATCAGTTTGCCAGGAGATGGGTGTAGAGGCTTTTGTGGAAGATTATCTTTGTGATTGCAGAGGGTATTCCATCGGCAAAATGGTATCAAAGAATTTTCTTGGAATTTCAAATTATACGAGCGATTTTTTCGAACTGAGAAAAATACAGCCATCGGATATTGAAAGTATGGAAATGGTAAATGTGCAGGAAGAAGGGGAAGAATCCGAGGAGAGCTCGCAAGCGATTGCAGAGGAAACCAGGGACGAAATTCCAGTTATTGATGACTTGAGCTCGCTGGAAAATACTTATCTTGAGATAATTTTCACCCAGCAAGCCCAAAAAGAGATAAAGAAACTTCAGACAAAGTATAGTGATCTTGTGGTAGCAAGAGGAACCCAAAATGTATTGACCAAGATGGACCAGGATACGCTTCGAATCGACTGTTCCCAATCATCAGAAATGGATAAGGAGTATATCCTCTATAGCATGAGCCATGAAAGACTTAAGGCTCCTTATTCTTATAAGATATTTTATGAGGATAAGGAATGGAAAGATGGATACTACCACTTTGTTTTTGGTCCGAAAAATGGATATATTCCTTACCTCAATGAAAAAAATAAGATGATGGAAGTCTTTCGGTCAAGGCTGGATGAGCTTGCCATGGAATACGAACTTTCACAAAATACAGATGGAATCCTTAGTCTTGATATCAAAGGGCAGGTCAATGAGGGGCTCATGAGCGCCCTTTGTTCCAATTCATATGGAATCTATGACGATCAGAAGATTCAGGTTTCTGATACGAGCCTTACTCTGGAGACGAACTTAGATCAGGGTAAGATCATGGCTCGTTTTAGTGATTATTATAATGATTCTTTCTCCAAGGAAAACTACTTTATGATAGGGGATTTTCCAATTGCAAAAAAAATATTGGAGGAGAAGCCTCAGGGAAGTATGGTATTTGATCAGTTTTGTTTTTCTTCTGGGGAATACAATACATTTACCAGAGACAATCCGTATGCCCGTTTCCTGGAAAAAATCCTTACAGGAGAAAAACTTCCTTATGATATCGAGCTGACTTATTATGCGGATGATACAGGGACTGGCAACAGTGAAATCTTTGAACTTCCACTGCCGGATCTTACGAATCGGGAGGCTTTGCAAGAAGAGATTCGAAAAAAATATCCAGAAGCAAGCTTTAACATCAGCTATATGTATCATAGATTTTCCGTTAAACTTCATCTTGATCCAGAGGAACTTAAGGTAGAAGAGCTGGCCAGGGATCTGGCGGCTTATACGGAATTTATGGATGCGAAAGATAGAATGACCATGATATTCTATCCTTGTGAGCCTTTGATGGGCGAGGAGCAGTTCAGGGTAAGGATTGGATACTACTCTTTTGAATCCAATCCTGAAAATATACCATTAAAATGTAATATATATCTGAATTGTCATGGCGGCAGGATGGATGATTGGAAAGATGCATTTTATGCGGCTGCCCGTGAGGAAGGTATTTTTGCTGAGGCGAGAAAATATGAAAACCGTTATCTTGAGATAGATATGGATGAGGGAGAATGATATGGCAATTTTGCTGGTGAAAATAGAAAACGAAAATAGTCTGGCATTCAATGAATTCTTTGATTATGCCGGTTTCTGCTATGCATCGAGTCGTTCCAGGGAAAAATCTGATGGCGAAGCCATTGATTTATCCACATTTTATGAAGCAACGGTGAGTACACAGGAGCTTCATGATGTTCCTGTTGTCTTCGCCAGGGTAGAAGATGATCGTGCCCAGGTGATCGGCTGGTATCAAAAAGCAGAAATCTGGAACCAAATGTATACTCCATCTCTTTTCTTAGAAGGAAATATCCGGGCATACTCCAGTGATGTAATCTGGCTTCCCGAGGAGGCTCAGACCACCACGGTTCGATGGTTTGTGAAAAGTTATATTTATGAGGTAATCGAAGAGGAGGATGCAAGATTTGCTCCATTACGGAGATTGATGAATGAGTATGGTGGAAAAAATCGAATGATGCGATATCATACTGCAGAGACTCATACCATTCCAGCGGCAATGAAAGATATATCCTCCTGTAAAGCGGCCTGTGAGCAATGGGCGGGCCTTGTGACTGCGGAAGAATGTCAGGATATCCGTGATTTGAAGACTTTGGAGGCTTATGCCAAAAAGCTGTGCGAAAAAGATCGAAAAGATCCAGACGGCTATTATTATCAGGCTTTGGCCTGCTATCATCTGGGATTTGTGAAAGAAGGTCTAAAACAGATGAATAAGGCCTTACAGCTGGAGCCGGAGGCATCGGATCTGCTTGCACTAAAAGGTCTTTTGCTGGTAAGCAAAGGATATGTGGATGACGGTGCCATGCATCTTCATAAAGCCTATGAGAAAAGTGAGTATGAAGGATATTTGCTCATGGAAGGCCGCGCTTATATGATGTTTGGAAAAGTAGATCGGGCTTACGACTGTTTCCAGCAGACGGAAGATGAGTCTTTACTTGAAGCAATGGGAATTAAGCTCAATGACATGGAGAATCGTTGGTCTTCCATCAAGCTTCGATATATGAAGCTGAAAGATATGTTCCGTAAGAAATCATAGGATGGAATATATTAGCAAAAATAATACCTTCAATATATTTTGGAAAAATGGTATGCTAGAACATATTATACTATAGAAAATATATTGAAGATGTATAGGAGAATTTATGAAAGAAAAGAAATTTTTACGATGGTTTATGATATGGAGTCTGGTGATTCTGGGCTGCTTTATTCTTGCCTGCACGGTAGTTCGTCATAGGAAATCAAAAGAATTAAGGGAAACTACATTTTCTCTGAGCAATGCTGAAAATATGGGGATTTCTGCAGATGCAAAGCTGGATGATTTCATATTTACCATGGAACCGGCAGATCTTTTGTCTGTAAAATCCATGGATTGGCAGGGAAATTCTCTTTATATGACGCTGGAGGCCACTGGAAAGGGCCAAGGAGATGTCTCAATGGAGGTTCTATCGAAAGAGTCCGGAGAATTGATTACCTACGAGATGTTTTATGTGAGAAAAGATGGATGGATTCTGGATCAGTCAACCGGTAACTTTTCCAATTATCGTATCAATCATATATGTATTATTGTTATGGTCTTTGCCTTTGCTCTTTTGCTTTGGGTTGGGTATTTCAAAGCTCAAAAAGAGTTGGTTTTCAGCTACCATTCCATTTTCTGCATCGGTTTGGCACTTTGGGTTTCTCTCATAGCAGTCATCCTTGTCTATGATTATATCAATGAAAGCTTCATGATAAATGTCTACGGTACGATTATGAATGCACCAGATTATTTTATGCTTCTTACTTTCCCTCTGGTTTTGGTGTTTGCAGTTTCTCTCATGATCAGCAATATCAGCTTGATTCGTCATGAAAGATTTCGATTTACCAATGTGCTGGGAAGTCTACTGGCTTTCGTTATGCTGGGTGGGATGTTGTTCTATTTCCTTTTGAATCTGATTCCGATCAGTGGTTCTGAATTCCAGGTTAATCTTTGGTCCTCTTTTATGGCAATCTTGTCCACAGCATATGCTATTCTGGAGTGCTTTTTAATCGGCGCCATCATCTGTGGAACCAGGGCTGCCTTAAAGAAGCCTGTTTTTGACAAAGATTATATTGTGATTCTTGGCTGCATGATTCGAAAAGATGGAACCCTGTTCCCGCTCCTTCGTGGACGTGTGGATCGAGCAATCCGTTTCTACAAAGAGCAGTTGGAGGCCACTGGAAAAAAAGCAATTTTTGTTCCTTCTGGCGGACAGGGGAAAAATGAGATAATCTCGGAAGCTGAGGCCATGAAACGTTATCTTTTAGAGCAGGGAATCGAGCCGGAACAGATTATGATCGAAGATCAGTCAAAAAATACAAGACAGAACATGGATTTTTCCAAAAAGATCATTGGGGAGAATGCAAAAGCGGTCTTCTCCACCACAAACTATCATGTATTCCGAAGCGGAATCATCTCCAGACAGGTTGGATTTGAGGCGGACGGTATGGGAAGTCATACCAAATGGTACTTCTGGCCAAATGCCTATGTGAGGGAGCTGATTGGTATGCTTTCTTACAAATGGAAATCCATCGTGTTGATGTTTGTACCAACGGTGGTATTTTTGGTGACTGTTATATTTGTGTTTAGCTAGATTTAAAGGAACTGTCGCAGAAACGCCTTCGCACATCCCTTAAAAGGGATGGCGAAGGCGTTTCTGCGACTTTTTTTAGCGATTTTCAGGGACATTCGAAAGCCGCTTTATTGCGACAACCCCTTTTTATTCGCCAATATAGATTTCTCCCACTTCTCCGGTAAGGATATCTTTCAAATCGTATACCGTGTTGGTGAGGACATGTTTTCCATCATCAACATAAACCTCAATGACATTTGGCTCTACGATGATGGTGAGTTTGTATTCTTTTGCGTAAGCAGGTAATGCGAAGGTCTTGTGAAGGTTGGTGTCTTCCACAAAAACATCGCTTCGGTCAGTATGGATGGCATCGTCTTCCATCCAAAGCTTGAAACCAGCAATGTTCAGTTTCTGACCGTTTGTAATCGTAGTTTGCATCATCCATGGATCCTTCTGGTTGGCATGGAAGGTTTTTACTTCTTCGGAGCTTAACTTCTTGTTGAAGTATTTCATTACATTTGGATGGATGCGGTAATAAACGGTATCGTCTATGTAGTCAATGACTCTTGGGATGCACATCATTCCGTTCCAAGGCTTTTCTTCCCATGGATTTTCTGCGTCTTTTGGCATACGAACCCATACAACCATGACGCGGCGTCCTTCTTCGTCGACACAACTCTGGGTTGCGTAGATATCTCTTCCGTGATCGATAAACTCAAAATCCCCAAGTTTTTTGAATTCACAGCTTTCCGGGTCGAATTCTACGGTTCCAATCATGGATTGGGCAGTGTAACCTTCGCTCTCTGGAACAATATACATTGGGGAGATAAGAAGAAGCTGCTGACCATTTACTTCGAAGTAGTCCGGACACTCTAAGATACGACCAAATTTCTTGTCTTCTTTCACGGTACGGATATCCCAATGAATGGCATCCTTACTTGTGCAAACAATGATACGGCCAATTTCCATCTTGTAGGTGCTGCCAAGAACCATATAGTAAGTGTCGCCATCTTTCCATAATTTTGGATCGCGGGTGTGATTATAGTAAGCGATGTTATCATCGTAAATTACAGGGATGAGAAGCTTTTTGTCATCATAATTGTTAAAATGAATGCCGTCTTTCGATGTAATCATTGCCTGGTTACATTCATATACGTCATTGAGGGAAATATGACAGTTATCCGCTTCGGAGGCATAGTATTTTACGCCAGTGTAGTAGAGATACATATCTCCGTCGACTTCCAAGGCACTTCCAGAGAAAATACCGTCTTTATCGAAATGTTTGGTTGGGAAGATCGCAACGCCAAGGTGCTCCCAATGGACTAAATCGTCACTGACTGCATGACCCCAATGCATGGTTCCCCAGCGGGTTGCAAATGGGAAATGCTGATAGAATAAATGATATTGTCCTTTATAATAGATGAATCCATTTGGATCATTTAACCAACTTCCTGGTGCTTTTAAATGTAAAGTATCCATGAAAAGAGTTCCTCCTAGTATTTTTACAGTAGTTTAATATAGAAGAAATGGAAATTTTTCTCAATGTAAGGAGTAAACAATATTTATATAATAAATTCAGATAGTTTGACAGGAAGGAATATATAATAAAATTCAATGATTATTTTTTATAGATGAGATTGGATATGATAGACTTCATTTTGACAAAATAAATGTAGAATAGTAAAATGATAATAAGAGTATTAGAAAATGAGAATATGGGTTGAAAATTAAGCCATGTTATTCAGAAAGGAGATTCTATGTCTCAGGAGAACAATTCAAAAAGAGAAGCACAATATAAAAAAATGACGGAAACCCCGGTTCCCAAACTGATTGTCACTTTATCCATTCCGACCATCATAAGCATGCTGATTACCAGTATCTATAACATGGTAGATACTGCTTTCGTTGGTCAGCTGGGTACCAGTGCCAGTGGAGCGGTTGGAGTTGTATTCGGTTTCATGGCCATTCTTCAGGCTCTGGCCTTCATGTTTGGACAGGGTTCCGGAAGTATTTTATCGAGAAAATTAGGGCAGAAAGATTATGAGGGTGCCAGTCGCACGGCTTCCACAGGTTTCTTCTGCGCCTTCGCCTGCGGTATCGTGATCCTGATTTTGGGAATCTTATTCATCAATCCGCTGGTTTATTTGCTTGGTAGTACCAAGACCATCGCCCCATATGCCAAAACCTATATTACATATATCCTGATTGCGGCGCCAGCTACCATGTGTAGCTTTGTGATGAACAATATGCTTCGTTATGAAGGAAAAGCTTCCCTCGGCATGATTGGTATGCTGGCTGGATCCATCTTGAACATGGCTGGTGACCCGATTTTCATGTTCCGTTTTAACATGGGAATTGCCGGTGCGGGCTTATCCACAGCACTCAGTCAGTACATTAGCTTTTTTATCCTGCTTAGTATTTTTATCATCGGAAAAACCCAGTCCAAGTTGTCTCTGGCAAATGTATCCCTTTCTCCAGCTCTCATAGGGGATATCTGCGCCACTGGTTTTCCAAGTTTGATTCGCCAGGCTCTGGCCAGTGTGGCAACCATGATTTTGAACAAAGAAGCTGGTCTCTATGGAGATGCAGCGGTGGCAGCCATGAGTATCGTTTCCAGAATTGCCATGTTTGTCTTCTCATTTGCTCTGGGAATCGGTCAGGGCTTTCAGCCAATCAGTGCCTTTAATTATGGGGCAAAGAAGTATTCCCGCGTTCGAAAAGCGGCTTTGCATACAGGAATCATGTCCGAAGTATTGATTCTGTGTGCTTGCGTGGGAGTATTATTGAACGCCAATACCTTGATTGCCCTCTTCCGAGATGATCCGGAAGTAATCCGCATTGGAATCCGTGCCCTCAATCTTCATATTGCGTCATTGGCATTTATGCCATTTGGCACAGTGGTGGAAATGATGCTGCAAAGTACCGGTTACCGATTGCAAGCTTCCATCATGTCCTCCCTTCGAAGTGGGGTATTATTCATTCCACTTCTTGTGATCTTAGCAAATGTGAGAGGGCTTGCCGGCATCCAGGAGGCACAGCCATTATCCTATGTGATCAGCATCATTCCATCTGTGATTATGTTGATGTGGTACTTAAAGCGCTTGCCGAAAGAAGATGCTTAAAAATTCATTTTTTCAAATGCTTCTGTCAACATATCAACAGTTTCCTTGAGATTCACACCTGTTTTGCCCAATTTCATATGTGGATAAGCTTCCAGAATTCGTCCATAACCAAAGAATTTATGAGCATGCATTTTAGCACCAATCTGCTGAATTTTGCTCTTTCGATCCAGGATTTCCTTTTCCAGTTCTTGTCTGCGTCGGTTAATGTACTCTTTGCCTTCTGCTCGGCCAAGGGCCACCTGTACTCGGGATGCATCGATTTTCTGTTCGGTATCTAATGTTTTGTTGGCAATGACGTCTGTCAGATTATCACTGAAAGCCCTTACCTCACGTGTTAAATGACTCAAATGCTTCAGCTCATTCTGTAATTTCAAAATGCTTGCTATGGTTCCTGCCAAGTCGATGAAGAAAAGAACGAAGACAGGGATAAGAAAGATCTGTAAATGAAGTGCAAAAATAAGCTGGCTGATATCATAAACGATGGTATGTACAATGCGAACTGCAAAAACAACACCAACGCCCCAAGCCAAAGAAAACTTCGGACAGATATAACCATGCAGATTATATGGCTGGTCGGAGTAATCCCACCAACGCATGTGGAAGAGCTTTTCCAGAATCCATCCACCAAATAATTCAATGGATGTGGTTAGAAACATACCACCCAGGAATAGAATCAGTAAATTATCGGAAAGTGGAAGCAAAAGTCCCAGACATAGTAACATACCAAATCCATAGATTGGGCATAAAGGTCCATTTAAGAAACCGCGGTTTACAATCACACCCTGACATACTACGTGGTAGACAACTTCAACTACCCAACCCAGGAAAGCGTATATGAGAAAGTAATGTAAAATTTGTAAAAAAGTAGCCAAAAAAATCACCTCCAATGATTTATACGTAGAAACGATACTCGTAGAATAACATTGGATGTGATTTATCACAAGTTTTCATATATGATAATCTGTGTTTAAATAGTATAGATTACCACTCAAACTTGTTGACCTGGCAGTTTTTTACGGAAAAATCAGCAAATTCCTGATTTTCCATATTGTGAAAATAAGAATTTACAAAACGTGCGATTCCGTTGTGGGCAACCATGATATAAGTGTGATCTTCATCGGCGATGATCTCGTCAATAACATTGTAGATACGCTGTGCCATGCGGAACATGGATTCTCCATTTCCAAAGCTGTTGATGAAATTGGTCTTATCTTTGCGAAATTCCAGGCTATTTCTTGGGCTGGTGCCTTCCCATTTACCAAAATTCTGTTCCATAATACGAGGCTCTGCTTTCGCAGGAATTCCCGTCATCTCTGAAATGTGAAGGGCGGTATCCATGGCTCTGCTCAATGGGGAATAAATGATGTAATTAGCTTTGATTCCCTGGTCCAATATAGCTTTTCCAGTCTCTATCGCCTGCTTGTGTCCCAATTCGGTCAGAGGACTATCTGTGGAACCACAGATTTTATCTGCCACATTCCATTCTGACTGTCCATGACGAACAAAGTATAAACATCCCATATGTATGTCCTCCTTGATTCATTTGTTTTCATTATAGACTAAAATGATGATATAATAAAGGAAATGACAGGAAAGCTTAGAAATTGAAGAATTGGTTTCATCGATTGTAATGAAATATAGTATGGAGGCCTGGAAAATGGAAGAAAATAAGAAAGTAATCATTGAAATATGTTGTGGAAGTGCTGAGGATGCTATTGCAGCATGGCGTGGTGGTGCGGATCGTGTGGAATTGAATTCCAATTTGTTTTTGGGTGGTATCACTCCAACTATCGGTGCATTGCGAACCGTGAAAAAAGTGGCACCTGACTTTCCGGTGATGTGTATGGTGCGCCCAAGAGAAGGCGGATTCTGTTATACCGAGACAGAATTTCAGGTTATGTTAGAAGATGCAAAACTGCTTTTGGAGCATGGTGCAGATGGCATCGTTTTTGGTTTTTTACATGAAGATGGAAGAGTGGACAGGGAACGTTGCCAGAAAATGATGGAAGTAATCGGAGATCACCCGGCAGTTTTCCATCGTGCCATCGATGTGGTCCCAGACTGGAAAGAAGCCTTGGATATACTGATCGAACTTGGAATCACAAGAATCCTCACCAGTGGAAAGAAGCCGACGGTACCTGAAGGCATCGACACGATTCGAGAAATGGTAGAGTACGCCAATGGACGCATCGAAATTCTCCCTGGCTGTGGAATTACTGCAGATAATACCAAGTGGGTTTTGCAACAATCTGGAGTAGATATGCTTCATGCAGCTATGAGTCGGGAACATTATGACAGAAGTTGTGATGGAAATGAAGAGATTTATTTTGGTGGTAGCGTGGCAGGACCAGATGGAAAAGAAATCTATCCACCAGAAGATGTTTTCAAGATTACCCATGCGGAGGATGTGAAAGCGTTCGTGGAGAGCGTGGAAAAAATATAAAACGGTAGATGCTAGAACAGGATGTAGCATGAGAAGCGATGAAATGTGATACAGAAGAGGA
This sequence comes from Eubacteriales bacterium, assembly GCA_030531555.1. Classification (GTDB taxonomy): domain Bacteria; phylum Bacillota; class Clostridia; order Lachnospirales; family Lachnospiraceae; genus Anaerobutyricum. The sequence continues at coordinate 3,071 of JAUNNI010000017.1, read as the reverse complement.
GGCGCGCGATGAATGAAAAAGATACTATGGGAGTAATTAACCCTTTATTGAAACCGGAAGAGGTAGATAGTAGCTGGGTGACGATGACAACAGGAAGTGGTATGGCAACGATTGTTGAGGATGAAAATGTTACAGCGGCTCCACCAAAAAAAGAACGAAAAGAATGTGTTTGTGAATGTGGAACCACATTTCGTACTAACTTTTGTCCAAATTGTGGAAAACCACACGCAGATTTGGGATAAATGTGGATAAAGTATTATTTTTGAATAAAGACACCTTATGTAATGTGGGAGCATAGAACATAGGGTGTTTTTGCATATAATAGTTTATTTAAATAGTTTAAACAAGATTCAGAGTGACAATTATGGGACAGAGAAATGTGCTATAATTACAAAAAAGAAAAGCCATGATAACTCATGACTTTGAATGCTACACCATGTAGCGTCTTAATGACGATGTCGGATAAACCTTATTTGAACTCGCCTTGTTAATTCTCTTAAAGGATAGCATTATTTTTGTACAACGTCAATGAATAAATATACAAATTATTTCGGAGGAAATTGAGATGGGAAAATATTATTTAGGATTAGATATGGGAACAAGCACTGTAGGATGGGCAGTTACCGATGAAGAATATAGATTAATTCGGAAAAAAGGAAAGGATTTGTGGGGAGTAAGGGAGTTCGAAGAAGCTAAAACCTCCGCAGAAAGAAGAACTTTTCGAGTAAGTAGAAGAAGACGTCAGCGTGAACAAGTACGAATAGGGTTATTGAAGAACTATTTTGCGGATGCAATCGAAGCAGTGGATCCTAATTTTTATGCTCGATTAGAGAATAGTAAATATCATTTAGAAGACAAAGATGATTCTGTAAAAACATCAAATGCATTGTTTGCAGATAAAGAATATTTTGAAAAATATCCTACAATATTCCATCTTCGTAAAGAATTAATACATAGCAAGGAACCCCACGATGTGAGGGAAGTATTCTTAGCGTTATTAAATATGTATAAGCATCGAGGTCATTTTTTAAATGCAGGTACTTCTTCTGAAGGAAATATGAACATGACTGAGGCATATTATAATTTTACTGAATTACTCGACAAAGAATTAGAACTTTGTTTTCCACAAGTGGATGCCTCAGAAATTGAGTTGATTTTAAGCAAGAGGGATTATTCTAAAAGTGCAAAGGCAGAAAAATTAGCAGAACTTTTTGGAATATCCAAAAAACAGAAAAGAGAAATGGCATTTGTCAAAACCATATGTGGATTAAAGGGAGATGCAAAGGTACTCTTTGGCTTAGAAGAATTAACAGAAAAAATAGATATTGAATTTTCATCATTTGGATATGATGAAAAAGAACCTTCTATTCATGCTGCAATTGGAGATGATCTTTTTGACATTGTTACCGCTATGAAACAAGTATATGATATTGGATCATTATCTGGTATACTTCGAGGATTTGATTATCTTTCCGAAGCTCGTATAGAAGATTATGAGAAACATGGGAAGGATTTAAAAATTCTGAAGAAATTAATGAAAGAGTATGGAACAGAGGAACAATATAACAAAATGTTCCGAAGTGAGGAAAATGGGTCATATAGTGCCTATGTGAATTCTGTGAGTCATGACAAGTTATATTCTGAAGATGAGAATTCAAAACATAGACGCAATATGAAAGGACGTAAGAGAGATGATTTCTATGCAACAACAAAGAAAATTGTTGATAAAATGCCTAAAAGTGATGAAAGAGTGACATATGTACTTCATGAGATAGAAATTGAGAGATTTATGCCTAAACAGCTTAGTCCATCTAACGGTGTAATTCCTTATCAAGTTCATGAAAAAGAAATGAAGGCAATTTTAAAGAATGCAAAAGAGTATCTGCCATTCCTTAATGATGTGGATGAAAGTGGTCTTTCTGTTGCGGATCGTATTTTAAAAATATTCACATTCCAAGTTCCATATTATGTCGGACCAGTTTCTGAAAATAGCAAAAAAAATGGTGGAAATGGTTGGGTTGTACGAAAAGAAAAAGGACAGGTTCTTCCTTGGAATATTAAAGATAAAATCGATATGAAAAAGACTTCGGAACAGTTTATTTCAAATATGGTTCGTATGTGCACTTATATTAATGGGGAACGAGTACTACCAAAAACTTCTTTGCTTTATGAATCGTATTGTGTATTAAATGAAATCAATAATCTAAAGATTGATAATGAAAAAATTACTGTTGAATTAAAGCAAGATATTTACAATACATTATTCAAAAAAGGAAAAAAAGTAACTAAGAAAAAACTGGCCAAATATCTAGAATCCAGAGGATTGATAATTGAAGAGAGTCAAATAAGTGGTATTGATATTAATATCAATAGTTCTTTAACTTCCTATGGAAAATTCCAAACTATTTTTGGGGAAGAAATCGACACAGATTATGGAAAGAAGAGAACAGAGGATATTATTTTCTGGTGTACTGTGTATGGTGATTCCAAAGAGTTGTTAATTGAAAACATAAAAGAACATTATCCTGAAATAACAGAAGCACAGCTGAAAAGAATTACAGGAATGAAATTCAAAGACTGGGGAAGATTATCAAAAGAATTTCTATTACTTCAAGGATGTAATAAAGAAACAGGAGAAATCATGTCCATTAAGCAGGCATTGTGGGAAACGAACTGTAATCTAATGGAACTTCTTTCTGATCGATTTACATATGCATCCGAATTGAAAGAAAAAGAAGATAAGGCATTCTCATCATTAAAAGATGCGATGATAGATATGTTGGATGAATATTATTTCTCTGCACCAGTTAAAAAAATGATATGGCAAACACTAGGTATCATCAAAGAAGTTGAAAAGTTAATGGGAGAAGCTCCAGATCGAGTATTCATTGAAATGACAAGGCATGATGATGAAAAGGGTGATAAAGGAAGAAAAGCATCACGCAAGAGCCAATTGCTTGACTTATACAAAAATATTAAAGATGAGTCTAAAAATTGGAAAGAAATCATTGAGTCTGCAGATGAAACTGGAAAACTTCGAAGCAAAAAGATGTATCTTTATTTAACACAAA
>JAUNNI010000095.1 GCA_030531555.1 Eubacteriales bacterium | reverse complement strand
TGTTAATTCTGGATAGTATTCAGTTTTCAATGTTCTACTAAAAATCTCTGGTATTTCTTAGTGAAGATTCCGAGAGATTATTATTTTTATATTATCATAAAAAAGGAGAAAAGATGATTCAGATTATCCCTTTCTCCTTTTTATTAAATCATTTATTACATATAGTTGTATTTACTATATGATTATTTTCTATATATGTACTCCGTGAGTTCACCTGTATCACGATCGCGTCTAGTACCTCTTACTGTACCATCTGCATCAACGATCTCATTTACCCAATAATTTTTCCCATCGATGTAAACATCTCCAGAGTTCATTGTATATCCACTGTGTTCCTCTGTGGTAATACGTCCTCCATTTTTGTTATTTCCCCAAATACTCCAACTCATAATTTTTTCCTCCTTAATTAAAAATTTGTACTGAATGAATAAGAAGAGAAGAAACTCCTCTCCTTATTCAATGTCAGACATTAGCATGTAAATTCTACCACCAGCCTAAACGATGTCCACCATCCAGCAAATTCAATCCTGCTAATCCAATAGCTGCTACCCAAAGCATGTCACTCACCTCTTTTCTTTTAACCATAATCCATTACAAATCTACTTTGTATATCTGTAATGTGTGACTTCTCCAGTTGTTCGATCTGTCCTTGTTCCTTCAACCACACCATTGTCATGCTTGATTTCACTAACCCAAATGTTACGTCCATTTTCGTAAACATTTCCTGAATTCATTGTGTAACCATCATGTCTTTCTGTAGTGATGCGTCCTCCGTTGTTGTTGTTACCCCAGGATAAAAGTCCCATAGTTTTTACCTCCTTATTTAATTTGTTTATGTTTATGTACTTAATATATCTTGTGTAGTATCTATAACATATCTATAAGAACGCTAACTTATATGTAAAATGTTAATGTGTGCTATTTTTCTTCTAATAATTTTTCTAAAAATACATCGATGAAAAATACTACTATAGTAATTAAAATATCCTTAAAAAATCGTTTAACTCTTTCAGTATCTTTAATATTCATTGTTGTACCTCTTTATAAATCAACCTTGTTAATCATAGCCTTCATACTCTTTGTTTGGTCTGAGAGAATACATTTAAAAAGGCTAAACAGACTTGTGTATTTGGGATAAAAACTCATGCAATATGAGGTAAGTGGAAGGACATACTTCTCTGTCTCTTCAATGTATGATAAGATTTTTTCTCTTCCAAAATTTTCGAGAGTTGAACAATTATGCACACGATCAGAACACTTAATCAATGCCGCTCGTTCGTCTTTTTTAATCTCATTGAAATATTTTGTCAGTTGATCTGCATTTAATCCTGAATCCTTGGTTAAAAGTTCAACTAAGTAAAGAACTTCTTCTCCAATCTCGTATGTCAATAACTCTTCTTTTGTAATTTCTGTATCTTCCAAAACATCATGTAATAATGATGCTGCAAGTACAATATCGTCATCAACATCCAGCATAACCAGTAAACTTGCTACATATAAAGGGTGAGTAAAGTAAGGTGTAATCTTATCTTTTCTACATTGTTTCATATGAGCTACTCTGGAGATAGAAAGTGCAGTTAAAGTCATCGGTAATTTTCTTCCAACTGCAAACCCTTTCATGTACATAAAGGATTTAATGTACTTGTCAGTGTCTTCAAAGTCCTTGAAATGAATATTAACACTCTCTTCCATAACTTCTTCTAAAAATCCCATGATCTTTTCCTCCTTATAAATCATTTGATACATATATATTGCATTATTAATAATCTATAATTGTTCTATATTTGGATTAAATTCATCATTTTTATGTCCTTTTTATAGGACACCATATTTTATATAATATTCATATAAAGTAAAAGAAAGGTCTGGTGAATGATATGAAGAAGAAGTTACATATCTTGAAATTAAAAACAACTCAACTATTTAGTGTAATTATTTTTTTCGCATTGGCATGTGGTATTTATTCATATATTTTTCATACACAAGGACATGATTGGCTTTCAAATGCATTAATGAGCATCTCATTCAGTTTGATGACTAGCTTAGTAGTTTATGTATTAACCAATATTAGAAACAGTGAAGAAAATACATTGCGATCTGAGTACAATGATTTACTAAAAGTACGAAAAGCGTTATTTAATTTATCTATGGAAGCTGGCTATTATAAAAGACAAAGAGATAACAATGAAATTTATGATGATTATGATGCTATCCGCACAGTAGTAGATGCTTTTGAAAAAATGCTTAATAGTTTCTTTGATTTGAAAAATGAATTATTTAATGAATTAAATATTGAATGCGAATTTTGGGAAAGCATTGATACTAAAGACGCATATTATTATGAAAAAATTGCTGAGGATTTTACCCAAGAACTCTGTGATCAGATAATAGAAGATTCTCTTAACTCATCGAAAAAATTACTTACCTATCTTACAACCCCTATTTCAACAAGAAAAGATAAATTGAAATTCATGGATAAAAGCCATATCTAAAAAAGCAGAGGATTTAAAAATCTCTCTGCTCAATTTATTTATTATGAAAATTTATTACATCTATATTTGTCGATATGTTTATTTTTTTATGTTCGAACCATAATTCATTGCTTTTCTTGCATTTCATTCATCATAAAATTATCCATTTTTCAAATTTAAGAAGTATGATAATCGTTATAAATTCTAGAGTTATTTAATATAATCCAATTCTTTTTACTATCGTAATTCATATCGCAAAAGTATATAGATTACTTCGAATATCACTTCGAAATTAGATGTAAATATTGTTTTATTAAATAAAATAAATGAAAATACAATAGTTAAAAGCCATGTAGATTTAATTACATGGCTTGATTTGTATCTTTGCTCTTTGTTATTTTATTTTTTAACTGCATCTGTCATAAATGTAGTAGATATTCTGTAAAAACTTTCGTCTTGATTATGCTTTTTAATGCATACTATTGAATCAATCTGAGAGAAATTACCCACTTCTTTTGGAATCTCTTTATCTTCTATGTAACTGAAAGCCGTTCCTTTTTTTTCTGGTGCAATAGGGTTAATCGTATAATATCCTTTTACCTGGTAGTCATTTATAGATGTATACATTGACAAATATACATCTATAGGTTCATCGCATTTATTTTCAACATTAAATTCAACGGAATATCCAAACATATCTGAATATTCATAAATTTCTCCATGTTTAAAATTCTTCAATGTTATAGTGGCATATTCACCATCGTAAATCACTGGATTAGGATTTTTCTTGGATACAACAACTGGTTTCAAATTTAATACTAATGTGTAAGTGGCTTCATTTCCAGCTTCATCTGCTGCTGTGATTTCAATATTATGTTCTCCAGCTTCCATTGTATTGATTTGTCCTGATCCGCGGTCATATTCTTGTTAAATGAATCATTTTAGAAATCATACTCTGCAGCAGAAGTGTAGATTTCATCGCGGCGGATTTCGTTAATCAGCTCGGCTCGGCGTGTTCCGATCAAGAGAGATTTGCTATATTTAAAGAAGCGTTCGCATCCATTTTCTGTGATGAAATTCGCCACCTTGGTATTCATGGTCAGCTCTGTGATGAAAATGACCATTTCCTGGCCTTCTTCGAAGGCCTCTTCCATGAAAGTAAATGCATATTCTAAGGCAGAGCCAGCCGCTTCAATGGCTTCTTTTCGTTTGTCGCACTGGTTGTCAAAGTGTGCTTTGGTTTCCATAAATGCCGACTTTGCATCCAGGGCATCCAAAGGGCTCCATTTTCGAAGCAAATGAATCACAGAAAGCTGATGTTTTTTCTCTTCCGGAGATAAAAGGCCGGTACTTTCAGATACCTTCAGATAATTTTCTTTCCCAAGCAGTAAATCCTGATAGATTTTAAGCGGTGCCATATCCTTTTTCATGGATAATTCGCGGCGGAAGTCTTTCAATACATTGAAACAATCATTGGTGATGGCATCTTCTTCCATGGCCGTTAAAATCATTTGGATCAATCCATCGGTCAGAAGTTCCACACAGCTTAATCGCTCATCAAAGGATGCACTGAAAAGGCGGCGATAGATATCCGTTTTCACCTTGCCAAGAAGGATGTTTCGGATGTCATATTCTTCTTTATATTTTTGATAAAGGTCATAGTAAGCCGCCACATCTTTGGCGATATCTTCGTGTTGAAGAAATTGATGGATGACATCTTCATCGATGGCAATACCAAGACTTTCATAGGATTTAATTAGATAGCTTAAGTCTTCCCAACCACGGGCAGTGACAAACTGCATACCGTCTACATCATTTTCTGTGCGGTAGAAATTGCGGGGGCGAAGCTCCAGATAACTGGTGATAAATGGGTGAATCTGGTGATCTCTCGCATATTCTTTAAAGACGGTAAGATCTGCTTCCACTGTCATTTTACGTACGCGGTCTAAAGTTACGAAGTCGAAATCGCGCACACTTTTGTTGTATTCCGGAGGATTTCCCGCAGCGGCGATGATCCAGCCTTTTGGAACCGACTGGTTACCAAAGGTTTTGCACTGAAGGAATTGCAGCATGGTAGGGGCCAGTGTTTCCGAAACACAGTTGATTTCGTCAATGAAGAGAATCCCTTCCTGTCGTCCGGTTTCCTTGATGTAGCGGTATACACTGCTGATGATTTCACTCATGGTGTATTCAGTGACAGAATATGTTTTATCTCCAAATGTTTCTTCTTTAATAAATGGAAGACCAACCGCACTTTGTCTGGTGTGATGGGTGATGGTGTAGGCTACCAGACCAATCTCACATTCGCTGGCAATTTGCTGCATGATCTGAGTTTTTCCAATTCCGGGAGGGCCCATGAGAAGAATAGGGCGTTGTCTGACTTCCGGAATCAGGTATTCTCCGTGAACATCTTTCTGCAGATAAGCCTTTACCGTATTTTTAATTTCAGTTTTTGCTCGTTTAATATTCATAGTTTTAACCTAAATTATAAAAAATGTGACAAAAAATCATAATAACACAAACATGTGCATGATTGTTGAACATGTGCATGGCTGTGGCAAATTTCTACATAATTGCATCGATGGCATCAATAAATGCTGCACGAATTCCATTATGTTCTAAAGCATCCACACCTTTGATGGTCGTTCCTGCTGGGGAGCATACATTATCTTTAAGCACCCCTGGATGTTCTCCGGTTTCTAACTGTAATTTGGCACTTCCAAGGATCATCTGGGAAGCGAGGGCATAAGCCTGTTTGCGCTGTAAACCATATTTTACGCCGGCATCTCCCAAAGCTTCGATGATAAGATCCACAAAAGCAGGACCACAGCCAGTGATGGCCATACCAATGTTCATCAAATGGTCAGGGAGGACTTCCACCAGGCCGAGAGCCTTAAAAAGCTCGATCACTTCTTCATGTTCTTCCTCACTTAAGCTGTTTGTCTGTTCAAAAAGCATGACTCCTTCGGAAACCATGGCAGGAGTGTTTGGCATGATATACTGCACATGGGTGGAAGAATCGAGATAGTTGGAGTATTTTTCGAAAGTCCATCCGGCAGCAACGGAAATCAATGTTTTTCCTTTCAAATCTTCTTTGATTTCACCAAGGACAGATTCAATCTGATAAGGTTTACAAGCCATAATCAGGGTGTCACAAAGAGAAACGACTTCCTTTAAAGTGTGGCAAGGAGTGAAACCAATACGTTTGGCATTCTTTTCCAGTTTATCAAAATGAGGTGCGTAAGCATACACCTGATCAGAGTTTAATAAGTTTTTATTGATCCAGCCGGAAACGATGGCCTGTGCCATATTTCCCATGCCGATAAAGCCGATATTTTTCATGTTAATTTTTTCCTTTCCCTTGAATATTTACCATGATATATCGAATTTTCGCAAAAGTCCATAGCTATGGAACATTTGCTGGGAGTACGTTGAGAAAAAAGGCTTCTCATGGTATCATATTGCGTAAGTATTGGGAAAGAAGGTCTTTATATGGCATTGGAATACATGGAGAATAAGAAAAGGCATCCGATGGAAATTCTCTGGAAAAAATGTGGAGAGGAAGCAAGCGTTTTTCGTTTGTATGGACAGGATTTGGAAGTAAATGTGCCAGATACCATCGAAGGTTATCCGGTTACCGTGGTGGGAGCGTATTGTTTTTCGGCGTCGAACCGATGTCCTAAAGAAGGATGTTTCCTCACTTCCGTCGGTGAGGAGGAGCGCCGAATTCAAGCGCCAACCATGCCGGAAATGGCGGGAAAATATCTGGAAAAAGTGACCCTTCCCCAAACAATCAAGATTTTAGAAAATGCTGCCTTTTATAATTGCAGGAATCTTCGTTGCCTTTCTGTGGGGGACCAGATTCGATCCATTGGCAGCGAAGAATTTATGAATTGTGTACATTTGAAAAAAATCATCATCCGAGGGAAAACCGAAGAAAGAAATGGACTGGATAAGATTCTAGAAAGAATCGCTCTCGATGTGCAGGTTTTACTTTGTCCGGATGGTGAGACGGTGGAAAGTGACCTTTTCTACCCGGAATACTATGAATGGCTCAATGAAGTAACCCCGGCCCATGTATTCGACCGCACCATCCATGGCGAAGGCTTCCGTATGAGACAAGCCTTTCAGGATCACAAGATTCATCTTGGCAAATACGACCAATGTTTCCCTAAAGTTTTGGTGGTGGAGCCGGATGCGGTAATCTGCCAGATTGCTTTCGGGCGTCTGAATTATCCTAAAGGGCTGACAGAGGAAGCAGAAGTACTTTATAAAAAAGCCATAGAAGAACGATTTGATACCATGATCAAAATGATTCGCAAAGAACGTTCCATGGAGGCGTTACATTTTCTGTGTGATTATTTTCAGTCAGATGGAACATGGATTTCCCGCTGGATGGAAGAATGCATTGAGGATGACTGGAGCGAAGCGGGAGTATATCTGATGGAGAAGAAGCAGAGCCACGCTTCCTTTGCGGAAAAAGAATTTTCTTTTGATGACTTTGATGATTTGGATGATTTTTGATAGACGGAAGGGAAAAATCTTTGAAATAAGCATGAAGGGCGAATCTTAGGAAGACTTTAATCTTGTAATTTTAAATATTGTGAAGATTTTAATCTTGTAAAGTTGAATATTATAAGAAAGAAGAAACTGTAGGAAAAAAATCTGCAGGAAGAAAGGAGGAAATGAGATGGAAATAAGAAAACATAAGCAAACTCAGACCGAGTGGGAGCAGGAAATGTGTGAAAAGATCCTTTCTCTCATACAAAATGAGCTTTATCTGGATTTTCGCTATCTTGATATGGCGCTCTCTGCTTTGGCTTATCAGCCAAAGGACCAGATTCGCACCCTGGCCACCGACGGAAATTATCTCTATTATTCCGTTGAGCAGCTTTTCCGTCTTTATCCGAAAAATCCTCTTTTCATGGATCGTGCTTACCTGCACTCCGTTCTTCACTGTGTTTTCCGTCATCTTTGGCTGCGAGGCAAAAGAGAGCCATTTTTATGGAATCTGGCTTGTGACATCTGCGTGGAATACACCATTGACCATTTACATAAGCCGACAACCGAACGAATTCTGACGAGAATTCGTATTAATTATTATGAACATCTGAAAGAAGAGAAGATTCCGGTTACGGCAGCGGCGATTTATGAGGATCTTCTCACCATAGAAGATCCGGAGACCCAGCTTCGCATTCAGGAAGAATTCTACACCGATGACCATCGTTTTTGGCCAAAGGATTCCAATTCCAGCCAAAGCCCATCAAAACAGACCAGTGACAAATGGGATAAGATTGGCCGTCGTTCCCAGCAGGAGTTGGAGCGTCGTGGTGACGAGACCAACGATGGAATCACTTCTCTGAAAACTCAGATTACCCGCGGCAAAAGCCGCCGTTCCTATCAGGAATTTTTGAGAAAATTCACTGTTTTAAGGGAAGAACTTCATTGTGATGAAGATTCCTTTGATTTGAATTATTATACCTACGGACTTCGGGTCTATGGCAACATGCCACTGATTGAGCCCCTTGAAAGTCGAGAAGTCATGAAAATCCTGGATTTTGTGGTGGTAATTGACACCTCATATTCCACCAATGGAAAACTGGTTCGTCGTTTTTTGGAAGAAACCTTCCAGATTATTACCGAACGAAATTCCTTCTTCCAGAAAAGCCAGATTCGTGTCATCCAATGTGACAATAAGGTGCAAAAAGACATGGTTGTAAAGAATCAGGATGACATAGAGAAGCTCTTCCGGGAATTCGAGATGGTGGGGGGTGGTGGAACCGATTTCCGCCCTGCATTCCGATATATTGATGAACTGAAAAATGCTGGAGAGTTCCAGCATCTAAAAGGAGTTCTTTATTTTACTGACGGAAAAGGGATCTATCCGGCCAAACGCCCGGATTATGAGACAGCCTTTTTGTTCATCGGGGAAAATGAAGGAAATGATGTGCCTCCTTGGGCCATGACCATGACTTTAATGGAGGACTGGATATCCTATTAGATGAAAATGGTTTTATAAAGAGTAAAATGGTCCTATAAGATTGGCTATTACGAAGAGGTCTTTTTATCTTTGGGTATATGATGTTGATATTCATTCTTTATACCAATAATTTCAAGTAAAATCCGAGCATTTGGGTATGGAACACTTCAACCTTCTTCGTTATACCCTGGTTTTACTCCAAAACAGCAGAATCGTGGGTAATTTGATATCAAATTAATTTTCCATACCCATTATTAAAAAAATCGCTCATATATTTTGGTATATTTAAACTCAAATAAGCATGCATACCCATTCTAAAAACTCGCTGAAAAAAACCGCATAAAAACTGCATAAAATCCCATAAAATCGTATGA
>JAUNNI010000094.1 GCA_030531555.1 Eubacteriales bacterium | reverse complement strand
GAAATCCAACTTAATTTTTTTAAAAAATTGTCTTGACAAATGGGTTCACCTTAGAGTTCCCGTATTTTTCGTGTTATCAGGATATTTGATTACACGAAATCTTACGCAGGAAATTATGGATACAAAGACCTTTTCTTTTCGCACCTTTTGGGCGAAACGAATTCGAAGACTGGTGCCATTAATTTTAACGGTAACATCATTTGCTGTTATTGTAAGTGCTTTTGTGAATCGTATTGTATTTACAAAAACATGCAAGGATCTGCTTTCTGCAATCTTTTGCTATAACAACTGGTGGCAGATTTTCAACGATATGTCTTATTTTGAAAATGCTGGAGCACCTTCACCACTGACACATTTCTGGGCATTGGCAGTCGAGATTCAATTTTATCTTGTATTCCCAGTGTTAGTATTTCTCCTTTCCAGATTAAAAAATAAAGAAAAGATTACTCTTCGTGTAGTCATTGTTTTGGCAATTGGATCAGCGATTCTTATGGCTGTGCTATTCAATCCTGATAAAGATCCAACCCGTGTATATTATGGAACAGATACCAGATTATTCTCCTTTATGTTTGGAGCAATTCTTTCCTTTATGACAGGCTCATATCGTAAAAATGAAAAAATACCGAAAAGCTTACCAGATATCATCGGTATTCCCTCACTCTTCATCCTTCTTGCAATGATGTGTCTTTGCGATGGAAAAAGTCCCTTCTTATATCGAGGCGGTTATGTTCTGGTTTCCCTTTTCGCTGTTGCAGTTATATATACTGTTTTAGATCACAATAGTATTCTGGGTAAGGTGCTTGGATGTGCACCGCTTAAATGGGTGGGAGACCGCTCCTACAGTATCTATTTATGGCACTATGTGATCATTATAATCATCAGTGGCGGCAAGCAGACTTCCATCTGGGTACATTTGTTGGAGATTGTAGTATCCGTAGTTCTCGCGGCCCTTGGTTACCGGTTTATTGAGACACCAGTTCGCCATAGAGCAATTTCTAAAAGTCTGAACATGCTGCAAACAAAACCTCTTACGGAAAGTGGCAGAAAACTCAAATCCCGTATTTTGAAGAAAATGTGTATTGTTGCAACAATCTGTGTGGCAATACTGCTTACAGAGTTATCCTGTATCGCATTTGTTCCACGCCAGGAAGTGGGCAATATTGCACAGCAGAAACAGGAGCTTCAGGAAAAAACACAAAAGCTTGCAAAGCAGAGAATTAAAGAGCTTGCGGAACAGAAAACTGAAATGACCGCGGAAGAAAAAACTGAAATATCTGCAGAACAGAAGACTGCAGTTACTTCAGAACAAAAGACTGCTGAACCTGCGAAAAAGAAGAAAAAGATATCAGATAAGGCGATTCTGAAGAAAGTGAATCTTCTTCTGCTCGGTGACTCCATTGCACTTGACGCTATCGATTACTTCTATGAGTATCTTCCAAACAGTATCTGTGACTGTAAGATTGGTCGATGTAGTTTCGAGGGAATCGAAGCCTATGATGATAATGTTTCAGACGGATGGGATGGAGACGGTATTATCTTTGAATTGTGCTCCAACTTTAAACTTAAAGACGAACTTCAGGAAATGAGAGATCATATCGGTCCAGATAAGGCAATGTTTATCGTTAACATCGTTACACCATATGAAGGTTTCTGGGAATACAATAATAAGAAAATTCGCAAGTTTGTTGAGAAAACAGACAATACATATCTCATTAACTGGAATAAGTTTAGCAAAGGTCATCCAGAGTATTTTGATACTGATGAAACCCACCTTCTTCCAAAAGGAGCAAAGGCCTACGCAAAGATGATAAAATATGCTGTTCTTAAAGTATACAGAGCAAAATATAACAAGTAGTAAATATGCAAATCCCTGGATGCATAAAGCATCCAGGGATTATTCTTTCGCATCATTTTATTTTTTTAATAAATTCTTCAGCCAGATTCCACTCCCTTGCACACCAATTCTTTTAGGGCTGCCTGATCTCCATCGGTGCAATACCCTTCTGGCTCATCCGTATACATGGCAAGACGAATTACATTCATTCCCCAATCTTTACGAAATTCGTGAAAAAGTTCCTGGTTTACATAAGCCGGATACCAACCGATTCCATGAGTACTAATTCCCCTTAACTGAACTGGCTGATTGTTGCTATCCACAAGCTGTGTGCCGGAAACGTGAAGTTTTTTATTTTGATTCAACATAGGATTCCTTTTTCCTTTCTGACGATTTATTTCTCTATTATTTCTGCAAAAACTTAACCATAAAAATATCATCGGCATAGCTGCCATCATCGTACTTATTTGCTTTTGGAATACGTCCTGTTTCAACAAAACCAAATGATTCATACATATGGATTGCACGATCATTTCCCTCTACAACCCTTAACTCAGCAGTTTCAAATCCAATCTTTTCAATGGTTTCAAGAGTAAGTGCAAACAACTTCTTTCCAATGCCCATACCAGTATAATCCAAGTACAGTCCAATCCCTATATCCGCTCTATGTGCATTCCTTCTGCTTCCTCCAGCAACATCAAAGGATGCATTGCCCACGTATTCGCCATCCAATTCAGCTAGTATAAGACAAGCTCGTTCATTATCCATATGGCTACGGATAAATGCTTCCTCTTGCTCGATAGTAAGTTCCATGCACTCATCAGCCTCACGCAACAAAAATCTGGTTTCACCACATACTTTTTTTAAATATGGTAACAATGTCTCGGCGTCATCCTTCTCGGCACTTCTTAATACAAGCTTATGTCCATTCAAATCATATGATCTGGCATTAATTCTCATAAACTACCCTCCATCCAAAATCACACATTGTAAAGTGTCGAAAAACTTCCTTTCGATGATGATACATATCATCTTTCAACATATCCGCATTGTAATACGACTAACATTCGTTAGTCAATATATAGATTCCCATCTTTTGAATATTACTCTGGTAAAATCGACACCTTATAAGGGGTTGTGTAATCTTCCTGAGGGTATATATAGATTGTTTTTTCCTCGATATCATATATGGAGCTATGCCAGGTAATCCAATCGCCTTTCGGATTTTTGCGGTCTCTTGTTTCAAACCATCCCATTTGATTCATCAGTTCTTTTTCAAAATCATCTTTCTTACTGTGTATGGTAAGTTTTTCACCGGAGCATTCCGAATACCAAGCTGGATTATTATCTTTACGATACATGTTTGTGCCCTTTACCAATTCAAGGACTTCTCTCATATCTTCTATGGTGGAAATACTATCATAGTGGTCACGAAGAATGCACCAACGTTCCACACCAATTGGACATTCATTGAGAAGTGGCAGATTCTCAAAACAAGTTTCTGCCAGATATTGTTTTTCCTCTTTTGGTCCATAATTTAAATAGAAATTAGTCATATAAAATTGCTTATTTTCACTTACAACAAGCTTTCCGTCGATAATCTCAACCACGTAAGTGTTTTCTTTATCCGCAATCATCCAATGCAAGCCATAACCAGTAAATCCTCCTACGATATCTCTATCTCTTAATAATTGCACCGCATGTTCTGCAGATTTCGCATGATCTAAAAGATATCGCACCACACGACTTCCATGGATTTTTTCTTTTCCATCATTTGTCCCAGTCATTTTGTCAACACCTGTGGCATCTACTATATTCACACTGACAATCACACCATTTTCATTGATCCCATCATTGGTGATATTGGGCATACCAAGAAAATCTTCCTCTGTCATCTCAGAAAGATTACTGGTAATACCCGGATTGGCACAGATACCTACGCTGGAAAATCGATCATCGGAAGCACTTAACCAAATGACAAACTCCGGTGTTTCACAATAACCAAGATCAAGATTACGACCATAGAAATTCCCTTTCCTTACGCTGGAACATCCCATGGTAAATAATGGGGAATCAGCAGGTGGCATCTCCTCCTTATGATAAGAATCTAAGTCATAAGAATATAGATAGTCGGCCAATTTTTGTGGATGAATCGCAACATTTTTTTCTTTACCAAATGAACATCCTGTAAGAGAAAGCAATATGCCCATCATGCAAAAACTTGTGATTATTAATTTTTTAGTCATATTTGCCTGCCTTTCCTTCTTTTTATAAAACTCTGTTATTATCTGATTTCTTAACAATTGATATATTTCATTATAATCTTCTTTTCGAAACATGCTATATAAAATAAAGGAAAATGCAAAAAAACAGTATCACTTACAAAATAAGATGCCAATACACCAAGCTCATCTACCTCGATGTTTTTCTTTTCGTTTCTGCTGCTTGAGTTCAAACTGTTTTTCTTTCTCAGCTTCTTTCATTTGACGGCTGATTACTTTTCGCTCCAGCTTGTTCTCTTCTCGCTGCAACTGTAAGGCCTGTTGTGATTTTGTTCCAATTCCCGAAACCTGCGATTGCTTTCTCGCCTCTCTTTGCCGTCTCTTTGGATTGATCGAATCCTGCTTTACCTTTACATCAACAGATGGACTGAATTTCAGGTGATCGTAATGTCTTACAACAAAGTCATATACTTCATAATCCTTAGGCTCTGCTCCAAAGGTAACCTTTGCAACAGATAACTGATCACCATCAATTTTCTCAAAAATACCAACCCAAAAGGGATCCTCAAAATATACTGTCAGTTTCCCAGCCGTTTTGTTATCTTCTTTTCGCATGGTTTAAAAAATTTGTCCCGGTAGTTTCAGTTTCTCTTTATATGGAAATTCTTTGTCAAACTCCTCAGCGGCTTCTTCATCAACAAAATATCCGGAAGGTGTTGCATACTCTCCACTGACTCCATCCAGATATCCTGCTACAAGTTCCTTACATAAGAAGAAAGATGCATCTTCTCCTTCTGGTAAGCCGTGATATCGAATGCCAAATTCACTGGCTGGCTTAAAACCACTCTTTCCATAAAAGTCTATATTTCCTTCAAAACAAATTGCTTTGAAACCATATTCTGTCGCCTTCTCAAGGGAATAATCTAACAGTATTTTTCCATAACCCTTTCTTTTCAGCTCTGGTGTGATACAGATTGGCCCCATGGTACAGATATCAATATCTCTCCCATCATCTGACTTAATTACAGCTTTCATAAACATATTTTGTCCAATCAGCTTTCCATCTGATTCAGCAATCGTGGAATCCATCGGTTCCTTTTCCTGCGCACTAAGGCGCATCACAAAATTAAGTTCTGGAACAAAAGCCGGATCCTCTCTTAACTGATTCAGTACATAGTGTTCCACGCATCCTGGTTTATAAACATTCCAAAAACTTTCTCTTACAAGATTTTCAACTTCTCTTTCTTCTTCTTTTTTCTCTAATCGAATTATGATATTTTCCATCTCTGATTTTCCTCATTGTTTTTATGTAAAATAAAAAAACGCAGAATTTCATTGTATCATCAATGAACTCTGCGTTAGTCGTCTGGTTCCATATATTTTATTTTGATTTTTTGATTGACCGCATTCACGATAATTGTTTTTTTGCATTTAGGGCAAAAAAGTGGATAATTTTTTAAAACTGTGTCCGGCAACAATTTTGTTCTGGTTTTCCCTTTACAGAAAGGGCACAAAACCCATTTTAAATTTTGCTCACTGATCATCTCTCATCCATCTCTCCTCAAAATCTTTTGTAATTTTTTTCAGGTGTTCTTTCAAGACAACCGGACTCATACCACCATCATATAACTGTATTACAAGGGAGAGTGGTGCAAACAACTGCATCGCAAGAACTTCTGCCCCCATATCCAAAGCAGCTGAATTTAACTTACCTTGCTGGCCTAATTCTGTAAAAATATCTTTCGTATATTGAACTGGTCCGGCACAAATCACATCCTGATAAAGCTTGGTCTTCTCAGGACTTTTGAACTGCTCCAAGGTAATCATTCTTCGAAAATTGCGTGCAAATTCATGCTCTGTCCAAAAATCAAATTGATTATTCACAAATTCGCAGAGATTATGTCCCTTGGTATTACGATAGCTTTCCGCATCCTCAGAATATTGTTTTTCCGGAACCGAATCTTCGGCTGCACGCTCTGCATCCAATGCAAGCATGCGATCCCATATGGCATCAAAAATAGCCTGCTTACTCTCAAAATGTCTATATAAAGCACCTTTTGTAATTCCTAACCGATTGGCAATCATGCTGGTGGAAACAGCATCAAATCCTCTCTCTGCAAATAATTGCAACGATACCTGAATAATTGATTCTTTTGTTGTCTTCATAAAATACCTCTAAAATGTAAACGACCGTTTATATTTAGTATTATAAACGGTCGTTTACATTTAGTCAAGGTTTTTGTGGGAAAATCTTTCTTTCCATCGTTTCAGTGTCGGGAACAGTTTTTCACAATACGCCTTCATTTCTTCGTTGGTCATGCCCGCCTGCGCGCCGAACTGACTGCACATTTCGATATATTCCTCCATCGAAACTTTATCGATAAACCTGGATGCTCTCGCACCCATTCAAGATATTCCCATGACAGTGTTTCACCAAATGACGTCGGAATTATCTTTTTTCGCCGAAGTTCATTTTCACTGACATCGGCCCACATCATCATGTCCAAAATCAACCTTTCCATATCTACAATTGGAGATATGAGATAAGCTTTTTTCATTCTTTTTTCCTTTAGGGATCAAAGCGAGAAATATACTCCGATGCTGTTTGCAATGAGATACACGGAATCAAATCCGACAACATCACTATCAGGAAAAAACTGCTTATAATATTCCGATTCCGAATCCGAACCACCCTTTCCGTGTATGTAAATAACGAGATTATGAGCTTTTATATCATCGGTTTTGTTCTGATCTTCCCTGTGTTTTCTTTGAAAACGAATAAGATTAAATAGATTGGCTAAGGCAAGAGCCAGCAATGTATTTGATGTTTTTTGATCCGTATGTAATCACTCTCCTCAAATATTCCTGTAAAGTATAATCATTTCTATCATGGTAATATGATATCGCACCTAACGTTCGTTAGCCAATATTTCACGTCAAAAAATGGCAGGATATACTTTACAAAAATCAAAACATTTATTATAAACAGAATTCCAAAACCCGTCCTGGCTACGATCTCAGGTATCAAAAGTTTTATACCATTCATATCTCCGCCACCAAAAAAACCACACAATAAGCTAAGATAAATTGGATCCAAAAAGAGCATGATTATACTACAGTAATAAAATGTAGCTTTCAAAAGCTTATTCTGCATCTTGCATATATTAGGGGTGATCAAAACTAATATGACAGCGATTGTAAATGTCGCCACTGCTCCCATGAAACAGAATACTCCCATCTGAATATCTGTCATTTTTTCTGCAACAACATCGATCTGTACACCTAATCCAAGAAAGTTAATTCTTTTAAAAACCCCAAAATAAAGTGCTGTAACCAAATGTGCACCTTCGTGAATTATATAGTAAAATGCTATTGCAACAATAATGCCTATATATTGTCTTATCTTCTTATCCATCAACGACACTCCTTTTTCCTGCTGCTTATTTCTTATCGGCTGCAACATTTTTTCCGAGAACAAAAGTGATCATGATTGCTGCACATATCATAAAAATGCTTATGCAACTAAGAATTGGAGTTTTTCTTTTCATATCAGTCATCGTTGTTTCCCGAATCCTCTTTTTTTATTAACATACCAATCGTTAATCCAACTAACATCCCAAGACTTATGGCGGATCCAATATTTATGACATTTGTTGCTCCAATAGCACATCCAAAACAAATACCCATACACATACCCTCTGTACTATAATCAGTAACTTTTTCATTCTGTTTTGGGCTTCTTGGGCTTTTTCTTTTAACAAAATATACGATAAGAACCAGACCTATTATGATCCAAGGCAATACTGCAAAAACAAATTCTTTCATGATTTCTTACCCTCCAATCCTGCTCCATATCGGAATATCACACTCATAATGAGTAATCCTCATAAAGCTCCATCCTCTTTTCAACTTACATTAATATATGGATGGCTAAACCAGTCATCAAACATGGAATAATGCCAACTGCCATTCCAATAATAGCGTGCACAAAATGGTACATCTTCTGATGGTATGCCTTATCCATATGCTCCGTTCCAGGAAGCCAAATTTTCTTTATATTTGCAAACAATACCCAATCCAGGAAGAAACAATCATACCAGTTTCCGATCTGCCATAATAAATAACTGATGACAAAACCTTCGGTAAATGTCCTTGCTCCAACAAGCCATACACAAAGTGTCAAAACCACAATGGCAAGTACTACAGCAAAGGCTTTCTTCACAAGTGCCGGTTTGCTAAGCGGTGCTGCCGGTATCCTTTCATGTGTCTTAAAATATTCTTCCTGAATATCTTTCGGATAATCGTGAATCCACCAGACCGGATTTTTACAAAGTGGTACTATGATCATAAATGTAAATACAATTACAAGCATAACTGCTTCTATCGTAAAAATGTAATAATTCATTTATCTCACTCTCCCTCAGACTCTCTTAGTACAATTCTTCTCATGATCTCATCTTTATAGGCAAAGTATCGGTATAAAGTCCTTCTTCCGATATTGGCCTTCTCAGCGATTTCTTTCATTTGGATATCTTTGTATTCTTTGTGCTTCAATAACTCCAGAGTTGTTTTCTGTATCAATTTATCAATTTCTTCATTCATTTTCTAATACCTCTCGGACTTCCATTTTTCTGATTGTTTTATTATGTAGCTACTAATCAGAAGGTAGCACACGTGTGCCATGTCTTCAACAACCCAAGCCCATAATGGCACACATCCCAAAAACTGTGTCAGTATTTGCTCCTTCCGCTGGATCTATTCCCATCCAACATTTCCATGATGGCAACAAACAGAAAGCACACAGCGGGAGACCAGGATATTCCTTGAAGAAACCTGCTTATTTCTTTTCCTTATTTCTTTACCT
>JAUNNI010000093.1 GCA_030531555.1 Eubacteriales bacterium | reverse complement strand
AAACCCCTCATGATTGAGGGGCAGGGGAGTTGAAGTGTCGAAGACACTTTTTTATCTTGTGATCTATTTCATAATAAGATGAATGTTGTTGAAAATCTTCTGTGATTAAAGCGATAAATAGGGGGCACCACTTTTTACCGCTATAAAAAATTGTTGATTCATGTAAAAGGAAGAAGAAAGAAAAGGAGGATACAACAATGAACGCAAAAGAATGCGCAGGCGCTACAGCAAACAACTATACTACCCAAATGGATGCAGCAAGAAAAGGGATCGTAACCCCTCAGATTAAAATTGTTGCAGAAAAAGAAAAGATGCCAGTTGAAAATATGATGAAATTGGTGGCAGAAGGAAAGGTGGCAATTCCATCGAACAAAAAACACACATGCTTAAACCCGGAAGGTGTTGGCAGCATGCTTCGAACAAAAATCAATGTAAATCTTGGGGTGTCTAGAGACTGTAAGGATTATGATATTGAGATGCAGAAGGTAATGAGTGCAATCAATCTTGGCGCAGAAGCCATCATGGACCTTTCCAGTCATGGAAATACACAGCCATTTCGTCAGAAACTGACACAGGAATGTCCGGCTATGATTGGAACAGTACCTGTTTATGACAGCGTAATTCATTATCAGAGAGATTTGGCTACTTTGACAGCACAAGACTTCATTGATGTTGTAAGACTTCATGCGGAAGATGGGGTAGATTTTGTTACATTACATTGCGGTATCACCAGAAAAACGATTGAACAGATTCGTAAACATAAAAGAAAAATGAACATTGTAAGCCGTGGAGGAAGCTTAGTATTTGCATGGATGAGCATGACAGGAAATGAAAATCCATTTTATGAATACTATGATGAAATCCTTGATATATGCGAGGAATATGATGTGACGGTATCTCTTGGAGATGCTTGCCGTCCAGGATGTCTGGCAGATGCCACAGATGTTTGTCAGATTGAGGAATTAGTACGTTTGGGAGAATTGACTAAACGAGCTTGGGATCATAATGTTCAGGTAATGGTAGAAGGACCAGGTCATGTTCCATTGGATCAGGTAGCAGCTAATATGCAGGTACAAAAAACAATCTGTATGGGCGCACCATTCTATGTTTTGGGACCATTGGTAACAGATATCGCTCCTGGTTATGATCATATTACAGCAGCAATCGGTGGTGCTGTTGCGGCCATGAGCGGTGCAGCATTCTTATGTTATGTAACTCCTGCAGAACATCTTGCCCTTCCAAATGTAGATGATGTAAAACAGGGCATCATTGCATCCAAAATAGCAGCACATGCGGCAGATATTGCAAAAGGGATTCCTGGAGCCAGAGATATTGATGATAAAATGGCGGATGCCAGAAGAAATCTTGATTGGGATGCACAATTTGCCTGTGCCCTTGACCCAGAAACCGCAAAAGCGATTCGTGATGATCGTTCCCCGGAAGATGATCATAGCGACACATGCAGTATGTGCGGCAAATTCTGTGCAGTACGTAGCATGAATAAAGCACTTGCTGGGGAATATATTGATATTTTGTAATATGATAAAAGTATGATGAGAATCCAGCAGTAAGAATGCTGAGGCGGTCTTGCTTAAAATACTGTAAATAAGCAAAAGCAGAGAAGTCAATGAGATTTCTCTGCTTTTTAACTAATATCAGCAAGAATTCCCCTACCTCAGGGAATGTATTTTACGACAGATCTGATACAGGGAAACTACTGTGAATGAGCAGGCCAGAGATCTGTTTGTGAAGATCGGTGAAGAATGGATCCTTAAGTCAGTCACTGTCAGCAGAGAAGCGACAGGAAAATACTATGCCGCCCTTCTTTATAAAATTACGATTCTATTAATATTTCCTATCATTTTTTAAATCTCTTGACTTTCCAAAAGAAACCGTTATAATTGATAAGGAACGACGTTTCAGAGTAAACGTTTTACCAGTTCATGACATTTCGGGCTTGTACTGGTTTCGACGGGGATTTTGAACGTGGGGCAGCCATCCGTGGACTCCGGAACCACGTTAAAAGCTGGAATTAAATATAAACGCTGAAGAAAATTTAGCATACGCTGCCTAGTTGCAGCAGTCGAACTTAGCTAACCCGCGCGCTAAGACCTCGGCTCCGAATTAGCGGGACCCTCGTGCTACAAAGCTTTGCGTAGTATGAAGTAATATGAAGCTACTAAAGTCTGGAGTTTGTCTTTAGACGCCAGATGGAGGGAATGTCAAAATAGAGACTGTGATGGGAGATACCGTGCGGAATAGGTTTTCGGACAGGGGTTCGATTCCCCTCAGGTCCATAGAAAAAGAGATTCAACATAGTTGGGTCTCTTTTTTTATGGGCATAGGAGAATCGAACAAGGAGGGAGGAGCGAAGCGACGGAAGCGGGAAGGTCCAGTGGACCTTTACGCGCCGACGTGGCCAGAAAGGCGGCAAGAGCCGCCGGCGGGATTTCCCCTCAGGTCCATCGAATAGAGGCTCGAAAGAGCCTTTATTTATGCGGTTTTTGAGTACTATGAAGTGCTTATGAAAGTGTCGACAAAGAGTTGTTTGTCGACACTTTTTTTATGCTTGTCGATAGCCAGTTTAAGAAGGCAATACTTCCAAGGCAGGAGTAACATGCTGTTCTAGAATACTTGCAGTGTGCTGCTCTTTTCGTTGATCAAAAAGATAATATTTCATGGTGGTTCTGATGTCTTCATGGCCTGCGATTTTACGAACAGTTTCCAGATGAACTCCTTCGCTGTAGGCCCAGCTTAAAAAGCTTTTACGGATCTTATGGCTACTTTTTGCTGAGATTCCTGCTTTCTTACAGGCATCCTTCAGATAAGAGCTAACAGCTTTTGTAGTCGTTCTTGTGTGTGTTCGCATGCTTAAGAAAATATAATCATCATCGTACCATTTTCTTGATTCATTGAATTCTTTCACCATTTGAAGTATTTTTTTTGCATCATCCGAGAGGTATACTTTACGAAGACCTGCTTCTGATTTTGTGTGTTCAACAACCTTCACCTCACTTCTGTGGTATTTGTTGGTTTTAAGGTCAAGATCATATTCTTCAATTTCCATACGAAAAAATGAACGATAATGCAGATACGGCAGTATAAATCCTGTGCAGATGCACTACATTCCCTTCCAATGGGAGACATCGAAGGAGAGCATTCATCGAGTCATAGCAAGACTATAACAGGCTGAAGATGCAGTTTAACAGTGAGTCACAGATTGGAAGGTGCGAGGATGAAAAAGAAAGAGGGGGATCTAAATGGCACGAAGCAGTATGCAGTATGAGATGATTCAGGCTGCACTTGATGGGATTACAACGAATAAAACCATCACGGTCTATAAGAAAGATGTGAAGAAATTCTGTCAGTGGGCAAAGGCCAATGGATACAAAAATCTGATGATGATCAGATTAAAAGATTGGAAAACGAGCCAGGATATCGTAGCAAGTTAATGAATGAACTTATGGATCGGTGGAATTGTCTGCATCCAAAAGGGAAGAATGAAACGAAGCAATTCTTTGCTTACCTGGATTCATTTACGAATACAAAGCCATATGTATATGACACCAGACGTTAGTGCAATGAATATGAGGAGGTCTGTATATTATTTATTATAAAAAGTATTGTTTTTTCACATATTTTTCATAGAGGAGTAGTACAATGGCGTATATAGTATAAGAGTTATTGATAAAGATATCATTAGAAATAGTGATATAAGAGGAGAAAAATAGATATGTATAAATTAAAAGAATTAAAACCCAAACAAGTAAAGGAAATATCTGATATTTCTGTAATCGCATTCTTTGTAGTGACTTTATTGGGTTATATTTGCAATTCGTTATTAATTTCTATCGTAGGATTAATCTTGATAATATGCTCTGTGATCTTTAATATCACATTGTATCGTTGCTCGAAATGTGGAAAATACCTTGGAAGAACTCGTATGAACTTTTGTAAACATTGTGGGCATGAAATAGAGTGATCACCAATTATCATAGACTAACATTAGCTTTTTCATGGAATAATGAACTATTTGATAAAAATCGGTTTGCAATTTCCTCTTGGAAATCGCAAATCGATTTTTTCTGTGTAATATGAAGTAAAAATAATCCGTCCTATCTTGTGGATATGGCTCAGAGGAAATATAAAGCAATCACACTTCCGGTGGAATTATGTGATTCACCAAAGATGCATCTTATGAGTAATCAAAAAAATATGTTGTTCTATTTTGAAGGCACAGCATATGTAGTGGACTTAGCTGATTTTTGAAGAAAAATGGAATTTGCAGATTACCTATGGTGTAGTATAATTATGTTGGATAGTTAGAGGAAAGAAGGTGTTTTTATTGTCAGATACATGTAAGAGAATATATCATGGAAGCACACAAATAGTCGAATATCCAGAAATAAGAATACAAAGGTATAATAAGGATTTCTATTTTGAATTCTATTGTACAGAGTATTTTGAGCAAGCTAAAAGATGGGCCACAAGATTTGATGGAACAGGTTATGTAAGTGAATATGATTATATTGTAGATTCTGGCCAAGTTTAAGAGGCCAACCCATCAGATTAGTTTTCATACAGCAAAGGCATTAACCGCGTTGCATTTTGTAAAAGGAAGTGAAGTAAATGATGAAGAATAACAGTGCATTATTCTATACCTGCAGTTTGATTGAATATATTGGAAGAAATCAAAAACAGAAGAGATCAACAATCGTAGAATACCTTGGAAGAAAAACAATAAAAAGGATATATGATTATGCTGATATTTTTCATTGTGAACCTATTGAGAAAACAGCGGATGATTTTGTGACAAGATATAATATTCCAATGGGATCTTTTGATAATGTAACTAAGTGCAGATATGATGTACCTGACTACTGGACGATTGGTGAAGTATATGAAAGATTAATTGAAGACATCTCTGATGATAATCCGGATCATATTATTGATAATATCATGGAAGTTTATTTATCATGGATCAATGATAGATTATCCAACTATAATACGGATTTATTTTACCAATCCAGAGAATATATTAGAGAGTGCTACAGAGAAGGAAAAATATGTGCATAGATTAAGAGAATCTGTCGACAAAAACTGTCGACAGATTTTTTATATACTTAAGACTTCCAGCAACTTTAGAGAGTCGCTTTTTTGTCTGTTCAAAGTCGTCGAGCACATTGGAAGCAGCCTGAGGATTATGGGCAAGGGGTTCATAATAATGAGATGTGTGTTCCATGACAACCTTAGATTCACCATCGAGCATTTTTATTTTTTGTAGACCATAAACAAGAGCACCGTTGACAGATTTTTTGAACTGATTTATCGGTCTTCTAGGTTTTTGTAATCATAATGTTGTCCCACATATTTATATGCTGGACGGATTATTTTTCCGGCATTAATTAATTCTTCCAGTCTATGGGCACTCCATCCTGGTACACGTGCTATTGCGAAAAATGGTGTGAATAGTTCTTCTGGAATACCTAACATGGAATATACGAATCCACTATAAAAGTCAACGTTGGCACAGATTTTCTTAAACATTTGGCGATGTTTCGGTATTAATTCCGAAGCAATTTTTTCGACCCTGTCATAGAAGGCAAATTCTTTTTGTAATCCTTTTTCTTCCGACAGTTTTTGTGCGAATTCTTTTAAGATTACTTCACGGGGATCAGATAGAGTGTAAACGGCATGGCCCATGCCATAGATTAATCCTGCATGATCAAATACTTTTTTATCAAGGATCATTTGAAGTTGTTCTGTGATTTCGTCTTCGTTTTCCCAATCCTTTACGTTTTCTTTTAAATAATCGAACATTCTTTGGGCCTGCAGATTGGCTCCACCATGTCTTGGCCCCTTCAAAGATCCAATAGAAGCAGAGATGGAAGAGTATGTATCTGTTCCGGAGGAAGATACAACGTGGGTGGTAAAACTTGAGTTATTACCGCCACCATGCTCAGCATGGAGTATTAAAGCGACATCAAGAACCTGAGCCTCTAAAGGAGTGTATTTTCCATCTGGTCGGAGCATCAGCAGAATGTTTTCTGCCATGGATAATCCTTTTTCAGGATTACGGATGAATAACATCTCATCTTTTCGGAAATGTTTGTATGCATGATAAGAATATACGGCGATTAAAGGGAGTTTACAGATTAATTCAAGACACTGGCGGAAAACATTGCCAGGAGAAATGTCATCCGGTTTATCATCATAAGTATACAGGGTGAGAACGCATCGCTGCATTGCATTCATGATATTCTCATTCGATGCTTTCATAACAACATCTCGAACAAATCTTCCAGAGAGATCCTGAAGTTCTGAAAGGATATGTATAAAAAACTGAAGTTCCTGATCAGAAGGAAGCTTTCCAAAAAGCAGAAGATAAATGGTTTCTTCAAATCCGTATTTTCTGCCGTTTAGTGAAGCAATAATATCTTTTACATTGATTCCCTGGTAGAAGAGTTGTCCTTCCGCAGGAAGTCTTCTGCCATTAACAAGCTGTATCCCTCGTACATCTGATATTTCTGTTAATCCAGTAAGGACACCTTTCCCGGCAGAATCCCTCAGACCTCGTTTTACATCATATTCCACATAGAGATTGGGATCAATCCTGTGAATATCCTTTAATCGTTCTTCTAGTTGGTCAATGTCATGCGATAATTGGCTGTTTTTGTCATATATTTGTAATACTTCTTTTGTCACGATTGTCTTATTCTCCATTCTGATTCGCTAATATTTCACGAATTTTATTTAATGTTTTTAATGATGCCAATAATTCTTCCGTGGCAATCTCTTCACGAACTGCCTGAAGATTATTCATAAGGTGTGCAGCCTGTTTTCCTAAAAGATTTTTACCATTCTCACTAATGGTGATGTAAGTACCGTTAGATGCATTGATTGGATCATGGGTCCATTCAATCAATCCATTTTCCTGCATGGATTGAGCTAACTGTGAGGTTTGCGCTAATGACATCTCCATTGCAGTGGAAAGTTCTTTCAGGTAGACCTTTCCGGTCTTTTCTTCTTTCATGTCATCGATATGTGCAATGATATGCAAAACGATATATTCTGCAATGTTCATATCTGGAAATAAATATTCCAGCTCTTTTTTTCCATGCAAATATACTTGTGTAATAAGCTGGTTATAAAGCATGATATCCAAAGTATTATTATGCAGTTCCATTAATCTACCTCCTGTCTTTGATCTTATTTCTAGAGTAAGTCTTCAATATTATCGGAGATCTGTTGCATTACTTTTTTAAAGCACGCAAATTCTTCCTCCGTGATTCCTTTTGTGATTTTTCGGGTCAATTGTTCCCACTTCTCATCGGCCTGTGAAGATATGTTTTGACCTAATGGTGTTAATTTGATCCAGTGATGTCGTTTATCTTTGGTATCCCTCGAGATTTCAAGATAGCCTAATGTTTTAAGGCGAAGAAGGGACTGGGATAAGTGACCCTTATTTAAACTGAGATAATGGATTAAATCATTGGGCGAAATGTCATATTCTATATTATTTGTTGCGATTAATATTTCAAGATCTACTCTTTTTAATTGAAATTGTTTACAAAAATCTAAATATTCTTTTTTCAAAAGATGTTTGAGCTGTCCACCTTTAAAAAATGCTTCCATAGAACGTTCCATGCTATTTACTCCATATGGTTGTAGAAATTAATAGTTTAAAATTAAACTAATTATTAGATATTATAGTTTAAAATTAAACTATGTCAATAGTATTTACCAAATATTCACAAAAACAACACAAATAGTTAGAATGTATGTATTTCCAAATCAAGAATTATTTGCCTTACATAAAATATTCATTGGATAAGCCTGCATTTTCTAAATTAAATGATATTCATTTTTTTATGGAGCATTGTACCATCTTAAATGATATGTTAGCTTGGGAGATGAATGGCAATAGAGACCCTTATGAATGTGTTGATATTGATCCAGATATGCTTTATGAATTAGAACATGTATCAGAGAAAATAGCATAAGAATATAAACAAGCGAATCTGTCGACAAAAACTGTCGACAGATTTTTTTTAGATTATAGGTTATAGCATTTTCAGAATCACTGTTATATGCTATTATATAGCAATAAATGTGTTTAGAGGAGCAATAATAAAATGAATCATATAGAAGAAAAATGGAACTGGGGTATGCTCAGTAAACATCGTGCTGCAATGATGGGCGTCGCTATTATCACCATCATATTATATCACGGAAATAAAACAAAAATGATTTTTGGAGGACCTTTTGGCCTTCTAGATTGGATGTTATCAAATGGAAATATTGGTGTGGAAATATTCTTATTCCTTTCAGGATTTGGATTATATGTATCTTTCTCGAGAAATCAATCCGTGATTAATTTTTATAAAAAACGATTGCTTCGTGTGGTGATTCCTTACCTTTTATTAGGCGGTTCTTTCTTAGTAGCAGAGGATTTAATTCGCGTACACATGAAAAGAAAATCCGGATTATATATAGTCAAGGATTTTACCCATTTTTTCTCTGACTTGACATTATGGTCTTTTTGGTCTGACGGATCAAAGAAGTTTTGGTATATAGCATTGATTATTGTATTATATTTGCTATTTCCAGTATTTTATCATACTATTTTTCCAAAAAACCAGAGAAAAAATAGCGGAATTCGATGGTTGTGCTGGCTTGTAGTTATGATTGTCGCAATCATATGGATTCGTAGTCATCATTTATCATGGTATCAATCAACAGAAATCGCGCTGACAAGATTCCCAATTTTTCTTGGAGGTGTATTTTGCGGCCCTAAAATTGTGAGCAAAGAACCTGTGAATAAAAAGGATGGACTAGTCTTAGCGATATTAGTTGCAATTGGTGGATATTTTGTAGCAACACATCATTTTTCAGGAATTTATCGACGCTATTATTTTACGGTAGTATCGGTATTCTTATGTGCTTTACTTAGTATTCTTTTAGACGTAATACAAAAACTATTTAAAAAAGAGGCTTCTGGCATAATGGTGGAAGCCTAGCACCAAAATTTACAATTACACAT
>JAUNNI010000016.1 GCA_030531555.1 Eubacteriales bacterium | reverse complement strand
ATTCCAGTGCCCGTGAACGTTATAAAGGCTATTCTGATGTATGTAAAGAAAATGGAATTGAAGAACATAATATTGAATGTGATTATAATTTTCAAAATGGCTTGCGGGTAGTGGAGGATATTTTAAATCAATTTCCTTTGGTGGATGGCATTATTTCCTGTAACGATATGGTTGCATTATCTGCCATGAAGGTACTTACTCAGCATAGAATTTCCGTTCCTGAACAAATTCAATTGATTGGATTTGATGATATCGAATGGACACAGATGCTTACACCAGAAATTTCCTCCATCAAACAACCATTAGATGAAATGGCTGAAAAAGCAGTGGAATTAATTATTCTTGAATCGAAAGAACAAGAGCCTCCACAAAAAGAGTATAAATTTCCAGTAAAGCTTATGGCCAGACAAACAACAAAAACTTTATAGTACATTTTATTAAACATTTACCCCATTCGTGTAGAGTTTCCTCATGAATGGGGTTATTTTTATGAATATATTGCTTTATCTGTGAATATGCCCAAAAAGACATGTAATCTTTTGTATAAAATAGCGAAATGCAATTTTTTACTGATATTATGTTGACTAAATGAAAATAAAGGAGTAATCTATGTACATGAAACGGGTTTCAAACGAGGTTAAACACATTTCTTATATTTTTTAGATATGTATGAAACGGGTTTCAACTACTATTTTTATTTTTAAAGAAGGGGGAAATAAAATGAAAATTTCAGTAGTGGGAAGCATTAACATGGACATGACTGTTACTGCTGAGAGAATTCCATTAAAAGGTGAAACTTTACATGGTGATACTCTTAACTACATCCCAGGCGGCAAAGGTGCAAACCAGGCAGTAGCTATGGCAAGACTTGGCGCAGAAGTTGAGATGTACGGTTGTGTTGGTGATGATGCGAACGGAAAACAGCTTGTTGAAAAACTTGCAAAAGAAGGCGTAATCACAGAACACATCGGTGTGGTTGAAGGTGTACCTACTGGTGTTGCTATGATTACAGTTGGCGAAAACGACAACACAATTATCGTTGTTGCCGGTGCAAATGGTTGTGTAGACAGAGCATATGTGGACAGTATCGCAGATTCTTTAAAAGAATCCAGCCTCGTGGTTCTTCAGCATGAAATCCCAATCGATACAGTAGAATATATCGTGGATTTCTGTGACAAAAACAACATTGATGTTGTTTTAAATCCTGCACCAGCTGCACCATTAGCACTTTCTACCATCGAAAAGATCACTTATCTCACACCAAATGAGCATGAAGCAAAAATCTTATTTGGTGATGTAGCTACAGAAGATCTTTTAAAGAAATATCCTGAAAAACTCATTATTACATTGGGTTCAAAAGGTGTTACAACATGTTTAAAATCTGGAGAAGTTTTACTTGTTCCAGCAAGAAAAGCAAATGTTGTAGATACCACAGGAGCTGGAGATACGTTAAATGGAGCATTCTCCGTAAAAATGGCAGAAGGAGCAGATATTAAGAGTGCGCTTGAATTTGCCAATGTAACAGCAAGCTTATCAACAGAGAAGTTCGGCGCTCAGGGCGGAATGCCTACAAGAGAAGAAGTTCTCAAAGAAATGGGGGCTTAATGTCATGAAAAAACATGGAATTATTAATGCTGAGATTGCTAGAGTGTTAGCTTATCTTGGCCATACAGATCGCATCTGTATTGGAGATTGTGGTCTTCCTATTCCAGACTGCACTGAAAGAATTGATCTTGCGCTCACATTTGGTCAGCCATCTTTCATGGATGTATTAAAAGCAGTTGGCGACGATATGGCAGTCGAGAAGATCATTTTGGCAGAAGAAATCAAAGAACAGAATCCTGAAGTGTTAAAAAGCATTTTAGAGTATTTCGAAAAAGCAGACAGACCTTTTGAAGTGGAATATGTTTCTCATGTGGAACTTAAAGCACTCTCAGAGGATTGTAAAGCAGTAATTCGCAGTGGGGAAACAACACCATATGCGAACATTATTCTGCAGGCTGCATGTATCTTTGGATAATCTGCTGAAAGGAGAAAAATTGTGAATATTGAGATGACAGGGATTGATAAATCCTTTGGTAGCAACCAAGTATTAAAACAGGCAGGCTTCTTCTTGCGCGACGGAGAAGTTCATGCTCTTATGGGGGAAAATGGTGCTGGTAAATCTACTTTAATGAAGATCCTTACAGGTGTTTATACACGTGATGCAGGTATTGTAAAGGTAGATGGACAGGAAGTACATTACCGCAATCCACAGGAAGCGGAAGCAGCTGGTATTGTATTTATCTACCAGGAATTAAACGTAATGTTCGATCTTACAGTAGAAGAAAACCTTTTCATGGGCAAAGAAATCACAAAAGGTTTCGGAATCTGTGATCGTAAAGCAATGCGCGCAAAAGCAAAAGAAGTTATGGATCGTATGGGTGTTAATATCCCGGTTGATGCGAAAATGTCTGATTTATCTGTAGGTCAGCAGCAGATGATCGAAATCTGCAAAGCCTTGATGGTAGATGCAAAAGTTATCATCATGGATGAACCAACTGCAGCATTAACACAGACAGAAACAGCAGCTTTATTTGATGTTATTCAGTCTCTTCGTAAACGTGGTGTTTCCATGGTTTATATTTCTCATCGTATGGAAGAAATCTTTGAATTATGTGACAGAATCACTATTCTTCGAGATGGTTCTTACATCGATACTTGTGAAATTAAAGATATCACAATGGATGATGTTGTTAAGATGATGATTGGTCGTGAAATCGGAGAACGTTATCCAGCAAGAGATGTAACAATTGGAGATACTGTAATCGAAGTTAAGGATCTTACAAAAAATGGTGTTTTCCATGACGCAAGTTTCTCAGTAGGAGCTGGCGAAGTTCTCGGTGTTTCCGGCCTTATGGGTGCTGGACGTACAGAGATCATGCAGGCTATTTTCGGTGCAGTTCCAGCAGATTCTGGTGAAATCATCATCGAAGGAAAACCAGTTAAGATTCGTAAACCACTTGATGCTATGAAAGCTGGTATTGGTTTTATTACAGAAGATAGAAAAGTAGAAGGTCTCATGCTTGAAAAGACCATTCGTGAAAATATTGATCTTGCTAACCTTGGTAAGATTTCCGGATCGGGAGTGATTTCCAAAGCGAAAGAAAAAGCTCTTGTAAAGAAAGGAATTGACGAGTTCAAAATCAGATGTTTTGGACCAGAACACGAATGTGGCAACTTATCTGGTGGTAATCAGCAGAAAGTTGTTCTTGCAAAATGGATCTACACAGACCCTAAGATTCTTATTCTGGATGAACCTACCAGAGGTGTAGATATCGGAGCGAAGAAAGAAATTTACAATGTCATCAATGAATTAGCAGCACAGGGTGTGGCTGTTATCATGGTATCTTCTGAACTTCCTGAAATCCTCGGTATGAGTGACCGAGTTATGGTTGTTCGTGAAGGAGAAGTCAGAGGTATCTTAAATATCGAAGACGCCGATCAGGAGAAGATTATGACATTAGCAACAGGAGGTACAATCTAATGGATAACAAAAAGAAAAGTGTTGGAGATATTATCCAGGAGTATGGCGCGTTTTTAGCTCTCATTATTTTAGTAGTAGGCATCAGTATTGTTAGCCCAGAGTTCCGTACAGGAAACAACTTCTTATCTCTTTTAAGACAGTCTTCCATCAACGGTCTCATCGCTTTCGGTATGACAGGTGTTATTTTAACAGGCGGTATCGACCTTTCCGTTGGTTCCGTATTAGCTCTTACAACAGCTCTTTGTGCTGGCTTAATCACTGCTGGTATTCCAGCAGGTATTGCAATGCTTGCAGCACTTATTCTTGGTGCAGTATTTGGCCTTGTAAGTGGTTTCATGGTAACAAAAGGACGTCTTCAGCCATTCATTGCAACATTGATTACAATGACAGTATATCGTGGTGTAACCATGATCTACACAGATGGTAAACCAATCTCTGGTTTAGGAGACATCTTTATCTTAAAATTCATCGGTAAAGGAACTATCTTCGGAATTCCTTTCCCAGCTATCTTATTCCTTGTAATTTTTGGAGTATTATACTTTGTATTTAACAAAACTACATTAGGTAGAAGAATCTACGCTACAGGTAGTAACTCCAAATGTGCACAGCTCGTTGGTGTTAACATCGACAGAACAAAATTATTCGTTTACGGATTATCTGGTGTTTTATCTGCATTAGCAGGTTTAATTCTCTTATCTCGTCTGAATTCTGCTCAGCCAACACTCGGTAGTGGATACGAACTTGATGCGATCGCTGCTGTAGCTCTTGGTGGAACAAGTATGAACGGTGGACGTGGTAAAATCACAGGAACATTGATCGGTGTATTAATTATTGCTGTACTGAACAATGGTCTTAATATCTTAGGTGTATCTTCTTACTATCAGGACGTAGTAAAAGGAATCGTAATCCTTGTTGCTGTATTATCCGATAGAAAGAGATAACATAAATAAAACATCTTAATAAAAGAAAGGAAGAAAAAAAGATGAAAAAAAGAATTCTTGCGTTATTAATGGCTGCAACTATGGTATTTGGCCTCGCTGCATGTGGTGTTGAAGGTGACAAAAAATCTGATTCTGCAGAATCCACAGGTAGTGGTGCAATCGGTTTAGCTGTTTCCACACAGAACAACCCATTCTTCGTAACATTAGTTGAAGGTGCTAAAAAAGCAGCAGAAGAAGCTGGTGTTGAACTCGTTGTTGTTGATGCTGGTGATGATGCTGCAAAACAGACATCTGACGTAGAAGACCTTGTTTCTAAACAGGTTAGCGTTCTTATTGTAAACCCAGTTGACTCTGACGCTATCGCTCCTGCAGTAGAAGATGCTATGAATGCAGGTATCAAAGTTATCGCTGTTGACCGTGCTGTTAATGGTGTTGACATCGACTGCCAGATCGCTTCTGATAACGTAGCTGGTGCTGAAATGGCTACAGAATACTTAAAAGAACTCGTTGGTGAAGGCGCTAAAGTTGCAGAACTTCAGGGTGTTAACGGTGCTTCCGCTACAATCGATCGTGGACAGGGCTTCCACAATGTTGCTGACTCCAGCTTAAACGTAGTTGCTAGCCAGACAGCTAACTTCAACCGTGCAGAAGGTCTTACAGTTATGGAAAACATGCTTCAGGCAGATGCTGAAATCAAAGGTGTATTCGCTCATAACGACGAAATGGCTCTTGGTGCAGTAGAAGCAGTTGCTGGAAAAGACATCGTTATCATCGGTTTCGATGCTACAGATGATGCTCTTGCAGCAGTTAAAGAAGGCACAATGGCAGCTACAGTTGCTCAGCAGCCAGACAAAATGGGTGAAACAGCTGTTGCTACAGCAATCAAACTCATCAATGGCGAAGAAGTTGAAAAATCCATCCCTGTAGAAGTTACACTTGTTAAAGAATAGTTGATTCATTTTTTTCCTAATTGTTCTCTTTAAATGAGTCAGCCTGAATCCTCTCCTTGGGAGAGGAAGCCGTGCATCGTTTACCTCGTACGATGCACGGCTTTTTTCTTTTTAAATTTATCATTGGCTCATAAGATAACATTTGGTATAATAGAGCCCATGTAAGCAAAGAAAGGATGAGCCAATGTTTCATTATTATATGTTCCATAAGCCTTACGGTTGTGTGACCGCTCGAAAAGATGACACATTTCCTACAGTTATGGACTATTTTAAAGAATTAAATAATCCGGACCTGTCACCGGTGGGAAGACTGGATCGGGAGACGGAAGGACTTCTTTTCATCACGGATGATGGCAAATGGAATCAAAAGATGACTCATCCAGATTATCGGAAAGAGAAAGTATACGAATTCATTGCACTTGGTATTATGGATTCGCAGAAAAGAAAAACATTGGAAGATGGAGTGCTTCTTCCCGGAGATGATCGGCTGACAAAACCTTGTAAGATTGAGCTGCATTATGTGTCTACCCTTTTGGAGGCAAAGCAGGATCTGCCTCCGGAAGTTTGGGAAGCATCAAAGCATAATCGTATGGATCATCCGGCTTTTTATGGGAGAATTACCATTACAGAAGGAAGAAAAAGACAGATTCGACGCATGTTTAAAAAAGTGCGCTGTCTGATTGTTTACTTGAAAAGAATCTCATGTGATGGCATTTTTCTAGATGAAGAACTGAAACCAGGTCAGTGGAAGGAATGGAATCCATCCGATTCTATTTCCGAAGAGAACATTTTCTAGTAAGAGAGAACAGATAGAGAGAAAAAATACCATGAAGATTTATTTAGCACCTCTTGAGAATATTACAACACACGTTTATCGAAATACCATGCATGAAATGTTTGGGGAGTCTATCGATACTTATTTCATGCCATTTTTTATGCCTCATACTAAGATTTCTCTGGATGAGAAAGAAAAAAGGCAGCTGGCATCGGAAAATAATCTGGTAGAAACTTTAATACCGCAGATTCTTACTGATGATGCAGAGGGTTTTTGGCGAATGGCAACAGGAATTGTGGACCGTGGTTATCAGGAAATCAATATTAATATCGGCTGTCCTTCCCATAAAGTAGCTTCAAAGGGGAGAGGAGCCGGACTTTTGGAGCGTAAAGAGAAGCTGGATGCTTTTCTTGATGGGGTATTCGAAAAGAAACCCAAAGAGATTGACATTTCTGTAAAAACAAGGATTGGAACTAGAAAAAGTGAAGAATTTTATGATTTGCTGGAAATTTATAATAAATACCCTTTGAAAGAATTGATTATCCATCCAAGAACTGGCCTGGAGAAGTATTCTGGATTCCCTCACCGGGAGTATTTTTATTATGCTTTAACTCACAGCAAAAATCCACTTTCTTATAATGGGGATATCTATACGGTAGAAGATTATCATAATTTTTTACAATCGATTCGAGAGTATTTGGCGAAGGAAACTCCTGATTTAAATGCTGAGGAAATGATTGAGTCTATGACAGGCATTATGATGGGACGTGGACTTTTGGCCAATCCGGCATTAGGACGTGAGATCAAAGGTGGTCCCAAAGTTACCGGAGAAGAACTGCTTCAGTTTATGAGACGATATCGTGAGAATTGTCAGAAAGCTCCACGTATGGACAAAAAATATTATCTTTTGAATAAATCAAAGGAAATCTGGAGTTTTATGAGAGTTCATTATAAAGATCGGGAAGAGGAAGTAAGGCAGATTTTCCTTACCAATGATTATGAACATTATCTTACATTGGAAGAAAAATTTTTCCTTGGAGGAGAATTTTATGAGTAAAGCAGAATCTTACTATTTCAATCATTTGAATAAATTTCAAAAGGCTGTTTATCATTCTATTCAAACAGGGCTCCGGGAGTTAAAAGATACGATTATTGTTCCAAAGATGGATATGAAGGAATTATCTGAAATTTTCTTTTTGGTACGACTGGAGGATCCTTTCTTATTCTATAGTGAGAGATTCCAGTGTAGACATTATGCCAAAGCAGATTCCATGGAACTGATTCCAGAATATCTTTTTAATAAAAAGCAGATCAAAGCCCATACAAAAGCTATGGAATCGAGAATTCAGAAACTAGTCCGTCCTGCCCAAAATATGACAGAATGGGAAAAGGAAAAATATATTCATGATTTTATCTGTGAAAATGTGCATTATGACAAACTCAAAAAAGCATATTCTCATGAAATCATAGGACCCCTTGGTCATGGAATTGGGGTTTGTGAAGGAATTGCAAAGACGGTAAAAGCTCTGTGTGATGCTCTTAATCTATGGTGCATTATTGCGATTTGTGACAATAATCCAGAAAAGAAGATCAAATATCGTCACACCTGGAATATTCTAAAACTTGGAGGAAAATATTATCATTTGGATGCAACCTTTGATAATTCATTAAGCAAAGATGGAGTGATCCGTTATGATTATTTCAATATTGACGATAGTAGTTGTTTCCGTGATCATGAGCCAGTGATTTGGAAAATACCAGAATGTGTGGATTCGAAAAAGAAATATTATCTGGAGAAAAAGATTTCCTTTACTACTTATGAGGAAGTTCGGAAACGTTGCGCTCAGGCTGTGAAAAAGGGAAGAGTTTTTCTCTTTCATTGGAGAGGAGGATATCTTACCAGAGCAGTGTTGAAGGATCTTTTGGAAATTTTTAAAGAAGAAGCGGAAAAGAAAGAGAAACATATGACTCTCTCTTTGAATCTGTCACAGGCAGTTTTGCAGGTGAGATTTCACAATGAGCTGCAAGAAGAACTTGTATTGGAACAGGCCAATGAAGGGGAGATGGAAGAAGAAGCTGTGAATTCGAAAGAATGAATCCTGATTAAAAAAAGAAAGCAACATAAAAAAGAAGGACGAAGAATTTTAAAAATTCTTCGTCCTTTTGAGGTTTTATCAGGCCGTAAGGCCAATCATAAGGAATTTATATTAATATGATTTCATTATGCATTATGCTCTTTCAGCGATGAAAGCTTCGATAGCAGCTTTTTCTGGAAGAGATGGCTGAGCACCAAGACTCTGAACAGAAATTGCAGCAGCAGCGCTAGCGTATCTAGCGGAAGCAATGATATCGCCTGTTTCAGCATACTGTTTTACGAGAACACCTGTGAAGCAGTCACCAGCTGCTGTTGGGTCAACTGCGTCAACTTTGAATGTAGGAACCATCTGAGCGATGCCTTCACCATAGATGTAGGAACCTTTGTCACCCATTTTAAGAACAACATATTTACAATCGCAACGTTCTTTGATGATCTTGGAAGCTGCAAGACATGTTTCATCATCAACAGGTAAGATACCTACGAGAGCATCTGTTTCTGTTTCATTTGGAGAAAGAATTGTGATACCCTGGAATTTTTCGATTGGATAAGACTGAGCTGGACCACAGTCAAGACATGTAATCATACCTCTTTCTTTTGCAATTTCAAAAGCACGTACGTTGGATTCCAATGGAATTTCAAGCTGCATCATTAATGCATCATATTCTTTGCCATCAAATGCTGCATCTACATATTCAGGAGCTGTATCATTATTAGCACCAGTGTAGATTGCGATACGGTTCATACCATCTTCTTCAAGCATAATAACAGCCATACCAGTGTTGGAACCTTCTTTTAATACAAGGTTGGAAACATCGATGTTTGCATCTTTTAACATACCAAGAAGAGCTTCTCCATTTGCATCCTGTCCAAGGGTACCACAAACAGAAACTTCACCGCCTGCACGAGCTGCAGCTACTGCGGAGTTACTTCCTTTTCCGCCACCAGCGTTGGAATATGTTGTACCAAGAATACTTTCACTTGGATGAGGGATACGAGGCATCTGTAAGATTAAATCCATCATAATACTACCAACCATTAAAATTTTTGCTGCCATAAATACATCCTCCTCATTTCTTATGACTTGACAAAATTGTCAAAAAACAACAATTATATAATATGATTTTACAGAAAATATAACTAACTGTCAAGGATTATACTATTCATTTTTTGTCACATTTCCACCTTCTTGGGATTCTTCGGATCTTGGTATTTGGTCATTTTGATAGATTTCTTTTTGGAATCTTTTAAGGGCTTTTTTCTGACGCTTATTACGACGGATTCTGCCAATGACTGCTATGATGATAAAAAGAACGATAGCCAATACAAGGAGAACCGGTCCAAAAAGGATCAGAGTAAACAATCCATTTTCCAGGAAATTAAAGAAGAATTGTTTGGATTCCCCCAATGTATTATGGAGTCTCTGCTGGAATGTTTCTTGCGATTCCTCGTATTTCACCACTTCATTGATAGACAGATTGATGGTGGAATAGGTGATATCAGTATCCAGAGCAGATAAAGTATTTTTATATTGTTCCAGTTCATTTTGTACTTCAGAAAGTCTGCTTTCCACTGTGATCATATCTTCTACGGTTTTTGCCTGTTCCATCATGTCAAGTAGACGTTTTTCCTGTGTTTTTAAAGATTTAATACTGGTTTCTACTTCAGAATAATGTTTTGTGATATTTTCTACCCTCATATTTTTGGAAGTGATTTTTCCATTGCCAGTAAGGGAGTCTAAAAATTGTTCATACTTTTCAGAAGGGATGCGAATTACCAAAAAAGAGGATAAAGTTGCATTGCTTTTTTCTGTGGTGTAATACCATTGGTAATTGTTATCGGATTCATTTTCTTGTTCAATAATTCCATCATATTTGGCAATCTGTTCTTTGATTGCTTTGATGGTTTGTGAGAATTCTAAAGTTTCCATGGTCATATCGCAAGTATAAACCAATTTTTCTTCACTTTTTACCGATTCTTTCGATGGTTGCTGTGCATCTGCGGCTGAGTCGATAGACATAGTATTGTCACCCTCTGTGACTATTTCGTCTGCATTTTGATTCCCAGAACCATAATTTTCTTCATCGGCTGCCTGTTCCGTAGCCTTAGATTTCATGGCGGGCTGACTTTTGCTAATTTGGCTGCCGGAACACCCAGCAAGAAGGAGTAGACTACAAAGAAAGAAGGAAAGGAATGCTTTTTTTAGTTTTTTTTGTTTCATCATAATACCTCCTGGATATAAATAGGACAGGGAACATAATATTGTGGAATTCAATATACTAGATTTTAATAAGAAAAACAATCCAATTCCAAAAGAGTAAAACTATCGTAATAATAACGAAAGTTTCTATAAAAAAATTTAAAAAATAAGGTTATTTTTATAAAAATGTGTTATAATGAAACGTCTTTTCGTAAATGATTTGTTATGAATTTAGTATCAATATTTTAGAAAGAATGGTATAAAAATGAGGGGATATATCACATTTTATGACAGTCCTATGGGATGTATTACTTTAGCAAGTGATGGAAAATCTATCACAGGACTCTGGTTTGAAGGACAAAAATATTATGGAAACGGACTTTCTAAGGAATGCCTGAAAGAAGAGCTTCCGGTTTTTTTGGAGGCGAAAAGATGGCTGACACGCTATTTTCGTGGAGAAGATCCCGGAGAGATTCCACCGGTACGAGCAAAAGGAACTTCTTTTCAGGAGACAGTTTGGAAACTTCTGAAGAAGATTCCTTATGGGAAAACAATTACCTATGGGGAACTTGCAAAACAGCTGGCTCATCTAAGAGGACTTGATCATATGTCTGCCCAGGCAGTAGGACAGGCAGTGGGTCATAACCCTATTGGAATCTTGGTTCCCTGTCACCGTGTGGTGGGAGCGAAAGGAAAGCTTACTGGTTATGCCGGCGGGATCGAGAAAAAAGAAAGACTTCTTATTATAGAAGGATTTTGTGTTGAAGATGGTCAAATTAAATATAGACCAGTATGTGGAAAAGGAATATAATAAGGGTCGATGTTGAAAAAGGAGGTAGTATATGTACGCATTATATTTTCTTTTATGGGTGATATTTAACGGACAGATTACATTAGAAATCTGTATTTTTGGAATCATTATTGCCACAGTTATCTTTGCTTTTACCTGCAAATTTATGGATTATAGTATAGAAAAAGAAAAAAAGAATATCGGTAACATTTTTCGAGGTATTCGCTATATTGTAACCTTGATCATAGAAATTTTTAAAGCGAATGTAACTGTTGTGGGCATGATCCTCTCAGAGAGAGAAGAAGTGGATCCTGTCATCGTAGATTTTGAGACCGATTTAAAGACTCCGGCTGCTAGAGCTTTTCTTGCCAATGCCATTACTCTGACACCAGGAACCATTACGGTATCATTGGAAGAAAATGAATACACAGTACATTGTCTGGATGAAAGTCTTGCGGATGGAATTGATGAACTGGTATTTCAGGATCTGTTAAGAGAACTGGAATCCGAGGACAAATAGGAGGAAAAAGTATGGGAAAAGGTATAGCAGGATTAGAATCAGCTTATCATATTTTATTTGTAGCTGTTTTAATCTTTTTAGCGATTTTATTAATGCTTTGCCTGGTTCGTGCCATTATCGGGCCTCGTGTTGCAGACCGTGTTGTTTCCGTTAATATGATGGGAACGATGACTATCGTTATGATAGGGATTCTTGCCCTCATGTTAGAAGAGGGATATCTTGTTGATATCTGTATTATTTACGCGATGATCAGTTTTCTTTCCGTTATCGTGCTTACCAAAGTATATATTGGTATCTACTTAGAAAGAAAAGAACGTGTAAAACAGATGAAATCTGCAAAAAATGTAGAAGAAGAGGAGAAATAGTATGGCAATCATAGAATGGATAAAATTCATAATTGGAAGCATTTTTCTCTTGATTGGAGTAGGATTTTTTCTTTTAGAAATTGTTGGTGTTTTCAAATTTAAATATGTTTTAAATCGTATGCATGCGGCAGCCATCGGAGATACTTTGGGGATTGGTTTTTCTTTTCTTGGATTGATCATCATGTCCGGATTTACATTTACTTCTTTAAAACTTTTTCTTGT
The DNA here is from genome assembly GCA_030531555.1 of Eubacteriales bacterium. GTDB lineage: Bacteria > Bacillota > Clostridia > Lachnospirales > Lachnospiraceae > Anaerobutyricum. Next base: position 35,237 of record JAUNNI010000016.1, on the reverse strand, counting down.
AATCTGTTTCTTATGGTTTTCTTCCCCGGCATCCTCTCACCTGATTGCCCGTTTGGAGGTTACAACCGATGAGGAGAGCGAGAAACATTATCGAAGAATTTCTATGAAAAAGAAAAAAGAAGAGACAGAAGAAAAAATGGATGGAAAGGAGAAGAAGTAATGCAGGTATTTACCATATTGTTGCTGGGCTTTTTAATTGTATGTGCACTGGCAGCAAGCTTTTCAAAAAATTTGTTGAATACGATTCTTGTATTTATGTCTTACAGCCTTGTTATGTCTGTAATCTGGATCCTTTTAGAATCCCCTGACCTTGCCATCACAGAAGCAGCGGTAGGAGCGGGTGTTACCAGTATCTTATTCTTCGTTACTTTGAAGAAAATCCATGCCATCCTTAAAAATAATGAGGATGAGGATATCGATCAGGAGGAAGGAGGAAGCGGAGAATGAGTAAGCGAGTTTCGGATGAAAAATACGAAAAAACCCTGTCCTTTCGTTTTAAACAGTGGTTCGAAGGAAGCAAAGATCCCTACCTTGATGTGGTGGAGATGAAAAAGCAAGAAGAACGTCCACAGATTCAGAGACATGAACAGGAAGAAAGAACCATTTTAGAGCGGGTATATGATATTGAGCATAATGCAAAAATGCGATTATTTCAGAAAATATATCGTGTATTCAGTATTGTATTCTGTATCAGCCTTGTGTTTATCTTATTAGCAGCAATTTCTCACCTGCCAGCAATCGGTACGGAAGAGAGACCAATTAATAATGAAGTTTCCCAGCGTTATATCGAAAATGGTCTTCAGGAAACTGGCGCGGTGAATATTGTAACAGGTATGATTCTCGATTATCGAGCTTTTGATACTTTAGGAGAATCCCATGTATTGTTTATTGCAACGGGTACTGTTTTAATTCTACTTCGCAAAGAAAAGAAGAAAAAAGAACAGGAGGTTTTAGAATTCAGTGACCGTATTTATGAGCCAAAAAACGATGTGATTCTGCAGACGGTTGCAAGAGTTTTAGTTCCAACGATTATGATTTTTGGAATTTATATTATTTTGGCAGGACACCTGGGACCAGGTGGTGGTTTCTCTGGTGGAGCGGTCATCGGAGCAGGTCTGATTCTTTATCTGAATGCTTTTGGTTTTAAGAAAACAGAACGTTTCTTTAATATGAAGATTTACCAGCGAATGAGTTTATGTGCTTTGGCATGTTATAGCATCTGTAAGAGCTATTCCTTCTATACCGGTGCCAATGAAATCCACAGTATTATTCCTCTTGGAACACCGGGAGCCATTTTAAGTAGTGGATTGATCCTCATTCTGAACATCTGTGTAGGTACTGTTGTTGCAGGAACTATGTTTACATTCTATGCTATGTTCCGAAAAGCAAATTAATTGGGAGAAATACTATGAATATTGCAAATCTGATTCAAAATTATGAAGAAGCAGTAGCCATGATTCTTTTTGGAATCGGTTTCTCTAATTTGCTTCTTCAGAAGAATTTAATTAAAAAAATTGTTGGACTTAACATTATGGATACGGCCACCTACCTTTTCCTTGCCTTAAAGGGATACATTGCAGGGCGCAAGGCACCGGTCGTAGTAAATGGAGTGCAGAGTGTGAAAGCTTACATTAACCCAATTCCAAGTGGATTGGTTCTTACAGGTATTGTTGTTTCCGTATCTGTAACAGCTCTTATGCTTTCCCTCACCATTCGTCTGTATCGTAGATATCATACCCTGGATTTGGATGAGATTTCTACCAGACTCCGAAAGGAGGGATTATAAATGGCATTTGTTCAGAACTTTCCATTTATGTGTATCATCCTGTCCCTTTTTTCTGGACCACTTTCAATGGTATTGGATGGAAAAAACGCAAAAAAAGTCAATCTTTTTGTCTTGAGTATTATTGGCGTCATGTCTGCCACCGTTCTTACCTTTGTTTGTAAGACAGGGCAGTCTTATGTTTATCGCATGGGACATTTTCCTGCACCATGGGGAAATGAAATCCGTGTTGGTGTTTTAGAAGCCTTTATGGCAACCTTTTTCTGCATTGTCATGCTTTTATGTATGATTGGTGGAGAGAAGGAGCGATTGATTCATGTAGAAGAAGGGAAAGAGAATCTTTACTATATTATGGTAAATCTTCTTTTATGCTCCCTGCTTGCTTTGATCTATACCAATGATATTTTTACTGCCTACGTTTTCGTAGAAATCAATACCATTTCTGCCTGTGGTCTTATTATGATCCGACAAAATGGACGAACTTTAGAAGCATCGATGCGATATATGATCATGAGTTTGTTGGGTTCTGGTCTTTTACTCCTTGGACTTTGCTTCCTTTATGACCTTACGGGTCATCTTTTGATGAGCAATATTAAAGAGCAGGTTGCCATCATTGCAGACATTCCGGAATATCATGTACCTTTGATGGTAGCCCTTGGTTTGATGTCTGTTGGTCTTGCCATTAAGAGTGCTTTGTATCCATTCCATTCCTGGTTACCGGATGCGTATGGATATTCTACCGTTTCTTCTGCAGCGATTTTGTCTTCTTTAGTTTCCAAAGGATATATCTTCCTTTTGATTAAAATATTCTACCGTGTCATTGGTTTTGAAATCGTTACAGAAAGCAAAGTTATCCATGTTCTTTTTGTATTCGGCCTTTTAGGCATGATTATGGGATCCCTTAGTGCCATTGCAGAGAACAACATTCGTCGAATGATTGCCTTTTCTTCTGTTGCACAGATTGGATATATCTACATGGGCTTTGGTCTTGGGACAAGAGCTGGTGTTATCGCCAGTATCTACCATATTTTATCCCATGCAGCTACAAAATCCCTTCTCTTCGTAGCAGGGTCTGGTATCACAGCATCTTCTGAAAATAAAACAGAGTTTTCAGAACTGACTGGTGCCGGTTATCGAAATAAGATCGCAGGGCTTGCATTTACCGTAGGATCTTTATCTATGATTGGTTTCCCAATGTTTACTGGGTTTATTTCCAAGCTGCTTTTTGCGCAGGCAGCCATTGGGCATACCTATAAAATGCTTCCAACACTGATTGCCCTGGCCATCAGTACCATCCTGAATGCGATTTATTTCATGAAAACGGTAATTCGTATTTATACACCAAACCGTGAGTCAAAAGGACAAACAATCACGATTAAGGATCAGCCCAAAAAAGCGATTGCCCTTGCATTTTTTATTGTCCTTAACCTGATTCTTGGATTGAGTTCCGAACCAATCGTCAAACTTATTGAGTTCGGTCTTAATATGTTTGCCTAGGAGGAAGGAATTATGAATGGTTTATTTTTCATCCTGGTAATGCTTCCGGCACTTGCAGGAATTCTTTTTGTGGCATCCTCTTTTGTGGATCATAGCAAAATTACAAATCTTACAGGTGGAAAAGAAAATATACCGGAAGAGGGAAATCTGTCTGCTCTCCATGGCGCTGTAGCTTTGATTCTTGGAATCTCTATGGCATCGGTCCTTTATCTTGCCTGGACAGGAGAGAGAGAGTTTGTTTTATTTCAATTAATGGAAGATGTTCCAATTTATTTTCATATTGATGCAATTGGTCGAATTTTTTCAACAATTGTTACCATTGTTTGGGCCCTTGCAGGAATCTTCTCATTCGTTTATATGAAGCATGAAGGAGAGGAGAAAAGATACTTTGGATTCTTTATGATCGTTTATAGTGTCCTTATTCTTTTGGATTTTTCCGGAAATCTGATCACCATGTATTGTTTCTATGAAATGATGACACTGACTGCTTTACCACTAGTTTTCCATAATGGTTCCAGAGAAGCCATCATGGCCACTTTGAAATATTTGTTTTACTCCATGTGTGGAGCTTACCTTGGATTATTTGGTATTTTTACATTATATCGATATTGCGATTCTCTGGTATTTACAACAGGAGGAACACTATCTGCAGCTGCGGTGGAACATAAAGGAATCCTATTAATCGCCATCTTTTGTATGTTGATTGGTTTTGGTGCAAAGGCAGGTATGTTCCCACTACATGGCTGGCTGCCAGCTGCCCATCCCGTTGCCCCATCTCCAGCATCTGCAGTTTTATCTGGTCTGATTGTAAAATCTGGTGTCCTTTGTATTATTCGTAGTGTCTTTTATATTGTCGGTCCAGATTTTATCCGCGGCACATGGGTGCAGTATGCATGGATGACATTGGCATTACTTACTGTATTTATGGGCTCCATGATGGCTTATTTAGAACCGATTGTGAAAAAACGTCTGGCTTATTCCACGGTCAGTCAGATTTCTTACATTTTATTTGGTCTTGCCGTTTTAAATGAAGATGGTTTTGTGGGTGCATTACTTCATGTGATCTGCCATGCTTTCATTAAATCTGGTTTATTCTTAAGTGCGGGTGTCTTCTTATTCTGTCTCCATAAGACAAGAGTGGAAGAACTGAAAGGAATTGGGAAAAAGATGCCGGTATTTCTTTGGTGCTGGACTTTCTTCTCCCTTGCTTTGGTCGGAATTCCACCATTTGGTGGATTTGTCAGTAAATGGTATTTGGCTGCAGGTTCTTTAAATGCTTCCATCGGTATTTTCCGCTATCTTGGACCAGTGATTCTTCTTATCAGTGCCCTTTTAACAGCAGGTTATCTGTTACCAGTGACAATGAATGGTTTTCTTCCAGGGGAAGATTATGAAGAGATTACGATTCTTCATCCATTTTCCAAAGGATTGGCGATCCCATTGCTTGTACTTGCAGCACTTAGTTTAGTTCTTGGATTATTTCCTAATCCAATTCTTGGCTTCCTGACGGAAATTGCCAGAACAATTTTATAGAAAGGAGAGGAATCGATGGGAAATTATATATATGCGATCACGGTTTTGTTCCCAATTCTTATGGGTGTGCTAATCGTGCTTCTTCCATTTAAAAATAGAACACAGATGATGATTTACATTGAGACTGTGGTGATTCTGACCTCCTTACTTGTACTTTATATGGAAATGAATACGCCAGATGGAGTCTTCACTTTATTCCGTTTTCAGGGAAATCTTAGTGTGACCCTTACCTTAGATGGACTTGGAAGCATCTTTGCCGGTATGATTGCCATATTATGGCCTCTTGCCGTTTTATTCTCTTTTGAATATATGAAGCATGAAGGACATGAAAAGTATTTCTTTATGTTTTATGTGATGACTTATGGTGTAACTCTTGGTGTTTGTGAAGCAGAAAATATTCTGACACTTTATGTATTTTTTGAGATGCTCAGCTTAATTACGCTGCCTCTTATCATGCATACTCTTACCAGAGAGGCAATCCATGCCAGTCGAACCTATTTCTATTATATGGTCGGTGGTGCTGCCTTTGCCTTCATTGGTATGATCTTCATTCTGATTTATGGAACCACCTCTTCTTTCGTTCCAGGTGGAGTTTTGGACCCTGCCAAGGTTGCAGGTCGTGAGAATTTCTTCTTATTAATATATGTCATGTGTTTCTGTGGATTTAGTGTAAAAGCAGCGCTCTTCCCATTTTCTTCCTGGCTTCCAAAAGCAGGTGTGGCTCCAACACCGGTCACCGCACTTTTGCATGCGGTAGCGGTTGTTAAAACAGGTGTTTTTGCTGTGATGAGAATTACCTATTACAGCTTTGGAATCGATCTTTTGAAGGGGAGCTGGGCTCAGAGTTTTGTCATGACTCTGACCATTATCACGATTGTATATGCTTCTTCCAGGGCGTTAAAGGAAACACACATCAAGAGGAGATTGGCCTGGTCAACGGTCAGTAACCTGTCTTATATTTTATTTGCTGTGACTCAGATGTCTGCGGCTGGCTTGGAAGGTGCTCTTGGACATATGGTTGCCCATGCCTTCATGAAGATCTGTGGTTTCTTCTGTGCAGGTGCCATCATGTATAAAACAGGTTGTCATTATATCCATGAACTGGATGGCTTTGGAAGAAAAATGCCAAAAGTATTCCTGGCATTCACCTTTGCCGGGCTTGGGCTTATGGGTGTTCCTGGTTTATGTGGCTTCATCAGCAAATGGTATATCGTAAAAGCAGCAACGGAAAACGGAAGTGCTCTTTCTTATCTTGGCGTGGGTGCTCTCTTGGTTTCTGCTTTATTGACAGCTATTTATATGTTAACCGTTTCTATTCGCGCCTTCTTCCCGGGAAAAGCGTTTGATTATTCTAAGATTGAAACGGTGGAAGATCCAAACTGGATGATGATCCTTCCCCTTGCCTGCTTCGTCATCGGCATGGTGATTTTGGGCTTACATCCACAGCTACTCTATAACATTTTACATAACGTAGTATCTGTTTTATAAAGGGGGAAGAAAATGAATAATTCTTATATTTTTGATCTCATTGTGTTCTTTCCTTTTATTAGCGGTTTGATCTGTTATGGAATCGGACGAAAAAATGAGACGATTCGAGATTACTTTGCAATGCTATCTGGTGTGATCGAATTCCTTCTTATGGCAGGATTTGCCTATATGAGTATGACAGGAATTCCTCTTCAGGGCGAGGCATTGAGTTATATTTCCGCAGGAATTCCTGGAATCTGTGGGATGGGTCTGGACTTTACTTTAGACGGCTTTCGTGGAATCTATGGAAGTATTGCTGCTCTTATGTGGATGATGACCATCATCTTATCTCAGGAATATTTTACACACCATGGCAATCGAAATCGTTATTATTTCTTTATGCTGTGGACCCTTGGTGCTACCATGGGAGTTTTCTTGAGCGCAAGCTTATATACTACATTTGTCTTCTTTGAAATCATGTCCTTTACTTCTTATGTTTGGGTAGCTCAGGAAGAAAATGTTCCTTCTTTAAAAGCCGCCAAGACCTATCTTGCTGTGGCAGTGATTGGTGGTCTTGTGATGCTGATGGGACTTTTTCTTGTTTATCATGAACTGGGAACTTTGATGATTTCTGAATTATTACCGGCAGCGGCAAATTGCTCCCATCCGGAAGTTCTTTTTGCAGCAGGCGTATGTATGCTTTTTGGTTTTGGGGCAAAAGCAGGTGCTTTTCCATTACATATCTGGCTGCCAAAGGCCCATCCGGTTGCACCGGCTCCAGCCTCTGCACTGCTTTCCGGTATCCTAACGAAAACCGGTATTTATGGAATCCTGATTATTACAAGTAATTTGTTTATCCATAATCAGACCTGGGGATATATGATTCTCATCATCGGAGAGCTTACCATGTTTGGTGGAGCGCTTCTTGCTGTCTTCTCCATCGATTTAAAACGCACCTTAGCATGTTCCTCCATGTCCCAGATTGGTTTTATTTTGGTGGGGGTTGGAATGCAGGCTCTTCTGGGAGAAGAAAATGCCCTGGCTGTTCATGGTACCTTACTTCACATGGTAAACCATTCTTTGATCAAGCTGGTTCTTTTCATGGTAGCTGGTGTGGTATTCATGAATGCCCATTCTCTGGACCTCAATGAAATTCGAGGTTTTGGAAAGAAGAAAAATCTGTTAAAAGTCATTTATTTAGTAGGGGCTATCACCATTGCGGGAATTCCTATGTTGGGAGGTTATGTCAGTAAAACCCTTCTCCATGAAAGTATCGTGGAATTCGGCGGAGGAATTGCCATGAAAGCCATGGAATGGATCTTCTTAATCAGTGGTGGAATGACCTTTGCCTACATGACCAAATTATATATGGCAATCTTTGTCGAAGAAAATGAAGATAAGAAGTTACAGGCACATTATGATTCCATGAAGCGATATATGAACGGAAAAAGTACGTTTGCCCTTCTCGGCAGTGCCATCGTTCTTTTTATCTGGGGAGTGGTTCCCCACAATATCATGGATAAAGCAGCAGAGCTCGGCTCTCGATTTATGGGTCTCTTTGAAGAAGGAGAAGTGGTAGCTTATTATAGTATAGGTAATCTGAAAGGTTCTGTGATTTCCATATTGATCGGCCTTTTGATTTATGTATTTTTTATTCGAAAAGTGCTGAGAAAGGAAGAGGATGGTCACGTGATTTATGTGAATCGTTGGCCAAGATGGTATGATATGGAAGAATTATTATATCGTCCCCTTTTACTTACGATTTTACCAACAGTTTTTGGTGTGATTTTCCGTATTTTTGACACCTTGCCAGATATGGTGGTTGTACTTTTACGAAAAACTCTTCTTGCAGATAGTCCTTTACCAAGAGAAAGAATGGAAGGCTCGGTATTTTCTTCCATTGTGGGAAATATCCGCAATGCCATTCAGTTTATTGCAAACAGAACCATCCATCGAAAGAATCCTACACAATGGGATTATGTTCATGAGGAAGCATTGAAACAACAGGAGAGAAACGAAATCTTCCGAATCATTCAGAGAAGTCTTTCCTTTGGTCTTATGCTCTTTGGTGTAGGTCTTATGCTAACCTTGATTTATATCGTTTTCTTATCGTAAAGGTAAATTCCATAAATGGAAGAAATTAGTTTGACACTTTATTTTATGGTATTCTTATAGATAAGAGAAAATGTGATTTATATCAAGGGAAAGAAGGAGATAGTTCAATGAAGTATATGTATCAACCATTACAGATTGGACCTATGACAGTAAATAACCGTTATATGGTTCCACCAATGTCTAACAACTATGCGATTGCAACAGGTGAACTCAGCGACCGCTCCTTAGCTTATTATCGTGAGAGAGCCAAAGGTGGTTTTGGCCTGATCACAATTGAAGCGACAGTAATTGACCCAACTGCCAAGGGTGGTCCAAAGAAACACTGCCTTTTTGATGACAGTCAGATCGATGCATTAAAACGTACAGTAGATGCCTGCCACACCTATGGGGCAAAGGTTATGGTTCAGCTTCAGCAGGCAGGTCCGGAAGGAAGTGCAAAAGCGGCTGGTCATCCATTAAAATCTGCTTCCAGAGTACAGGCTTCCTGCAATAAGGACATTCCACTGGAAATGACCAATGAACAGATTTATGAATTAGTAGAGCTTTATGGTGACGCCGCATTTCGTGCAAAAAAAGCAGGAGTAGATGCAGTAGAAATCCATATGGCACATGGTTATCTGGTATCCAGCTTTATCTCTCCACAGACAAACAAACGTCTTGATGAGTTTGGCGGATGCTTTGCAAACCGTATGCGTCTTCCAAAACTGATCATTGATAATATTCGAAGCAAAGTTGGTCACAACATGGCAGTTCTTGCTCGTATCAACAGCTGTGATGAAACACTTGGTGGCGTTACGGTAGAAGATGCACAGGCAATTGCGGCATATTTAGAAGAAGCAGGTATCGATGCCATTGACGTTTCCAGAAGTATTCATTTAAAAGATGAATATATGTGGGCTCCTTCCTGTATCCATCAGGGCTTCAACTTAGATCATGTAAAGAAGATCAAAGATGTTGTAGATATTCCGGTTGTTACAGTTGGTCGTTATAATGATCCATTCCTTCCAGAATTAGTAGTGAAAAAGGGATATGCAGATATGATTGCCATGGGTCGTCAGTCCATCGCAGATCCACATTTCCCAAATAAAGCAGCAGGCAATCATTTTGAAGAAATCATCCCTTGTATCGGATGCCTTCAGGGTTGTGTTGGAAACATGTTCGTTGGTCAGCCAATTGAATGTCTTGTAAATCCATTTGTTGGTTATGAAGCACATCTTACCGATCGCACAGAAACTCCTAAAAATGTTATGGTTGTTGGTGCCGGTGTTGGTGGTTTATTCACTGCTTATCAGCTTGCCAAAAAAGGTCATAAAGTGGATCTTTACGAAAAAGAAGCTGTTCTTGGTGGACAGATGCGTCTTGCAGCAGTACCTCCTGGAAAAGGCGATATCACAACAGCAGTTCGCAGCTACATCGTTTTATGTGAAAAGAATAATGTAAATATTCACACTGGTGTGGAAGTGACAGAAGAAATGATTAAAGAAATGAATCCAGATGTTCTTGTGATCGCTACCGGTGCAAAACCACTTCGTCCTGGAATTACAGGAATTGATAACACAGTGGATGCCATCGATGTCCTTGATGGTAAAAAACAGTGTGGCAAGAAAGTTCTTGTTATCGGTGCTGGTCTTGTTGGTTGTGAAACAGCAGATTATCTTGCAGAACGTGGATTTGATGTTTCTGTAGTGGAAGCAAAGGATCAGATTGCAGGAGATATCATCGGCGAACATCGCATTTATCTCTTAAAGAGCTTTGAAGAAAACCATGTAAAAACATATGTTAACGAACCGGTAGAAGAAATCTTTGTTGATGGTGTAAAAACAGCCAAGATGGATCTTCGTGGTTTTGACAGTGTAGTTCTTGCTCTCGGTTCTTCTTCCTATCAGCCATTTGCAGAAGGAATCGTAAAAGAACAGTATGTAATCGGTGATGCAGTTCGTGCAAGAAGAGCTATTGATGCTCTTCGTGAAGCGAGAGAAATTATCGTTCAGATTTAAAGAAATATTATGGAATAATCGGCAGAATATCTCTGCCGATTATTTTTTAGATTGATGTGATATATATATAAAATGTATATTTACTTTAATGCGATAACGTGATAACATATATACAAATTACAAACATAAATCATGGAGGATTGATTACAATGAAAAAAAGATTAGCAATATTATTAAGTGGCGTAATGGTTATGAGCTTTGCTCTTGCCGGATGTGGCGGCGGAGGCAACACACCAGAAAAGACAACAGAAGCTTCAAAAGAAGATATGGTTTATGCAGTTGAAGCTGGTTCCGCAGGTGCAGAAGTAGCAGCAGAAAAAGGTTTCAAAACCAATGAAGTTGCTTCCCAGGCAGATGCTCTCATGGAAGTTCAGTCTGGCACATCTGATGCAGCAATCATCGACCTTCTTATGGCAGGCGCTATGATTGGTGAAGGTACAAGCTATCCAGATCTCATCCATACAGATGAGCTTACAACAGAAGAATACGGTGTAGGTTGCCGTAAAGGTTCTGACCTTGCTTCCTTTATCAACAGTGTTTTATATACAACATCTCAGGATGGAACATTACAGGAAGTTGCTGAGAAATACGGTGTTCAGGAATCTCTTGTTGATATCCCAGAAAGCACATTTGAAGCATCTGCTAAAGATAGTGATGTTGCAGCAATCAAAGAAAAAGGCGTTTTAGTAGTTGGTGTTACAGACTTCGCTCCAATGGATTATAAAGATGAAAGCGGTGCTTGGATTGGCTTTGATGCTGATATGGCTAATATCGTTGCAGAAGAACTTGGTGTTGATTGTCAGATCGTTGAAATCGATTGGGATACAAAGACTATGGAACTTGATTCCAAAAACATCGACGTTGTTTGGAATGGTATGACATTGACAAATGAAGTAACAAATGCTATGGAATGTTCTGTTCCATATTGCAACAATGCTCAGGTAGTTGTAACACAGAAATAATATATTTCATTTCAAGTGTTCGTTGATAGGATAAGATAATTGATAAAGGCTGGCGTGATACCGTAATCATAGATGATGGTAACGACAGCCTTTCCCTTTGAATTGATACACTATAAAGAGAGAAAAGGAGTAAATCAAATGTTTGTATCAGTAACCTTGCAGTTACTTGGTGGTTTATGGACGACATTTCAGATCTTTATTCTGACATTGATTTTTGCGTTGCCATTGGGTCTGATCGTTGCCTTAGGCTCCACCAGCAAATTTAAACTATTAAAAATGATTATTCAGATCATCGTATGGATCATTCGAGGAACCCCTCTGATGCTTCAGTTGATTATTATTTTCTATGGACCTGGTCTTTGGCTTGGCCACAATATCTGGAGTGGAAATGAAGCGGGTCGTATCGCAGCGACAGTTGTAGCATTTACCATCAACTACGCCTGCTATTTCTCCGTAATTTTCCGTGGTGGAATCGAAGGTGTTCCAGTAGGACAAAGAGAAGCCGGACTTGTATTAGGTATGACCAAAACACAAATCTTCTTCAAGGTTACTTTACTTCAGATGATTAAACGTGTTGTTCCACCAATGTCCAACGAGATTATTACTTTGGTAAAAGATACATCTTTAGCACGTATTATCGCCGCTTATGAGCTTACCTTCACAGGTTTCTCTTTCATGAAATCTGCAGGTATCACATGGCCATTGTTCTATACAGGTGTATTCTATCTCGCATTTGTTGGTATTTTAACTTTGATTTTCAATTATATTGAAAAGAAACTGGATTATTTTAGATAGGAGGTGGGAATATGGCAATCTTAGAAGTTAATAATATTGAAAAACACTTTGGACGTACCAAGGTACTTAAAGATGTCAGCTTCTCACTGGAAGAAGGACATGCATTGGCAATCATCGGATCCTCTGGCTCCGGTAAAACTACTTTACTTCGATGTTTAAATTTCCTGGAAAAACCAAATCAGGGAAATATTATCGTAAAGGGGGAAGCTGTATTTAATGCAGGTGAAAAAGAATTAAATGATCGTGAGCTTCGTGACCGAAGACTTCATTTTGGAATGGTATTCCAGCAATTCAATCTTTTTCCACAGTATACTGCCCTGGAAAATGTTACTTTAGCAGAAAAACTTCTTGCCCAGGAGCAGGTAGGATTTAAAGCTAATAAAAAAGAAATTTTAGACCAAATCGATGATCATGGCATGGAATTGCTTGATATGATGGGCTTAAAGGATCGAGCAAGCCATTACCCACACCAGTTATCCGGTGGACAGCAGCAGCGAGTTGCCATTGCCAGAGCTTTGGCCTTAAAACCGGATATCTTATGCTTTGACGAACCAACTTCTGCTCTTGATCCAGAACTTACGGGAGAGGTTCTTAAGGTAATTCGTGGCCTTGCAGAGCAGAAAACAACCATGATTATTGTTACCCATGAAATGGCATTTGCCCGTGATGTGGCGGATGAAATCATTTTCATGGATGGTGGTTATATTGTGGAACAGGGTCCTGCAAAACAGGTGATCGACAATCCACAGGAAGAACGTACCAGACAGTTTTTATCCCGTTATTCTGAGGGATAACTATTCATTTAGGAGAGAATCTATGAATCAGAATTATCGTATGATCTGTTCCGATTTGGATCAGACCTTATTGATGCCGGATAAGACGATCTCCCCGAAAACAAAAGACATTCTTATGAGGCTCGTCCAGGAAGGAATCTATGTGGTTCCGAGTACCGGAAGGGCCTTTTGGTCTATGCCGGAGGATGTTATGGGTTTTCCGGGATTTCATTATGCCATTGTTTCCAATGGAGCGGCTGTCTATGATATGGAAAAGAAAGAAGCCTTGATTTCCCTCACTTTGCCAGAGGAATTCGCAGGGCAGCTCTTTCATTTTTTGAAAGAGCGAAATGAATGGGTAACTTATGAGTGTTTTATTAAAGGACAGGCATATACTTCTCAAAGTTATTTTGATGATCCTGCTGTGTTTGGAATTCCGGGAGATCGAGAGAGAAATTATGTGCAAAGCACCAGAGTTCCCGTTCCCGATATCGAAGCTTTTGTTCTTGAACATGCAGGGGAGCTGGATGCTTTGGATGTCATTGTTTTACCGGAAGAAAGACAGCGCGTCAGTGATGAGATCAGAAGTCATTTTTCTGGAATTTATATGACAACCAGTGTTTCTCACCTCATTGAGATTTCCAATGAAAAAGCCGGGAAACACAAAGCTATGGAAGCTTTGGCGGAAAATCTTGGATTTACACTGAAAGAAGTTATGGCTTTTGGGGATGGAGATAATGACAGTGAGATGCTACAGGCGGCAGGTCTTGGGGTTGCGGTGGCAGCTGCCAGTGATTTGTGCAAAAAGGCGGCGGATGTCGTGATTGGGGAAAGTGCCGAGGAGGCCATTGCAGACTATCTTGTCTCATTGTATCTCTTATGATATGATAAGTTGCATAACATAAATCGAAATATAGGAGAATTATTATGGAACAGGAAAAGAACACGGAACAGGTGCACAAAAGACGTGTTAGATATAAAGGAACCCATCCAAGAAAATTTGAAGAAAAATATAAAGAATTACAGCCGGAAAAATACCAGGATACCATAGAGAAGGTAATTCGAAAGGGCAGTACTCCGGCAGGTATGCATATTTCTATCTGCGTAAAAGAAATCCTTGATTTTTTAGAGATTCAGCCGGGACAAAAAGGGCTTGATTGTACTCTGGGATATGGTGGACACACGAGAAAAATGCTTGAGTGTTTAAATGGACAGGGCCATATGTATGGTCTTGATGTGGATCCTATTGAAATCGTTAAAACAACAAAGCGTTTAAGAGATGCGGGCTACGGGGAAGATATTCTTACAATTATTCAGGAGAATTTCAGAAATATTGATCTTGTGGCTGAAGAGCATGGTCCTTTTAATTTTGTTTTGGCGGATTTAGGTGTTTCTTCCATGCAGATTGATAATCCGGCCAGAGGATTTTCTTATAAGGTGGAGGGTCCTTTGGATCTTCGTTTGAATCCGGAGAAGGGTGTATCTGCTGCAGAGCGTTTAAAGGAGCTTAGTCGTGAAGAGATGATTGGAATGTTCGTGGAGAATTCCGATGAGCCATATGCGGTGGAGATTGCCAATGAGATTATCAAGGAATTTCGACAGGGAAAATCCATTGAGACAACAGGACAGCTTCGTGCTGCCATTGAATCTGCACTTTCTTTCCTTCCAGAGAACAAAGAGAAGAAAGATATTGTGAAAAAGACCTGCCAGCGTGTCTTCCAGGCCTTGCGTATCGACGTGAACAGTGAGTTTGAGGTGTTGGAGGAATTCTTAGAAAAACTTCCGGAAATCTTAAGTCCTGGAGCCAGAGTTGCAATTCTTACTTTCCATTCCGGTGAAGATCGTCTTGTGAAAAAAACATGGAAAAGACAGCAAAAAGAAGGATTATGGCAAGATGTGGCCAAAGATGTAATTCGTCCTTCCAAAGAAGAATGCCGCATCAATGGCAGAGCCCGTTCCACAAAGATGAGATGGGCCATTCGCAGCTAAAATCATAAAATAAAAAATGAATCTTATAAAAAAGGTGGTATGATCAAGCACTGGAGGACACTGTTAGCGCTTGAGAATACCACCTTTTTTATGGGAAAGGATCACATAAAAGAAGTGGATCCTTTCAATGATATAATTTGATGATTATTTACGTTCGTCAATTGGTACATATGGTTCATGATGACCAATATATTTGTAGGCAGGACGAATGATCTTGCCATTGTTGATTAACTCTTCTAATCGATGAGCACACCAACCGGAGATTCGGGAGATGGCAAAGATTGGAGTGAATAATTCTCTTGGAATACCAAGCATAGAATATACAAATCCACTGTAGAAATCGACGTTAGCACACATTGGTTTAAATAAACGACGTTTTCTGGCGATTAAGACACCGGAAATTCTTTCTACACTGTCATAGAATTTGAATTCATCCTGCGTTCCTTTTTCTTCAGAAAGCTTCTGAGCGAATTCTTTTAAGGTAACTTCACGTGGGTCAGAGAGGGTATAAACGGCATGACCCATACCATAGATTAAACCACTCTGATCAAAGGCTTCATGTTCTAAGATATGATGAAGATATTCTGCAAGCATTACTTCATCATGGATGTTTTCACAGTTTTCTTTGATGTCATCAAACATTTGCATAACTTTTAAGTTGGCACCACCGTGTCTAGGACCTTTTAAGGATGACATGGATGCGGCCACTGCAGAGTAAGTATCGGTTCCAGATGTGGTTACAACGTGGTTTGTAAATGTGGAGTTGTTACCACCACCGTGATCTGCATGAAGAACAAGTGCAACGTCTAATACTCTTGCCTCTAACTCTGTAAATTTACCATCACCACGGAGCATATAAAGGATATTTTCCGCTGTGGAATAGTCTTCTCTTGGAGGGCGGATTACCAAAGTTTTATCTTCATAAAAATGACGATATGCATAGTAAGAATAAACTGCCATCATTGGCATTTTTGCAATCAGCTGTAAGGACTGACGAAGAACGTTAGGGATGGAGATATCGTCTGGGTTCGCATCGTAGGAATAAAGAAGAACGATACATTTCTGGAGTGCATTCATCAGGTTAGCTGGGGGGGATTTCATGATAACATCACGAACATACTGACCAGATAATTCACGCAGCTCAGAAAGAATTTTACAGAAATCTTTTAATTCGTCTTCATTTGGTAAACGGCCAAAAAGTAATAAATAAGTTGTCTCTTCAAAGAGGTAACGTGTTGTTTTACTCCTATAAATTAAATCACGTACATTTACACCCTGGTAATATAATTCACCATCGATTGGGTAAGGACGTCCTTTGGAATGTTTTACAGCAACAACATCGGATACTTCAGTAAGACCTGTAAGAACACCTTTACCATTGGATTCACGAAGACCTCGCTTAACATCATATAATGCATAGAGATCTTGATCGAACTCACCAGATACCATACAATTTTTTACGAGGGAATCAAACTGAATATTGCTTTCTTCCCCCAATTCCATCATGGCATGTTTTTTTTCCATTTTAAAACCACCTTTTCTAATCGTTTTCTGTCTCTTTTGTTAGAAGAGACAGACAAGCTATTTAATATGATACAGTAAAAAAGTATAAAATGCAACTTTTTATTCTTGATAATTCGTGTACATTCTGTGAATTTAAAAGGAAATTGAAAATAATTAAGAGATAACATAAAAAAGTTAAGAATAGTGGTGTAAAATTCTAATAAAATAAATGAAAAAATATGACTTTTAAATATGATTTTCTGAATAAAGACAAAATGAAATAATAAATGAATTGCAAAGAATATAATCCTTCATTTACTAGATAATCTATCTACAAGAATTTGTAAGATAGGAATAGAAATGCTTTACGCAAGAGATGAATTATACTATAATAATTAATTGTGCATTTAATATAAAAAGAAAAGAGAGGATGAGATTCTATGGCCCAGGAAAATAAAATGGGAACAATGCCTGTGGGAAAACTCCTGTTTTCCATGGCTTTGCCAATGATGGCATCTATGCTGGTGCAGGCTCTTTATAATATTGTCGATAGTATTTTCGTATCAAGATTGTCTCAGGATGCTTTGACAGCAGTATCCTTAGCCTTTCCAATGCAAAATCTGATGATTGCAGTAGCCGCGGGTATCGGTGTTGGTATGAATGCTTTGCTTTCAAGAAAGCTTGGTGAGAAAAAACATGAGGAGGCCAATCAGGTAGCCGATAATGGTATCTTAATTTATATTGTGGCTTATCTGCTTTTCCTGTTGATTGGTTTATTTGCTGTAAAACCATTCCTTCGAGGAATGACGGACATCCACAACATTCTTGATCTTGGATATCAATATCTTACGATTGTAACATGCGCATCCTTTGGATGTTTCACACAATTTTGTTTTGAGAGAATGCTTCAGTCTACCGGCAAGACATTCTATGCTATGATCACACAGGGTACTGGAGCCATCATCAATATGATTCTCGACCCAATCATGATCTTTGGATACTTTGGTTGTCCCAAAATGGGAATTGCCGGTGCAGCGGTAGCAACTGTTACCGGACAGGTCGTGGCTGGTATTCTGGCGATTTATTTTAACTTAAGAAGAAATAAAGAAATTCATATTTCTTCAAAAGAGTTCCGTTTGGATCTTGCTCTCATTCGAAATATTTTATATATCGGTATTCCATCTGTTCTTATGGTAGCAATTGGATCTCTCATGACATTTGGCATGAACCGTATTCTTATGGGCTTTACTGCCACAGCAGTTGCAGTTTTTGGAGCTTATTTCAAATTACAGAGCTTCATCTTTATGCCGATCTTTGGTCTGAATAATGGTATGATTCCAATCATTGCATACAATTATGGTGCAGCGAAAAAAGATCGTATTATGAAGACCATAAAGCTGAGTGTCATTTCTGCCGTATGTATTATGTGTGTTGGTTTCCTGATCTTCCAGGTTGCCCCAGCCATTCTTCTTGGTTTCTTCAATGCTTCCGAGGAAATGCTTTCCATCGGTATCCCGGCCCTTCGCATCATCAGTGTCAGCTTTATTTTTGCCGGATATAGTATTGTGTCATCCTCCGTCTTCCAGGCATTTGGTAATGGAATATGGAGTCTGATCATTTCATTTATGAGACAGCTTGTGGTGTTGCTTCCTGTAGCATTTTTCATGGCAAGAACCGGAAATATCAATATGGTTTGGCTGTCCTGGCCAATTGCTGAGCTGATGTCCGTTGCACTTTGTACTTATTATTTGATTCGTACCAATCAAAAAATTATCAGTCAGCTTTAAAGGATTGTAAATGGAGAAGATGTTTTCTTCCAGAAGGAAGATGGCAAACGATTGACAAAAAAATCACCTATAGTATAATAGAAACGATATGGAAAGGAATATGATATACAATGGAAAATATTATTTTAACAGGTGACAGACCAACCGGACGTCTTCATGTTGGACATTACGTTGGTTCTTTAAAAAGAAGAGTAGAATTACAGAATTCCGGTGAATTCGATCAGATTTTTATTATGATTGCTGACGCTCAGGCGATGACAGATAATGCCGATAACCCAGAAAAAGTACGTCAGAATATTATGGAAGTAGCTCTTGACTATTTATCCTGTGGACTTGACCCTGAAAAATCCACATTATTTATTCAGTCCATGGTTCCAGAACTCACAGAGCTCACTTTCTATTACTCCAATCTCGTAACTGTATCCAGACTTCAGCGCAACCCAACCGTAAAGACTGAAATTAAGATGCGTAATTTTGAGACAAGTATTCCAGTAGGTTTCTTCACTTACCCAATCAGCCAGGCTGCAGATATCACTGCATTTAAGGCAACAACAGTACCTGTTGGGGAAGATCAGCTTCCTATGCTGGAACAGTGTAAAGAAATCGTTCATAAGTTCAACAGCGTTTACGGTGAAACACTTGTGGATCCAAAAATTCTTCTTCCAGATAACAAAGCTTGTCTTCGTCTTCCGGGAATTGATGGAAAAGCTAAAATGAGTAAATCTCTTGGAAACTGTATTTATCTTTCTGATACAGAGCAGGAAGTAAAGAAAAAAGTTATGTCCATGTTCACAGACCCTACACATCTTCGTGTGGAGGATCCAGGTCATGTGGAAGGCAACACCGTATTTACTTACCTTGACGCTTTCAGTAAACCAGAACATTTTGCAGAATTCTGGCCAGAATATGCAAATCTTGATGAGTTAAAAACTCACTATGAACGTGGTGGTCTTGGTGATGTTAAGGTGAAAAAATTCCTTCTTAAAGTCCTTCAGGCAGAGCTTGCTCCAATCCGTGAGAGAAGAAAATACTGGGAAAACAACATTCCGGCAGTCTATGAAATCTTACGCAAAGGTAGTGAAGTTGCACAGGCAAAAGCTGCACAGACTTTAGCAGAAGTAAAAGCAGCCATGAAGATCAATTACTTTGATAATGATGAATGGATCAAAGAACAGGTTGCAAAATTCAGCAAATAAAAAAGTTTTCTAAAGCTGTTGTTCTCATTTGAGTTCAGCAGCTTTTTCTTTTGAAATGTGATTTCATTTCATTTGACTTTTTGTAAAGATGTATTATAATTATTTTTGGAAAATAGTTCGAGATGGAACAGTTTGATTTGGAACAGTTTCATGAATGAAAAGGAAAGGAGGAAGTATGACAACAGATAAAGTGGGAAAAACCATCAAATGTCTTAATAATCTGATCATGAGGAATGCAGGTTTTGCAAGGCATTGTGGGTCCATGGATCAGGGGAAAACTCTGGAGTTGACTCCGATGCAGGGATGGATTATGGCTTACCTTTATTTTCATAGGGATCAGGTGATTTATCAGAAGAATTTGGAAGCAGAATTCAGTATCCCCAAATCCACTTTAGCTACCATGCTAAAACAGATGGCAGAACGAGGATACATCCGCCGGGAATCCGGGGAATATGATACCCGTTTGAAAAGGATTTATCTCAGTGAAGAAGGAGAAAAAATCCAGAAGGATTTTATTCGTTCTTTCAAATCAATTGATCAGTATATGTGTCAGGGGATTCCAGAAGAAGAACTGGAGGCTTTTGTCGCAACAGGCTTGAAAATGAAATCCAATCTCGAGAGAAATCTTACCCAGATTGAGGATAAATAGAAAATATAGAAAGGAGAGTGAACCATGTTAAAAACATTGGCAGCTCAGATTGGGGAATATAAAAAAGTATCGATTATGACCCCAATCGTAATGATTCTTGAAGTCATCATGGAAATGGTCATACCACTTCTCATGGCTTCCATTATTGATGAAGGGGTAGAGAAAGGGAATATCCAGCATATTTTCCTCATAGGAATTTTGATGATCATAGCGGCAGCATTTGCATTACTTTGCGGTATTTTAGGCGGTGCTTTTGGTGCGAAAGCATCGACAGGTTTTGCAAAAAATTTAAGAAAAGCAATGTTTGAAAAAATACAGACTTTCTCTTTTGCGAACATCGACCGTTTTAGTACAGGTAGTTTGGTAACTCGTATGACTACGGACGTGACGAATTTACAGAATGCATACCAGATGATTCTTCGTATGTGTTTCCGTGCACCAATTTCTCTTATTTGTGCTATGTTCATGTCATTTATGGTAAATGCCAGACTGGCAAGCATCTATCTTGGTGCCGTATGTATTCTTGGTATTATTATTGTACTCATCGTAAAAAATGCGATGAAATTCTTCACACAGATGTTTGAAAAATACGATGTATTAAACAGTAAGGTGCAGGAAAATGTATCTTCCATCCGTGTTGTGAAGGCATTTGTTCGTGAAGAGCATGAAAAGAGTCTTTTTGAAAAGGCATTGCAGGCGGTATATGATATTGGTATTAAAGCGGAGAGAACCGTTGCGTTAAATATGCCAAGTATGATGCTTGCAGTTTACAGCTGTATTCTTTTGATCAGCTGGATGGGGGCGAAAATGATCGTGCAAAACGAGCTTACCACCGGTGAACTCATGATGCTTCTTGCATATTGTATGAACATTTTAATGAACTTATTAATGCTTTCCATGATCTTCGTTATGATGACCATGAGTCAGGCTAGTGCAAAACGTATTTATGAAGTTCTTACAGAAGAACCAGATATTAAAAATCCGGAAAATCCTGTATATCATGTAAAGGATGGAAGCATCGTCTTTGATCATGTGACTTTCCGTTACTATAAAGACAGTGAAAAACCAGTATTAAATGATGTCAGCCTTTCCATTAAGGCGGGAGAAACCATTGGTATTTTAGGTGGTACCGGTAGTGCAAAATCCACTTTGGCTAACCTGATCAGCCGTCTTTATGATGTGGATGAAGGCAGCATTAAAGTTGGTGGAAGAGATGTTCGTGAATACGATCTTGAAACAATCCGAAACGAAGTTTCTGTTGTATTACAGAAAAATGTTCTTTTCTCCGGAAGTATTTTAGATAACCTTCGCTGGGGAAAAGAAGATGCGACAGAGGAAGAATGTATCCGTGCATGTAAGCTGGCTTGTGCCGATGAATTTATTGAAAAAATGCCAGAAGCTTATGAAACTTATATCGAACAGGGTGGAACGAATGTTTCCGGTGGACAGAGACAGCGTCTTTGTATTGCCAGAGCCCTGCTGAAAAACCCTAAGATCCTGATTCTTGATGATAGTACAAGTGCGGTAGATACTGCCACCGATGCAAAGATTCGTAAAGCGTTCCGTGAAGAGATTCCGGATGTTACAAAGCTGATTATTGCACAGCGTATCTCCAGTATTCAGGATGCTGACCGAATTCTGGTGCTTGATAACGGTGAGATCAACGGATTCGGAAGCCATGAAGAGCTTCTTGCAGGCAATGAAATCTACATGGATGTATACAAAGCACAGACACAGGGAAAAGAAAGCGAGGAAGGAGGAGAAATCAATGGCTGAGAATAAAGCAAGACCAATGCATGGTGGACCCAAAGGGCCAGGCCGTAGAGGAATGATGGGTCCAAGACCGAAAATTGAAAATCCTGGCAAATTATTCAAACGCCTCATGGGTTACGTTTTTAAAAAGTATGGCGTATTGTATGTGATTATCATTCTTTGTATTATCACAAGTGTTCTTTGCAATATTCAGGGAACCATGTTTATGCAGACTTTGATTGATAATTATATCAAACCGATGTTGGCAGATAATTCTCATGATTTCTCCGGACTGAACCATGCGATTATGCGTGTGGCAGGTTTCTATGCTCTTGGAGTTATCGTGTCCTTCCTGCAGCAGCAGATCATGATCATCATCACACAGGGAACCATGCGAAGCCTTCGTAAAGATATTTTTGATCATATGCAGAGCCTTCCAATCAAATATTTTGATACACATTCCCATGGTGACATCATGTCTGTTTACACCAATGACGTTGACTCACTTCGTCAGATGATCTCCCAGTCCATTCCACAGATCATCAATAGTGGAATCACCATCGTTAGTGTATTATCCTGTATGATCTTCTTAAGCATTCCACTGACTTTAGTTACTCTTGCCATGGTTGCAGTAATGCTTTACACTTCCAAAACACTGGCAGGTTTCTCTGGTGGTTTCTTCATGAAACAGCAGAAAGACCTTGGTGCAACCAATGGTTTCGTGGAAGAAATGCTTACCGGACAGAAGGTAGTAAAAGTATTCTGTCATGAAGATAAAAATATTGAAAAATTTAATGAATTGAATGAACAGTTATGTGAGAGCGCAAACAATGCCCATAAATTTTCCAACATCATGATGCCAATCAACGGACAGCTGGGCAATATCAGTTATGTATTGGTAGCGATTACCGGTGGTATTCTGGCAATCAATGGGGTTGGAGGACTTACTCTTGGTAAGCTGGCCAGCTTCCTCACCTTCAACAAGAGCTTCAACATGCCAATCAACCAGGTCAGCCAGCAGGTAAACTTTATCGTTATGGCTCTGGCTGGTGCACAGCGAGTATTTGCCCTCTTGGATGAAGAACCAGAGGTGGATGATGGTTATGTTATGTTGGTCAATGCCCGCTATAATGAGGCAGGCGAAATCGAAGAAACAAAAGAACATACCGGTATGTGGGCTTGGAAACATTTCCACAAAGCAGACGGTACCACAACCTATGTAAAACAGGAAGGAAATGTGGAATTCTTAGGAGTAGATTTTGGATACAATGATAAGAAAATTGTCTTACATGATATCAAAATGTATGCCCATTCCGGGGAGAAAATTGCTTTTGTAGGATCTACAGGTGCCGGAAAGACAACCATCACAAATCTGATCAATCGTTTCTACGATATTCAGGATGGAAAGATCCGTTATGATGGAATCAATATCAACAAGATTAAAAAAGCAGATCTTCGTAAATCTCTTGGTATGGTACTTCAGGATACTCACCTCTTTACGGCAACAGTAAAAGAAAATATCCGTTATGGTAAATTAGATGCAACGGATGAAGAAGTATACGCAGCAGCAAAACTTGCCAATGCCGATGAATTTATTCGTCGACTTCCTCAGGGATATGATACGGTTCTTACAGGCGATGGTGCCAACTTAAGTCAGGGTCAGAGACAGCTTCTCTCCATTGCAAGAGCAGCAATTGCAGATCCACCTGCCTTGATCTTAGATGAAGCGACAAGTTCTATTGATACCCGTACCGAAAAAATCGTTCAAGAAGGTATGGATAAACTGATGGAGGGAAGAACTACATTTGTAATTGCCCATCGTTTGTCCACAATCCAGAACAGTGACTGTATTATGGTATTAGAGCAGGGACGTATCATTGAACGAGGAAATCATGAAGATCTTCTGAAACAGAAAGGCAGATATTATCAGCTTTATACTGGTAACCTGGTATTAAGCTAAGGAGAATAGTATGAAAAAAGAACAGATTGAAAAAGTGTATGATTCAAAATTTATTAAAATGTACGATCTTCAGTATGAAGAAGGCCGCCATTATATGGTGGCCAGCCGTCATGATGTTGATGACCTTCCAGCCTTAGCCAAAAAAGAAGATTATGCAACCATGTTACCAGATGCGGTTAGCTGCATTGTTGTTATTGATGTGGAAGGAGAAGAACCAAAACTTCTCTTAAGCAAAGAGTTTCGTTATCCAGCCGGCCAGTACCTTTTAAGTGTACCGGCAGGGCTCATCGATGAGGAAGATAAAAAATACATGGATGCTTTGGAAAGAACAGCCATCCGTGAATTAAAGGAAGAAACCGGCATTACTTTTGAGCCATGGGATGAGATTCGTGTCGTGAATCCATTTGTTTTCAGTACTCCAGGTATGACGGATGAAGCCAATGCCCTTGTTTATATGAGAATTAAAAGAGATACCATGCCATCCTTAAGCCAGGATGGTGCGGTAGGTTCTGAAAAGTTCAACGGATTTGAGTTGCTCACCAAAGAAGATGCGGAAAATCTCCTTTGCAGCGGAAGAGATCAGGAAGGAATATATTATCCAATCTGGAGCTGGGCTGCTATGATGTTTTTCATGGGTGTTTAATTCAGAAAATAAGAAAAAATAGAGAAAAATAAAAGAAGCACCGTCCCCCAACGGTGCTCTTTTTTTTGGAATGTAACCCAATTCCCAATAAAAATATATAGAAAATAGTAAAAAGCAAATACAATCTTGTTAAGATTTTCTATATAATAGCACGTTTCATGGCAAAAATCAAGCAATATATACAAAACGATTTTCTTGCTATGCTTATTTTCATTTGCTATAATAATTGAGACAAATGACCTTGTTTCTAAGAGGATGATTTATGAGAAAGATTATGTTTATTGGCCGTAGTGAGGCGGGTAAAACTACACTGACACAGGCCATGAAAGGGCAAACTATTACTTATCACAAAACACAGTATATCAATCACTATGATGCGATCATTGACACACCTGGAGAGTACTTACAGACAAAAAATCTGATTTCTGCCTTGGCTGTATTCACTGCAGAAGCAGATGTGATTGGTTTGTTGATGGATTCCACGGAGCCATATTCTCTTTATGCACCGAACCTTACACCAGTTTGTAATCGTGAGGTAGTTGGGGTGGTTACCAAGATTGATCACTGGGCCGCAGAACCAGAGCAGGCAGCCAGATGGCTGGAGCTTGCCGGTTGTGAGAAGATTTTCTTCACAAGTGCTTACACCGGAGAGGGTATTGCAGATATCTTATCTTATTTAAAAGAAGAAAGAGATGTCCTCCCTTGGGAAGAAGTGAAAGCACAATACGATGAATTGGGCTTTGGAGCCGGTGAGAAGGAAAAAGACAGCAAAAGATTCCATAATATTTAAAATGGGTTCTATTTACAAAAAATTTTCATTTATTTATAATAGATATAAATGGAGCGACAGGTTCGCAATGGAAAATGTGATATCATTTATAAGGAGGTAATCTTATGAGAGGTTATGAAGCAGCACAGATTTTAAAAGAAAAAGGGATCACCATGGAAGATATCGAAGCGGAAATCGTTTATCGTAAAGAAACAGGTGCTTTTAGTAACAATCCAAAAAATGAAGCATTTATGAATATGACATTGAATGAAGTACTCCGTGTGAAAGAGATGTGGGAGATCTAAGTTCGAAAGAATCTTATGAATCTGAGAGCGGACATATGTCGACATATTGCAAGGAGTGCGTTGAGAGGCCGATGGTTTCGTTCAGCAATCACAGGTTTCATTGCATCGATTTTAGGTGTATTTACAAACCTGTTTACTGGAGTACTAAAACTGATCATCTTAGCATCATTGATCCTTTTCTTCTGTGAGGGAGTGCCGATGCTCAGCACGTTAACGATGATCGTTATTTTTTTGATTGCTTTTTTATGGATTTTCATTGGAAGCTTTGCACGACTTGGATATCTGGAATATAATCTGGCCATTCTTGACCGTAGAAAGTCTTATGGTGGTATGCTTTTTGATGCATCTGCTTTATGGTGGAACAGCTTTGAGCTCCATCTACGCATGATGATCATGATAGCGATTGGAAGTATCTTTTTC
This sequence comes from Eubacteriales bacterium, assembly GCA_030531555.1. Taxonomy (GTDB): domain Bacteria; phylum Bacillota; class Clostridia; order Lachnospirales; family Lachnospiraceae; genus Anaerobutyricum. The sequence continues at coordinate 9,342 of JAUNNI010000016.1, read as the reverse complement.
CTTATTCCAGGTATTGTGGTTTATTATAATTATGCCATGGCTCCATTTCTTTTAGAATGTGATCACAAACTTAGTGTTTCAGCAGCCATGCGTTTATCTAAAAAGAAAATGAAAGGAAAACGCTGGAAGTTTTTCTGTTTCCGATTGAGTTTCATCGGTTGGAAACTCCTGGGATTTCTTAGCTTAGGACTTGCGTTTTTCTGGGTAAATCCATACTATTCCATGTCAGAAACTGTCTTTTTCAATGAGGCATCTGGCAGAGCGGAAAAACTTTATGGTAGAGAATTGTAAGAATTTGTTCTTATAGCTATATTTTGACGTCAGTAGATTTGCTTCTGACGTCTTTTTTTGTGGTGAAATCTTGTTCCATGAGGAATGTTTCTTGCTATAGAATGCGGATATATCCTCCATTCCCATCAGCTTTCATGACAAAAATCTAACTTGTCAGCAGAGGAATATTTTGCTAAAATAGTAACAATTGCTTATAGAATAAGAAAAATATGTGAAAAATAGAATGAGGTGTGCTATTTATGGAAATTTTAGGAATTACCTTAACAGAGAAAACAGAAGCCGCATATAAGGAACTTGCTCAGGATTTAATTTATCCTGTTACCTTTTTAGAGTTAGATCCGGAAAATCAGGAAGACTGCAGCCATCCGGTTGCTATGGATACTGGTAAGAAAGAATTTATTGTAAAGTTAGATAAGAATTTAGAGCAGAATCTTTTCGAAAATGCACTGATTCGTGATATCATTTACTGCGAACAAATGAGCAGACAGGCACCAATCCTCACTCCAACTTCCCAGCACGATTTGGATGCCAATCAGGTTGCTATGATGATTAGCTCTGTCATCATGGATATTGATGTGGAGAATAAATTGAAAAAATACGATATGCATATTGATGATATTGACACCATGCGTTTAAGTGATTTATTTGCATTCTTAAAATCAGGAATCTCTGAGTACAACCGTCCACTTTATCATGCATTTGCCGGACTCCAGATTACATTATTGTATTTTACAACATCAAAAAGAGAGAATGTTCAGCAGATTATTGAAACATTCTACCTTTCAGATCCAGAAGCTATGGATTCCATCGACAAATTTGTTTCTATCATCGATAAATACGGTGTAGAGGACAATCGTGCCATGATGCGTTGTATGAGAAGACTTGCAGTTGCATGTAATATGAAAGGGCGTATCAATTTAGAGTACGAAGGAAAGATTTCCACCATCGAATAATTATGAGAATAGAAGCTGTCGTATGTAAATGTGTTTTTCCATACGGCAGTTTTTTATTATATTTATTTAAAAATGTTATAGTATTAAACTATAACAGAGTATAAAAATGTAATATAAGAATATAATATGCGAAATGTGATAGAATGGCTCTATATTTAATTTAAGAAAAGAGAATAGAACATGCAGAATATTCGAGAATATTTAAAAGAACATCGTCTGCTGACAGATGGTGCCATGGGAACATATTTTGACTTACTTGAGCAGGAAGAGATGATATGTTCTGAGGAGGCCAATCTGACAAAGCCAGAACTGATCAAAAAAATACATCATCAATATATAGATAGCGGTGCCAATCTGATTCGCAGTAACACCTTCTCAGCCAATAAAGATACCTTGGAACAGATTCAGTTGAAAACAGGAGGATTCCGAGACCTCACTTTAAAAGACTTTGTAAAAGCTGGATATCGGATTGCCAAAGAGACAGAAAAAGAAGCGAGAGCAGAAGGAAAAATGGTCTGGGCAGCGGCAGATATCGGTCCTCTGGTAGAACATTCGGAACGAGAGCGAGAAGAGATCTTAGAACAATACTATGAAATATGTGATGCTTTTTTAGAAGAAGGCTGTAAAGTTTATGTTCTTGAAACATTTCCAGAGGAATATTATGTGATTCGAATGGCAAGCTATATTAAAGAGAAGGAACCCCATGCTTTTCTTTTGGGACAGTTCACTTTTATGCAGACAGGATACGGAAGCACAGGACATCATTTTCTTTCGGTTTTAAAAAATGCAGCAGAGTGCAATGATTTAGATGCCATTGGTTTAAACTGCGGCGTGGGTGCTTTCCATATGGAAGACTTTTTCGATCGATTTTTAGAAGAATGGGATGGCAGGGAGCTTTTGTTATCTGCTTTGCCGAATAGTGGTTATCCACAGATTGTCCGTGGAAAGGTAATTTATTCGGACAGCCTCCCTTATTATTCGGAAAATTTAAAAAGAATTGCTTCAAAAGGAGTTCGAATTCTCGGGGGTTGTTGTGGTACTACACCGGACTACATTGCAGCCATCTCTCGATGGATTACTGAAGAAAATCTGGTATTTCCAACCAAAATTTTTCCTGCTTCCTCCAAAGAGAAGCAGAAGAAAGCGGAAAAAAGAAACAACACTTTTGCTGATAAAATAAAAAATGGAAAGCAAGTTATTGCGGTGGAATTAGATCCTCCATTTGATGTGGATTGTGGTAAACTGATGAGTGCTGCAGAACAATTATGTGCTACAAAAGCAGATATCATCACTCTGGCAGATTCTCCACTAGCCAGAGCCAGGGCAGACTCGCTGATCATGGCAGCAAAAATAAAAAGAGAGACAGGTATGGATGTGATGCCACATATGGCCTGCCGTGATCGCAATCGAATTGCCATCCGAAGTGGAATTTTGGGAGCCTACATCAATGAAATCCATAATTTCCTTTTTGTGACGGGAGATCCTGTCCCAAGGGCAGACCGTGACAATACAAAGGCGGTTTTTGATTTCAATTCGATTGGATGTATGCGCTATGTGAAACAGATGAATGATTCCTTGTTCCAGGATAATCCTGTTTTTTATGGTGGTGCTCTAAACCAGGATGGTGCCAATCTCGAAGCCATCGCCAAAAGAATGGTGAAAAAAATAGAAGAGGGATGCTCCTACTTTATGAGCCAGCCGGTATATTCCAATGAAAGTATGGAACGACTTCGTAGGTTAAAAGAAATGACGGGAGCCAGGATTTTAGTTGGGATTCTACCTCTGGTCAGTCATCGAAATGCAATTTTTATGCAAAATGAGATGCCGGGAATTGTGGTTCCTGATGAGGTGGTAGCTCTCTATAAGCCAGATGCCAGTCGGGAAGAATGGGAAAAGGTTTCCGTGGATTTCTCCATAAAAATGATGCAGAAATGTGAAAATATAGGTGCCGGGTATTATATGATGACTCCATTTAATCGTGTGAGTCTCATTAAAAATATTTTGGACAATTACTAATAGAAGGATAGATATAAAAATGACACAGAATCAATTGTATGAAATGTTAAAGAAAGGTCCGGTCATTTTGGACGGTGCAACAGGCTCCAATTTGCAAAAGGTTGGATTAAAGCCTGGGATATGTCCGGAACGATGGATCTTGGAAAATGAAGAAAAGCTGATTGCGCTTCAAAAGTCTTTTGTGGAAGCTGGGACAAATATTTTGTATGCACCAACTTTTACCGGAAATCGAATCAAGCTGGCAGAATATGGATTGGAAGATTCCATCCAGGAAATCAATAGCAGCTTGGTAAAACTTAGTAAAAAGGCAGCAGGAAATCGGGCTTTGGTTGCTGGTGATCTTACCATGACAGGTGTTGCATTGGCACCAATTGGACCAATGGGATTTGAAGAACTTGTGGACATTTATAAGGAACAGGCCACAATTTTGGAACAGGCTGGATGTGATCTTTTTGTCATCGAAACCATGATGAGTTTGTCTGAGACAAGAGCTGCTTTAATCGCCATCAAAGAATGCAGTGAATTGCCGGTTATGGTATCCATGACTTTCCAGGAAGATGGAAGAACTCTCTATGGAACGGATCCGGTAACCGCGGTGGTAGTTTTACAGAGCCTTGGTGCTGATGTGGTGGGGATCAATTGCTCCACCGGACCAAAGGAAATGATTCCAATGGTTCAATTGATGAAAGAGTATGCGGAAGTTCCTCTTTTGGTGAAGGCCAATGCTGGTCTTCCACAGCTTGAGAATGGGGAGACGGTCTTCCCGATGGGTGCGGAAGAATTTGCTTCCTATGGTCCTGCTTTTGTAGAGGCTGGAGCTGCTTTTCTTGGAGGTTGTTGCGGAACCACACCAGATCATATTCGACTCTTACATGATGCAGTAAAAGATATGCAGGTATTACCAGTTAAGAATCTGCATCCAATGATGCTGGCTTCTGAGAGAAAATCACAGGAAATCCGTTTAGATGGAAGCCTTGTGATCATCGGAGAACGAATCAATCCGACGGGAAAGAAAAAACTGCAGGCAGAACTTCGTGCAGGCAGTCTGGATCTTGTGGAAGAAATGGCACAGGATCAGGAAGAAAAAGGAGCACATATCCTGGATATTAATATGGGAGTAAATGGAATCGATGAGAAAGAGATGATGCTTCGTGCCATAGAAAAAGTGACCATGGTATCCAGCCTTCCTCTTTGTATTGATACCAGCCATGTTGAGGTTATGGAAGCAGCGCTTCGTGCTTATCCGGGACGTGCTTTGATCAATTCTATTTCCCTGGAAAAAGAAAAAATTGATAAATTACTTCCAATGGTGAAAAAATATGGAGCCATGTTCATTTTGCTTCCACTTTCTGAAGCAGGGCTTCCAAAAAGCCTGGAAGAGAAGATTTCCATCATCCATGAAATTTTAGATCGTGCAGAAGCCATGGGAATTCGTCGCAATCAGATTGTGGCTGACGGATTGGTTTCCACCGTGGCAGCCAATAAAAAAGCAGCCATTGAAACCCTTGAGACCATTCGATATTGTAAGGAGGAACTGGGAATCTGTACAACGGTAGGTTTATCCAACATTTCTTTCGGACTTCCAGAACGCTCCTATGTAAATGGTGCTTTTGTTGCCATGGCTATCCAGAATGGTTTGTCCATGGCCATCGCCAATCCATCCAACCAGCTGCTTATGGGACTTAGCTTTGCATCAGACCTTTTGGTGAACAAAGAGGAGGCTGATGTTTCCTATATCAATCAGGTAAAGCGTATGGAACCATACAAACCGATGGCAGAGGGAAAGAAAGTTCAGCCAGCGGTGAAAACGGATGGAAAAGCAGAAAATGAGACAATAACAGAACATCCTCCTGTATTTCAGGCGGTGGTGAAGGGCAATCGAAAAGGTATCGTTTCCCTGGTAGAAAACACATTAAAAGAGGGAATTACAGCCAGAAAGATTCTGGATGATATGCTGATTCCAGCCATCAATGAGGTGGGACGACTTTTTGATATTCAGGAATATTTCCTGCCACAGCTCATCGCCAGTGCCACGACCATGGAGGAGGCGATTCATTTTCTTGAGCCGATGCTGAAGGATGGAGAAGATCAGGAAGTGAAGCCAGTGATTGTCATCGCAACCGTGGAGGGAGACATCCATGATATTGGGAAAAATCTGGTGGCTCTTATGTTGCGTAATTATGGATATCAAGTCATTGATCTTGGCAAAGATGTGCCGGCGGACCGTATTATCGATGCAGCGGAAGAATATGATGCTGCAGTCATTGCATTATCGGCTTTGATGACCACAACCATGATGAAGATGAAAGATGTGATTGATCTTCGCAATGAGAGAAAACTGACAAGCAAAGTGATTATCGGAGGTGCGGTAATTACGCAGAGTTATGCGGATGAGATTGGTGCCGATGGTTATTCTGCCGATGCATCCGAGGCGGTGAAACTGGTGGAGAAGCTTTTAGAAAAGTAAATAAATAAGAAAAACATGACATAATCCTCCTGATATGGTACAATATTATGATTGAATCTATATAAGGAGGATTATCTCATGCGTGTACATGTGATTATACCGACATACCGTCCAGACCACAAACTGGATCGGAACCTTAAAATGTTAAAAAAGCAGACATTACAGCCAGATAAGATTCTTTTGATCAATACGGAAGAATCTTTATTCCATAGTGAAGTGTTTGATACCTTGCCACAGGGAGAGATCATTCATATTAAAAAGAGTGATTTCGACCATGGTGGTACAAGAAATCAGGCTGCGGCAATGTGTGATTGTGACTATATGGTACTTTTGACTCAGGATGCTATCCCAGCGGATGAACATTTGATTGAAAATCTGATTCGTCCTTTTGAAGAAGACGAGAAAGTTTGTGCGGCTTATGGCAGACAGATGGCAGATTGGAAGGACAATCCGGTGGAGGCTTACACACGTATCTTTAATTATCCAAAAGAGAGTCGTATTAAGAGCAAAGAGGATCTTGATACCTTAGGAATCAAGACATTTTTCTGCTCCAATGTCTGTTCTGCTTACCGAAAATCAGTTTATGATGCCATGGGTGGCTTTCCGTTACATACAATCTTTAATGAAGATATGATCTTTGCCAGTCGCCTGATAGAGGCTGGAAAGAAAATCGCCTATGTGGCAGATGCGAAAGTGTGGCATTGGCATAATTACACTGCCTGGCAGCAACTGACCAGAAATTTTGACCTTGCGGTATCTCAAGTGGATGCCGGCGGACTTTTTGATCAGGTGAAATCCGAATCAGAAGGCATCCGTCTTGTGAAAAATACCATGCTTTATTTTTTCAAAAAGGGAAAACTTCTTTTACTCCCACATATTTTTATTCAGAATGCGGCAAAATATATTGGATATAAATTGGGAAAAAATTATAAAAAATTGCCAATGTGGATGATTCGAAAGATTTCTCTGAATCCAACTTATTGGAAATAATTTCATATTTTCTTAGAATTTTTCTGAAAATTTTAAGAATTTATGTATTGCAAAGAAGAGAAAAGTAGTATAATGTAAAGAACGGTATTTATCTTAAATATTTATTCCATAAGGAGGATTTATTTTGAACAAAGATACACGTAAGACTAATAGTACAACAAATAGAAAAAGAACTTCTGCTTCAGGGAAGGCCAAAAAGTCCCGCAAAAAAGATAGAAGAATTCGTATGGCATTACAGGTTGTAACCTGTATCGTTCTTGTTGCATTGTTTGTATCCTCCGCAGCATTTGGTGCAGCGGCAGCATATTTTAATAATATGACATCCAACATTGTGACAGACAGTGAGACAACATTAAAGAATGCCGATGTTATTGAAGCGGATCTTGCTTATGATCAGGATGTAGTAAATATTTTGCTGATCGGTTGTGATAAACGTGCGGACGAGACGGAAGCCGGTCGTTCCGACTCCACTATGATTGCAACAGTGGATTTAAAGAATGGTAAGCTGAAGCTGACTTCCCTCATGCGAGATATGTACATTGAGGTTCCAGGCTATGGATTACATAAGTTCAATGCAGCATATTCTTACGGTGGCGTTGAACTCGAATATGAAACGATTGCCAACACATTTGGAATTCGTCTCGACGGCTATGTTGAAGTAGATATGGCTGCTTTCCGTCAGGTGGTTGATCTCATTGGTGGTGTTCCAATGGATATCACAGAGGCAGAAGCATATTTCCTTCAGACTGCTTACGTAAGATCCAAACATGGAGAGAAGAATGTTGTTGCGGGAGCCAACCTTTTAACTCCATATCAGGCACTTGCATACTGCCGTATCCGTCAGGATATCACAGGGGAATTTGGTCGTACGGACCGCCAGAGAAAGGTACTTATCAATATCTTTAACGAATTGAAGAATGCAGATATTATGACAATCACCAATATCTGTATGAAATCTTTAAAATATATCAAGACTGACCTTACAGAAGAGCAGATTCGAAGCCTTATGATGTCTGTTATTTCTATGGGTACTACAGAAATTGAACAGCTTCGTATTCCATACGAAGGAACTTATCAGGAAGACAGAACTTCTGCCAATGGTGCATGGGTAATGCAGGTTGATTATGAGAAAAACCGTCAGGCAATCCAGTACTTTATCTACGGAACTGGGGAAGATCCAGGGGTTAATGATAATTATGGTATCGGTAATGACCACTTTATCAACGGTTACTATCCAGAAAAGACAGAAGGTATTTCAACATATTAGCAGGGAAGGGTGAATTCAATGAAACAGACAGTATTATCATTGCTGGTTGATAACAATCCTGGTGTTCTTGCCAGAGTTGCAAGCTTATTCAGCCGCAGAAATTATAATATCGAAACCATCAGTGCCGGAAGAACGAACGATGAGCGTTTTACACGTATCACCGTAAGTGTAAGTGGGGATGATCAGGTTGTAGAACAGATTCGTGCTCAGATTGAAAAACTGGAAGAAGTTCGTAAAATCAGCGTACTCGAAGACAAAACTTCTGTATGTCGTGAGCTTCTCCTTCTGAAAGTTTTTGCAAATAAAACAGAAAAACAGGACATCATCGCCATTGCGGACATTTTCCGTGCAAAGATTGTTGATGTTTCCAGAGAGTCTGTTATGATTGAGCTCACTGGTAATCAGAATAAATTAAATGCCTTCTTAGAGCTTATGGCTGATTTTGAGCAGCTTGAATTGGTAAGAACTGGTCTTACCGGTTTAGAACGTGGTATGGGTACTCTTTTATAAAGAAATCTATAGAAGTAAGAAAAAACTTAAAATTATTGATTTTTCCAATGAATCAAGACTTTATCGAAATAAAGTCTTGATTTTATTTGTAAATAAGAGTATTATGTATCATTGAGACAATCAAAATACTATAGCGTAATTATGTTGCTTTTATATAGTATTTTTAAATTTTTGTAGAATTCAAATGTTATAGGAGGATTTAGCAATGGGAGCTAAAATTTTTTATCAGGAAGATTGTAATTTATCATTATTAGATGGAAAAACAATCGCGATCATCGGTTACGGTAGCCAGGGTCATGCTCATGCCCTTAACTTAAAAGATTCCGGATGTAACGTTATCATCGGTCTTTACGAAGGAAGTAAATCTTGGGCAAAAGCAGAAGCTCAGGGCCTCAAAGTTTACACAGCTGCAGAAGCTGCTAAAATGGCTGATATCATCATGATCCTCATCAATGATGAAAAACAGGCTAAACTTTACAAAGAATCCATCGAACCAAACCTTGAAGAAGGCAACATGTTAATGTTCGCTCATGGTTTCAATATTCACTTCGGTTGTATCAAACCACCTGCATACGTTGACGTTACAATGATCGCTCCTAAAGGACCTGGTCACACAGTACGTTCCGAATATCAGGTAGGTAAAGGTGTTCCTTGTCTCGTAGCTGTAGAACAGGATTACACAGGTAAAGCTCAGGATATCGCACTCGCTTACGGTTTAGGTATCGGCGGCGCTAGAGCTGGTGTTCTTGAAACAACATTCCGTACAGAAACAGAAACTGACCTCTTCGGTGAACAGGCAGTTCTTTGTGGTGGTGTTTGTGCATTAATGCAGGCTGGTTTCGAAACAT
>JAUNNI010000164.1 GCA_030531555.1 Eubacteriales bacterium | reverse complement strand
ATAAAAAGCTCTTTTGTAAAATATCAGGTTGGGGTGTCCTTCTTTCACAGTAGAATCTTATTAGGCAGTACGTTAAGTAGGTTAAGGAGTAAATTGCTTTTTGGAGGCAGAAAATGAAATTTAAGAATGTGCTTATAGTTGTGAAAGATATAGAGAAATCGAGACAATACTATCATGACTTATTGGATTTTACAAATAATTAAGACGCTATATAAAAAGACAAATTTTCGCAAATAAAAACAGGATATCAATTTGCAAACAAACTAGAATGAAGGCTGGATGGAGGTATTAAGATGAATTGGGTAGAGTCAATCAACAATGCTATTTCGTATATGGAAGATCATCTCTCTGAGGAGATTACTTTGAATGACATTGCAGAAGCAGTTCATATTTCTGCGTTTCATTTTCAAAAAGCCTTTACGATTATAACAGATATGTCTCCTGCTGAATATTTACGAAAAAGACGTTTATCTCAGGCGGGAATTGAACTGTCAAATGGCAATTGTCAGGTTATTGATGTTGCTCTTAAGTATGGATATGATTCTCCGGAAAGCTTTTCAAAGGCATTTAGCAGATTTCATGGTGTAACACCTATGCAGGTGAAAAACGGCAAACCTATCCGTATTATGAATCGATATACACTCCGAATATCAATTGAAGGAGGTAATATTTTGGAATATCGTATCGAAAAATGGGATGAATTTGATTTAGTTTTATACATCAGGCGGTTTGAGGCTGAATCAAGTGAGCAGGAGATTCGTAAGCTTTGGAAAGATTATATTGAGGACGAATCATGTGTAACTGTGCCAAGTAGAATAGGAGCCTGTGTGCAAAGAAAGACAGATGGTATTTACGCAGAATACGGAATCGGATGTAAGGCATCTGATATTGAAAACGTTCCAACTATTTTTAAGCAGGTACATGTTCCTGCTTATTCCTGGGCTGTTTTTACCTGTGTTGGTCCAACAGAAAGTTCGCTGAAAGATATGTGGGAGCGAATCTATTTGGAATGGCTTCCAGCCTCTGATTATGATCTGTTTCCGGACTTTTATGATTGCTATATTGAGAATTTGCCGAAGGGTGATCCGACTTCTGAGGATTATGTATGTGAAATATGCATTCCTGTAATCTATAAACGATAACTTGGAAATGGAAAGAGCATAGATGAATTTATCTTCATAAAGGGCTTCTGTATTTATGGTAATATCGGCCTTCTGAGACAAAACGTCGCAAGAAATGTCAAGAAAAGAAGGTAAGCCTTTGATAGTATCTTTTCAGAAATAGAAAGATACTTTTGGAGGTAAAAAGATGAGAAAAGAAGAATTTATACATGAATACAATACAAGTGATTATGAGAATACAAAGTTAGGAGAAGCCCAGGCTTATGAGATTATGTATTCAAGAATCAATGAGCGTAAAAAACTACGCGTAAAGCCAATTTTGTTTTCTCTAGTGTATATGATCTTTTTCACAAACATTAAGAAGTAAGTAATGGAAAAGTCTTAAAAATTGCAGGTTTATCTCATTTGAAACAGGTGGACACTTGCTTATGGGACATGGAGAAATGGTTAAAGACGAGGTGCTGAAATTTGCTAAAACACCATAAGGAGTATTCAAGTTGAATCGAAAGAAAAAAGTAAATATATAAGAATTATTCTGCTTTTTGTTATGTGTGCAATTGGTAGCGTTCTGTTTGGTTACAATGGCAATAAATTAAACAATGTACTGAACTTGTCTCAGTATATTATTGGATTAG
>JAUNNI010000163.1 GCA_030531555.1 Eubacteriales bacterium | reverse complement strand
CCTTGAATGAAAAGTTAAATTCCACATCTATACGGAATTTAGTCTTACACTCATCGCTCATTTCTTATATTCTCATAGTACCTTGTATCTGCAGTAGAAAGAGGTACTTATGTCTAAATCAATCCCAGGGAACCAAAAACATATGACATTGGATGATCGTGTTTCAATTGAAAAAGGACTAGATGCTAAACTCTCCCTTCGTAGTATTGCATTACAGTTAGGAAAAGATCCAACCACAATCGCTAAGGAAATCAAGAAGCATCGTTCCATACAGGAACATAATCGTTTTAATGAACCAAAGAATAAATGTTTTCATGCCCGAAGCTGCAAAAAGAAAAACATTTGTGGTACTTTTGCTCCAGTCTGTAAAAGAGCTTGCAGATTCTGCAATCATTGCAACTCCCATTGTCCAGACTTTACACCTAAATCCTATCATTGCACCAAACTTGATAAATCTCCTTTTGTATGTAACAGCTGTGATAAGAAAGTACAGTGCCGTCTGGATAAAGCCTTTTACCGGGCCACTACAGCTCACAGGCAGTACAGGACAATATTGGTCGAATCCAGAACAGGTATCAACATTTCTCCTGAAGATCTGGTTACTCTGGATGAACTGATCAGCCCTCTTATAAAGCAGGGCCATTCTCCCTATATGATTCTGCAAAATCATCCGGAGATCAGCTTATCCGAAAAGACCATTTACAATTACATTGATTCCGGTGCTCTTAGTGTTAAAAACATTGATCTTCCCAAAAAAGTCAAATATAAACTGCGTAATGATCATTCCTCGGAAGTCGCTGATAGCGCTGTCTATGAAGGGCGCACTTATAAAGACTTCCAAAGTTTTCTGAGGGAATATCCTGACACAAGAGTTACTGAAATGGATACAGTCTTTGGCTGCGAAGGTTCCCACAAAGTTTTATTAACACTTCATTTTGAATGCTGCGCTTTTATGATGGCTTATCTTTTAGAAAACAAAGAAGCCCGTCATATCAAAGATATATTTGACAGTATTGAAACTGCAATTGGAACGCTTTCCTTTTCTAATGCTTTTTCGATTATTTTGACCGACCGTGGTGGTGAATTTCAAAATCCGGATGCGTTGGAATGCGGTCAGGAAAATATCATACGTACAAGCATTTATTACTGCGATCCAATGTGTGCATGGCAGAAGCCACATTGTGAGAAAAACCATGAATATATCCGCAAAATATGTCCAAAGGGAACTTCTTTTGATAATTACACACAAGAAGATATCTGCCTGATGATGAGCCATATCAATAGTTCTGCAAGACAAAGTCTTGGCGGATTATCGCCGATGGCGTTGGCCAAACTTATGCTGCCATCCGAATTGCTGGATTATTTCGGACTGGTTGAAATCCCGGCAGATGAAATCGTATTAACACCTGCATTATTGAAAAAATAAACCCAAACAATTCATGAAATCTGCAGATATGAGCCCCATATAAACACATAGCGACAGGTGGAATTTAGTCTTACAGGGCAGATTCCAGTTGTCTATTAAGTATGCTCATATATAAGAAAATCCATTGATTGTTCGGGTTTAATTCCACTTTAAAGGGTTTGACGAATTTCGTCAAACCCTAAAATGTAGACTTTAGTCATCAGTATGGAATTTTCTTTTACATGTAGAATTTACTTTTTCACTCAAGCATTTCTTAATATACATGCAAATTTTTCCAAATGTCAGATACATATATCAAAAAAAAGCGGAGATAATAACCTCGTAATCAAATTGATTAGGAGGAAAAAACAATGGGAGTTTTATTGG
>JAUNNI010000092.1:5664-9373 GCA_030531555.1 Eubacteriales bacterium | reverse complement strand
ACTGGAATACCTCTGCGGACCTTTAATATTAACAATATGTTTACATCCACATTCAATCATATGTTCCATGGCCATTCTACCACCTATGTAATGGTCTGCCATAACATAACTGAGTCCCTCGATTCCTTCCACCTGTCTGTCCATGATCACAACGGGAAGGGGGCATTTTTGTGCTTCAAAATGTAACTCAACATCCGTTGTAGTGATAATTACACCATCCGCATTCATCTGGGTCAAAATCTGAATGCTGTCAAATTCCTTATTATGGATCTCGTTGGTATTACATAAAAGGATACGATATCCTTTACGATATGCTGCATCTTCCATGGCCTTCGCCAGCTGACTAAAGAATGGGTTCTCAATATTCGGGACAATTAAACCGATTAATTTGGAAGAACGTTTAAAGAGAGAACGGGCCACTTCATTCGGTACATATCCAGTTTCCTCGATGACTTTACGAATTCTTTTTTCTTTTTCTTCATCTACTCTTGCTGTTCCATTCAATACTCTTGAAACGGTCGATGCGGAAACACCAGCAAGCTTAGCCACTTCTCTAATACTAATCAAATTATCGCCTCTTTTATATGATTCCTATCGATATAAGAAAGTAGGAATCCCTTCATTACTCATTGGAAATACAATATATCCCTGAATCAAAGGAGTGATGTATTTCAGGAAATCTTCTGTGACATCACATCCATTTTCACTGATCCATTCCACTGGAAATCTTTTGGACTGATTTGCTACATCTTCAACGTTCTCCATGCCACAACTTGCAAGATATGGATCTTCCATGACACGAACTAAAGAAACCACTTTTCCGGTCATACGGCGGATTGCAAGCTTCGTTGCATAAGTACCACACATAACTGCTTCCTGCTGATCCGTTTTTGACATCATGGAAACAGAACAACGCTGAGGAACATTCATCTCAATGGCACGAGTCTTCACGTGGAAACGTTCTTTTACCAATTTTTCCAAATATTTCGCACAACCAGAAATCAATCGTTGTCCCAGAATATCATATTCCGCTTCTCCACCGTATTCACTGATCAATTTGCCATCTTTATCATGGATTCCTTCCGAAACACAAACAACCACTTGTGTTTTATCCTCAAAGCATCTCTCAACATCTTTTAAGAACTCTTCCGGATCAAATACTGCCTCTGGAAGATAAATAAGAGCAGGATTATCGCCCTTAAACTTTCTTGCAAGAGCACTTGTGGCAGTAAGCCAACCAGACATACGTCCCATCAGTTCAACGATGGTAACAGAGCTAACATCATATACACAGGCATCTGTGACAATTTCTCTCACAGTATTTGCAATATATTTTGCTGCACTTCCATATCCTGGCACATGATCTGTCTCAATCATATTGTTGTCAATAGTCTTTGGGATGCCAACAAATATAACATCAATATCATGCATTTTTGCATATCTATTTAATTTTTCCACAGTATCCATGGAATGGTTTCCACCGATATAAAGGAAATATCCAATCTCATATTCTTCTAAGATTTTAAATATCTTTTCATAATCAGGATGGTTAAAATCATCGGATAATTTGTATTTGGAAGTTCCAAGATATGCTCCTGGAGTCGTCATTAATAATTCAAGATTGCCTCCACCAAAGAAAATTTTATCCACAATATCGATTATTTTTCCCTTTAATAATCCCTGAATTCCATTCTCCATGCCGTAGATGTTGCCAATCTCGTCCTGATTAAATGCCTCCATCACTGCGCCATACAAGGAACTGTTCATTACTGAAGTTGGACCACCTGATTGTCCAATAATCAAATTTTTCATTCTAAACTCCTAAATTAAGTATCATTCTAACTAACCATACTAATAATATTACTTGATACCCATTTAATCAATTGTGAATTCTTATAAATAAATATGCAAATTCCTTCTTGGCTATATCGCATGTATACAAATTTTACTCTTTATTAATTGCAGGAAACAATTCCCTTCTTTGCATCAAGATTTACGTAAGAACCAGATTTGAGAATTCTTGTTGCATTTACAGAGCCAGTCAAAACAGGGATGTTAAGACTAAGTCCTACAACTTCTGCATGGGAACCTTCTCCCTCATCTTCGATAATGATACCAGATGCATGACGAAGCTGTTCTAACATGGCATTATTGGTATCTTTTGTAACTACAATGTCACCTGGTTTAAAGGTATTTTTTAATTCTTCTGCACTACGTACTACGCAAAGATTAGCAGAAACTTTCTTATCATTGATACCTTTTCCGGTCACAAGAATATGTCCAGCAACATGTACTTTAATCAGATTTGTTGTGCCAGAAACGCCCAGAGGAACACCTGCTGTAATAACAACGATCTCACCTTCATTTACAAGGCCATGCTCTTCTGCTTTAGATACTGCATGTTCAAATAATTCATCAGAATTATCCTGTACATCGATAACGATTGGTGTAACACCCCAGGAGAGATTCAGCTGTCTGCATACGCCTTTTTCGATGGAGCAACCAATAATCTGGCAATCTGGACGATATTTGGATACCATACGTGCAGTTCTACCTGATTTGGATACTGTGATGATTGCAGATGCATTTAAATCAGATGCTGTTGTACAAGTAGCATGTGCAATAGCATTGGTAATATCAGGATTTACAAGAATACTTCTTTCTCTCATGCGAGCTGTATAATTAATATCAAGTTCTGCACGAGTTGCGATCTTAACCATGGTTTTTAATGCTTCAACAGGGTATGCGCCTGCAGCTGTTTCACCAGAAAGCATGATTGCACTGGTTCCATCATAAACTGCATTGGCAACGTCTGTTGCTTCCGCACGGGTAGGTCTAGGATTTTTCATCATGGAATCGAGCATCTGAGTTGCTGTAATTACCTGTTTTCCAGCCATATACACTTTCTGAATAATCTTTTTCTGGATGATTGGAACTTCTTCTAAAGGAATTTCTACACCCATGTCTCCACGAGCAACCATAATTCCATCGGATTCACGAATAATAGCATCAATATTTTCAACGCCCTGCATATTTTCAATCTTAGAAATGATATTAATGGTTGTACATCCGTGATCTTCTAAAATTTTACGAATTTCTTTTACATCATCTGCTGTTCTTACAAATGAAGCTGCGATGAAATCATAGCCCTGTTCTACGGCAAATACAATATCATCGTAATCCTTCTGGCTGATATAAGGCATGGTAAGATTTACGTTAGGTACATTAACCCCTTTACGATTGGAGATCATACCACCATTCAATACTTTACAGATAATATCTGTACCACTGATTTCCATTACTTTCATTTCAATCAAACCATCATCGATCAAAATGCGGTCACCTGTCTGTACGTCTTTGTACAGATGGTCATAAGTAATTGCAACACGTTCGTTATTTCCAAGAAAATCTCCAATTGCAAGTGTAAGTGTTTGCCCCGCTTTTAACTCTGTTTTGTCATTTTCAATTAATTTCAAACGAATTTCTGGTCCCTTTGTATCAAGTAATGCTGCAATTGGAAGATTTAATTCTTCACGAAGTTCTTTTAATACGTCCAATCTTGCTTTCTGTTCTTCATGGGTACCATGAGAAAAATTCATTCTCGCTACGTTCATACCCTCAAGCATTAACTGGCGTAATACTTCCCTATCATCTGTAGATGGTCCAAGTGTACAAATAATTTTTGTTTTTCTTAATGTTTTCATAGCAT
>JAUNNI010000092.1:0-5654 GCA_030531555.1 Eubacteriales bacterium | reverse complement strand
TAAAATATATCATAGGACAAGTAATTATACAAACATATAAAATATATCATAGGACATAGAAAAGGTATATGTAAGGAAAAACCAAAAATCCATGTCCAAAATTGGATAGATGAACCTCTAAAATAAAAAAGTATCTATCTTTGTTCCACTAAAAGAAAAGATATATACTTTTTGGTATCCAAAATCTCCCTGACCAACACTCGCGATCAGGGAGATTCTTATTATAACAATACTCTTATTTAATTCATCGTTTTCAGATATTTCTTGCAGATATTCTGTGCCTCTTCATTCCCTTCGATATATGGCTTGAGAATCTCAACAAATCCCTGCGTTGTCGCAATCTTCATACGATATGTTGCCACATATTCCTGCATCATCTTGTAAAAAGCCTCATCTCCCATGGCAAGACGTAACTGAATAAGGAAAGAACGCCCTGTTTGATAAGCCGCTGCTGCATAATCCTCTCCGAATTCATCTGCAGGAAGATCAATAAATCCGTCATATTCTTTGATATAAGTCATTGCATTAGATTCCAGTATTTTTTCCGTTCCATTGAATTCTGATATCGCTTCCTTGTAAACCTGCTCCGTATATGCTGTCATACTTTCATCAAGCCATGTTTCATTATAAGAATCACTGCCTACCATACCATAAAACCAGTTATGACCAATCTCATGGGAAACCACTTCTTCTAACTGTTCTGTATCATAATCTTTCTCATTCTCCCAGATATTCTCCACCACATAGTCACTGATTAAAACAAGCTGTGGATATTCCATGCCAGCTACTCCAGGAAGATAGGTGCCGAAACTACAGACAAGTACATCCATGCTATCATATGCATATGGGCCAAATGTCTCACTGAATGACTCTAAACAAGTAACCGCCGTATCTACTATAATTTTTCCGGCTGATTCCGGAATCTCTTCTATCTCAGGTACCCAAGCTTGTACAAGGATCCCATTTTCTGTATAGCCTTCCGCCTTCTGTAATCCATCGAAAGATGCCAGAATAAAATCACGTGTGGAAGAAGAAGAAAGCTCCCATGTGGAATAATCGGAATCTTTCTCTTTCAGCATTTCATCGCCGGTGGAGATAACATCCCAGGTAGAAGGGGCCGAAACATAAGCATGATAATCCCCAATACTACTATAAAATGGTTCCCCATCATCAACGACCGGATTATTCACCCATTTTCCATCTTTCATTTCAGAAACGATCGGACAACAATTGGCGATTGTGATCAGATGGCCGCCAAGACCCGTGATATCCGCTCTCATACCGGTATTACACACTGGAAATGTAAAATCAAAAGCAAATGTAATCTGCTCCCCTGGAGCAAGCTTTTTAGGCAGCTTAATATAAATGATACTGTCATCTGCTTCATCACGAGAATAATCAGCCTGTTCCCCCGAATCAAGAATCATGATATTACTAATCTCTGTATCCGTTGGAAACAACTTCTCCGTTTTTGACGAAATCAATCTGGAACGATTCACCCAGGCCTGAGCATAATCACGAAGTGAAATCTCCTCTAAGGCAATATCATATCGATTCATATAACTGACAGTCTCATGCAAAGTAACCAAAGTATATGTATTCTTCGTACCATATAAGATGAAATTTTGGTCATCGTCCGCCAAATCAAAGGAGGAAATGGCAAAATTCAATTGATACTGATTTCGTTCACTAGCATCAAGTACCTTATGCTCTGGCAAGCTTGCCACACGCTTAGCCTGATCCTCTAACAGCATCTCTTCCTGCTTCTTTGACAAAGGTTCGCTCTGTAATAATGCATCTACGTCAACATCCTCATCACTATATGTTAATTGCGAATCAAAATAAATCTTTACTCCAACACCCAACAAAATAAACACCAATAATACAATCAGTGGTATTTTCCATTTCTTCATACGAATTCCCCTTATATTCTTTTGTAGCTATCATCTTCTAGTCTAATATTACATTCTACTACTTTTGTATATAATATATAATATTTATAATAGTTGTATCAACATACACGCCTTAACAAAAATAAGTTCTAAGAAATCAAAATTGAATCCTAGAACGGGTATTCAAACTTTAGTGGGGGCTAACTATGGGGGGCTGATTTTAGGGTCTTTCCATGGGGGCAGACATAAAAAACAACTTTATATTAACATTATTAAAGCGGATATTAAGGAGTTTCTCCTTAATACCCGCTTTTTTTGAAAGCTTTATCTTGTGCTTTCGTCCCTTCTTTCATTATGATATTTCTGCCAAAAAATATTTCTATGAAAAGGAGGATATATGAATAGTATCACAGATTTTCTGGACTTAGAAGATTCTCACATCATCATTTCTGATATTTCTATTTCTGGAATGACCAAAACAATCACCATTGAGACCGATCCGTCCCCACACTTTTGTCCTGTCTGCCAGAACAGGATGCACTCCAAAGGAATAAAGAAAAGGAAGATCATGCATCCAATCCTTCAGGACAAATATCAACTTATACTGCTTCTTAAGCAACGTCGCTGGAAATGTACAAATCCACTATGCTCCTATACTACGAATGAATCATTCAAGTTTGTAAAAGAGCGGCGCCGCACGACCAATGTCACCGAAATGCTCATCATTGATGCTTTTCGAGATTTTTCACTCCCTGCAGCATCCATTGCAGAACGTTTTCACACCTCGGATACATATGTAATGGATGTCTTTGACCGATATGTCAGAATGGCAAGACTCCCATTGACCGACATCATCTGTATTGATGAAGTAAAGATCGATATTGATGAAAAATATAAGTATGGCCTTGTGATCCAGGACTTCTATACTGGTGATCCCATTGACTTTCTTCAGAGCAGACGGGCAGAACTTACGGAACCATACTTCGTTGCCATCCCAAAAGAAGAGCGGGCAAAGGTGAAATATCTCATCACAGATATGTATAAGGCCTATATCGCTTATGTTGATAAATATTTCCCAAATGCTGTCTCAGTAGTTGACTCATTTCACGTCATCCAATGGATGTTAAATCTTATCGATAACTACATCCGTCAGCTTATCAAAAAGTTCAAGGCGAGAGATAAAGACCGCTATCTTGAAAAACATCCATATGAGGACCCACGTCATGTAAAAATACCGCTTTCTGATGAGGTTTATCTTCTTCAGAAATATCGCTGGCTCATCCTGGCGAATGAGGAAAACATAACATATCATTATGATCTTCGTATGGATAAACACTTTCATCGACTGATGAACACTTATGATTATGAAGAAGCTCTTTACAATGTCGATCAACGGCTTTCTACTCTGAGAAACTTAAAAGAAGAATACATCCGGTTCAATAAGCGTAATGAAGGAAATCCTGATACTGCACGTCTGGAACTTGAAAATATCATCCGTCTTTATAAAGATTCCGGTGATTCTATTTTTATCACCTTTGCCAACACCCTTACTACTTATTATGATTCCATCATAAACTCTTTTGTCATGGTGAAAAAGCATGGACCTGGCGGAATGTATGATTCCAGGCTGTCCAATGGTCCTATTGAATCCATAAACCGAGTCGTCAAAGATATGAAACGTAACAGTCGTGGTTACCGTAACTTTGATCATTTCAGAACCCGTTTTTTATACGCTGCACGATCTTCCCCTGTCATTGATGCAACAAGATCAAGCACTTACCGAACTTACCAGGACAATGACGAAGACTAACAGGAGGAACTGTCATGAAAAAACGTAATAAAAAACCGAATAAAAAGGTTGTTTATCTTCAAGAATCATTATCTGAAGCATATGAAGAAATCCAAAACAGAGGGACCGAGATTGATCGTCTGTGGGAAGAGCTCCACTTTTATCATGATTTTGTGGAGTATCACAAACTCGAAAAACTATTTTTCTATTTCAAAACACACGCACATAAAGAAGATTATCCAGATCTTCCTTTTGATCACTATACTTTATAATCACTAAATAGCTGGTCATCAGCAGGCCAATCCTTTGGTCTGCTTGTTTGACCGATACATGAATCATTCCCGTCTGTCAACAGATGCCGAAGGCATCAGATGGATCTGCTTGCTGTTGACTGGCGGGAATGATTCGTGTACTTATAATTCAAAAACAGGAGCGATATCACTACCACTCCCGTTGATGCTACTGTATTTAATTCAGTCCCCACTAACGGCCCCCATTAATAGACCCCATTTAAAACCCTACCAACAGACCCTACTAAATTTTGGCAAACCCCACTAAAGTTTGGATACCCCCTAGAACTTATCTAATTTTTTTTTAAACCTATTTATAAAATTCTCTCCATTCCAAGTCGCCTCTTGCGATTCCCTGAATCAGTAATTCAGCTGTACCAAGATTCGAAGCATATGGGACATTGTATCGATCACATGCTCTAAAAATCCTATGGTAAGATCTGTGTGCTGTATTCGGTTCGTCTGGATCAATCAGAAAAATCAAAGCATCTATTGAATTCTGTTCGATCATTACACTGAAATCATTGAGAGCGTTAATCTCTCCTGTTTTTAATTTCTGAATTTTCAAATTCCTAAAATTCTCAATTAGTCTACCTGTTCCTTCTGTTGCATACAGATCATGCTTTCTTAAAATACCGCTGTAAGCAACACACAAATTCTTAATTAGTTGCTTTTTGGAATTATCACCAATCAATCCAATATTCATTTAACACCGCCTTATTAATATGTAACTAAAACCCTATCTCCATTTTTATTGTACAATGAAAAAATCAATAAATCAATGCTTTGAAAACTGTTATTTGTACATATTTTAACGATATAATAAAAATTTAATATATTTAATTAGTAATAATTGTCAAATTTTTATAGATTCTAATATTTTTTCCAAAATATTTATGAAATCCTGGTATTCTTCTCCTGAGAAGCCGTCGATACTTAATTCCTCTGCCTCAAGATAGACCCTCAATAATTCTTCTCCTACAACGGATCCTTTCTCTGTAAGAATTCCTATTTTTACTCGATGATCCTTCTCATCTGTTCTACTATATACATATCCGGCATCTGTAAGCTTTTTCATTTGTCTAACAATAACAGACTGAGCAACTGTTACTGCAGACTCTAATTCTTTATAAGTACAGAAGCCTTCGCAATATGCTAAATGAATAAGAATATATATCTGGTTCAGTTCCAAATCTCGATGGTCAAAACAAAATGCAATATGATGGATTCTTTTTTTAATATAGCTAGCTAGATAAGAGATCGATTGAATTTCCGGATACGGATTGTAGTTATTTTGATCATAGTTCTTCAAGTTTTTATTAATTCTATGGAGATAATCCATGACTCTAGATTTCTCTTCTTCATTTAGATTCTGAACCAATATATCAGTCCAATCTTTACTCTTATCTAAACCTAGTTTTACGATCTGTTCAGCTTTTGGTAAAATTTTAACTCTTTTTTTAATCTTCGCATTTGAATCAGAATAACTTATAACTAAGCCTTCTTCCTCCAAACGGGAAATAACATTGGAGATTGTACTTTTATGTCTATAAGTAGAATCAATAATCTGCTCAAAGCTACAATCACCCCCAACGCGATACAATTCATATAAGAATACAAATTCGATTTTTTTTGAGGCTTCTGGCATAATGGTGGAAGCCTAGCACCAAAATTTACAATTAC
>JAUNNI010000091.1 GCA_030531555.1 Eubacteriales bacterium | reverse complement strand
GAGTTACTACCCCTACGTCTTTGTTAGGTTCGTCTATTTACCGACAGCCCCTTTTGAACCTCTCTCTTTTTCGTTGTGAAATTTCTTCATTAACACGTCCATTGAATGATTTAAAGAATAAATATTACTTTTTAAGATAGAGAACGCATTCGTATATTCCGGATAATAGTTTTTGCAAAAACTAGCCATTGGAATAAGAAACGTATATGTCTCTTCAATATATTTAGACATTTTTACAAAATCAAAAGCATACAGAGTTGAAGAATTATGAAGACGATCTGCCAATTTAATAAGCGCGGCTTTATGGTTCTTTCGGATTCGATCAAAATAAACGCTAAGTTCATACTGATCTAATCCTGACTCTTTAGTGAGAACAGTAATAATGTCAAATACTTCTTGTGAAATATTGTACTCTGTGATCAGTTCCTTTCCGTGTAAAGGAAGTTTACTTTGACAATCTTCTAGAACATCATGTAACAGCGCTGCTGCTAGAGTTTCATCATCATCAATCCCATAAGAGATCAACGTAGAGCACACCTTTAAGGGATGAAGGATATAAGGAACTCCATTTTTTCTATACTGTCCATCATGAAGTCTCCTGCTTAAGGACAGTGCAACATTCGTCTGGACTAAGTTTTTGGCGCAAGCAAATCCCTTTATAAACATAAAGCTCTTTATGTACTGATTCACATCTCTTATCTCAAAACTGTCATTTAATGGCAGCAATGTTTTTTCGTTCAGCATTTCATCCTCCTAACCAACAATAGAAAAACAATACATAAGTCTATCTTACAAACTAAATAATACCTACGAAAAGCGCCCTGCAGTCTGTTCAAGATCCAAACCACAGGGCATTTAAAGGTATCCTTTAAATGTTATGGATACAACGTCATACGGTAATTTAGCTGTTGTAGTCACTGCTTCTCATAGGGCATTCTCTGACAGCCTTTTGGTCATATCTGCAAAGATGATAATACTCATCTGAGCTAACATCCTTGCCACAAAAGAAGCACTGATATGGATTCTGTCCTCCATTTGTGTTATTACGTTTACCTACAAATGGACACTCGCCATCATTTGCTGCTCTTCCCATGTTATCACCTCTCTTCAAATTATAAGTTTAGTCGCTATAGTATCCTTCTTCTGGATCGTAGTCATCATCAGAATCATATGTATCATCCTGATTAACGTCTTCTACTTTTCCTGCCATTCTGTCGGCCCATTCACGCCAACCCTGACTAGTTTTACCTGCACATCCTCCTGTAGGCATATTCATCCCTCCTTTAATTGTTGCTATGTTTTTGTTACACCGGTTTGTAATAACAGATGTTAAGCAATTTATATCACTTAAAACAAAATATGTCAAATACTTTTTTAAAATTAATTATAACTTAATTTTTCTATGTTTAACATGAATATTTTCACAATTTTTACTCAGTTATACATTTTTCTGCTTATTTATTGACATATCATCTTATAAATGTTACCATAAAAAAAATTGTTATTTCACACCAATGAAACAATAATTCACAAACATAATTTTTTATAGGAGGTTCTAATGTCTGATAATCTTTTCAAAACAGTACTGAGTATTAAAACTCTTGAAGAAACCCCAGTTTCTGCGAAAAGACCTTTTTCTTTCTTGACCAAGTTAATAAACAAAAAGCCTCATCTTAATATTGATTTTCAACTTAAAAGTGGATTATCTGAAGATACAGGTGGGTGCATTACCATGGTAGTTGGTGATAATGGCTGTGGAAAAACAACATTAATCCATGCGCTTGATCCAAATTATGATAACGAAAAAAATTATCATCTAGATTACTATTCAGATCAGAATATGCGACTTGACTATTTCGATAATTTTGGACAAATACATAATGAAATCATAGCCGTTTACCCAACAGCCAAAGAAAATCACTTAAAAGAGAATTCATTCATTGATTCAACAATTGAACTCATAAAAAAATATAATTCAGATTTTGATGATGAACTTTTTTATGGCTATATGAAAGAATACGATATTGATGTTGAAAAAAAATAAGTCAATATTCAAAAGGGCAGCAAACTTTGATAGCTTTATTTATTGCACTATCGAGAAAACCATCTATCCTTTTGTTAGATGAAATTAGTTCTTTCTTATCTCCTGTAAATCGTTCAAAAATCATGAAGGTTCTTCTCGATTTCACAAAATCTTCCAACAAACACTCAATATTAATGACCACCAATCATATCATTGAAGATTGCAAAAACGCACAACCAGAATTTCTACTCATTTTGGATGATTTAACGCAGATAGAATACATAACTATGAATGAATTGTTTGAAATAGGAGCATCAAATAATCATGATATTGATAAAACGATCAATAGCATAATTCAGATGTATAGACACGATTAAACTTGATTAATTACCCACTAAGCTATAAATTTATTTGGAGGTGATTAAATGATTAAATATCTTACTCGTACATACGATTTAAATACTTTCTGGGCACATTATATGTTCCATTTTTCTAAAACAGACGAATTAACTTATGAAGAATATGTATACAATACATATAAAGCAATCCATAGAGTAAAAAGAAAACATCACTTATTTATATTGGTATTATCACTTCTAATGATTATCCCATATACTCTGTGCTACCATAATGTATTTTATCCATCATTGAATATTCCTAGTATAATACTATCATCCTTGTTTGCAATGTTGTATTCTATTTCAATAACCGTGTTACGCTATATGTGTTATCCATCGCCTATATATATCTACGAACATTGGATTAGAAAAATACACGTATTTCTTTACAACCTTCAAGAATTAGTATTTGCAATTATTACACTTTTGATACCAACAATGATCATATCTGGATGGGGGCAAATACCTATAGATAACACAGCAAAATTCATCCCCCTTTCACTATCTATCTATTTTTGTTTCCTGTTTTTTGTAATCGTCGGAATATTATTTGACACAGTATGTAATCACGTTCATCGAAGACTTGATATTAGATATTCAAAAAAATTATCAAAAAATAGAAAGAGGTAACCATATGCCATTCGAATATTTTAAAGTCAACAATAGCCTAACAACCACACTATCTGAACAAATAGAAAATGAAATAAAAGTTCAAATCGCAAATCGCACACTTCTTCCTGGAGAACAACTTCCCGTAATGAGACTGCTATCCAAAAACTTAGGTTGCGGAGTAGTAACAATAAATAAAGCCTTAATGAATTTAAAAGACCAAGATA
Organism: Eubacteriales bacterium; assembly: GCA_030531555.1. Classification (GTDB taxonomy): domain Bacteria; phylum Bacillota; class Clostridia; order Lachnospirales; family Lachnospiraceae; genus Anaerobutyricum. The sequence goes on along the minus strand of JAUNNI010000091.1, from coordinate 6,243 downwards.
TATTAATAACCAAGGGAAACAAGGGTGTTTTCGTAGCAGATCTAACAGACTCAGATATATCAGCATTAAACATGGATGATCTTTCCGATAAAATCGAAGAGGCTATATTAATCAGCAGACAAAGAGGAATGTCAAAAGAAGATTTTATCAATTTAGTAGAAATATTATTCACCACTCTTGAAGAAGACTAATCACATACCATATAGGTTCAACTACATTCATATCATTTATCAACAAAAAATGCCGCAGTAACGCCTTCGCTATCCCCTAGGGGGTAACGACGTTACTGTGGCATTCCCATCTGCAAAAATATAAAAGCATATCTATTAATAAAGTTTGTTACATATATTATTTCGTCATGGAAGTCTGGGCTTTCACCAGATTCCTGTAATAATTCCAGTGTGTTCTCCTTGGCCATGTTTCCATATCGATGATCTTATAAGTATCCATTAATCTACTCCTTTTTTATCTTCAGTTTCAATTTTTCTCTTCAACCATATATTCATATCTTATTGTAACACGATATTTCATTAATCATACAGAAAAAACAGCCACCATTTGGCAGCTGTCTCATCATGATTGAATATAATATTTTTACTAAGAACAAAGCATCTCAAGTGACATCTGAAAAGCATTATGGATAGAGTCCTGATATTTTCTGATTTCTGTATCCGTCATAGGTCTTGAACCATTTACATTCACCGGAAAGTCTTTTACCTTCTCCGCTTTCTTTGCAATCTCTTCCTGACCCTTCTTCGTAACAGAAGAATATTTACCGTAAAATACAGGCTCTTTCTGCTTAGATTTCTGTTTCCTTACAGACCTTGCAAGCTTCTGCTTCTCTTTCTTCCTGGTCTCTTCCATCGGATCGATCGGTATAAAATCCATACCTGCATCTTCATAAAGTTCTTTTAGAAACTGATTTGGCGTTCTTCCATCAATCTCTACAGTTTTCCCGGTTACAAAGTCCTTCTCCTTTTTTCTGCTGCCAAAAGCAATGTACTTGCCAGTAATATAAAGCATATCTCTTGCTCTTGTCATGGCAACGTAGATAAGTCTTCTCTTTTCCTCAATCCTCTCGTCATAGAATATCTTTTCTCCATCTTTTAAGCAATATTTATATCTTGGATGGTGAAGGGATTCTGAATCAAATCCATCAAGACATAAGAAAACCGTATCCCATTCTAATCCTTTGGCACTGTGGGCAGTGGTAAGAACCACTCCTTCGTAATTCTGTTCCATACGTTTTGCTTCTCCCATGCCATAAACAGAAAAGTCATGAAGATACTGAAGTTCTTCTATAAAACTTTCCCTTGCAAACGCAAGGTCAAGAAAATAGGCATATACTTCATCCTTTTCAGGAACAAGATCCATTAATAGTTTATGGAAAATCTCTCTTTGTTTTTCGAAATCAGGATCATCCATCACAGAAGAAAACCATTTCTTAAGCTGGCTGATTTCTTCACGGATTTCCTGGATTGTTCTTTCTTCAAAGATCTTTCCTTCATAACGGGCAACCAGATAATTGAAGTAAAGTTCATCAGCTTCTGGCTGTACAAAGGCATCCGCAAGGGAAAGGGCTGCACAGACTCTTGAGTTTTCCATAAGGTTCATTGGATTCTTCATGATCCATGGAATCCCCCGTTCGGAAAGCTTTGCAGAAAAATCAATAAGATTTGATTTTTTCATGCAGATGATTGCAATGTCCTCTGCTCTCTTCCCTTCTTTAAGAAGTCTTTCCGTTTCATCCACGATAAACTCCATCTCGTCTGGTTTATCATAAAACCCTTTAATGACTGGAGAATCCGGAACCATCTTCCCTTCTTCATTTTCATGATAGCTATCTTCTCTGACTGCCACACTGCTCTTTTCCACACGATTCACATTTCTTTTCATGTACTGATCAGAACACGCTATGATCTTCGGTGTACTTCTTCGGTTGGCAGATAAAGTAAGCACCTTCACTCCTTCCTCATTTGAAAACCGTAAAAAGTTTTCAGGGGAAGTATGACGGAAACCATAGATAGACTGTGCATCATCTCCAACGATCATCAATGACTCTGCACAGGAACAGTTCCAGAGTTTATCGATGGTTGCAAACTGGATATCGTTGGAGTCCTGTGCTTCATCCATAATGATATGCCGAAAACCTAGGTTTTCCAAATATTCAGGAATCATGGAAAGAACCTTATGCATCAGTCGCTCCTGATCTGCAAATACGACTTTATTCTTCTCTTTTAATGCTTTGTCATAAACATCATAAAGATTAAGAAGTTCTGCTAAGGAGTTTTCGCCATAAAAAGATAATATCTTCTCTTCTGAAAGGGAATCTCTAAGAACATCCACTGCATCAGGATCACCAGGATCGATGTCTTCCTCTTTCACTGAAAGAAAGAGTTTCTCTGCACAGGCAAGTGCTCCCATCAGGCTTCCCCCTCTTGCAGTAAAGTTTTTATAATCAAGCCCCATGATTCTTGGATTTTCATCCAGGATATCTTTGATGATCACAAGATTTGTTACTGTATCAATGACCTCCGGCTCTCTGGTATATCCAAGTATTCTGTAATTATCACACAAAATACACTGGGCAAAGGCATGGAAAGTAACTGCATGAATAGAGGAACGTAGTATAATACCCTTCTCCAGGCACTTTCTCTTTACTCTTTCCTTCATCTCTTTTGCTGCAGCATTGGTAAAGGTAATGAGTAAAATACTGTCTGGATCCGTTCCTTCTTTGATCATGCATGCTACCCTTTCACAAATGCACTCTGTCTTCCCGGAACCTGGAGCAGCAACAACGCAGTATTTTCCATCTCTTGCATCTATAATCCTTTTCTGTTCTTCAGAATATGCAATCGGACCTTTTATGCTTATCTGCTTTTCCTTCGCAATAAGAGGCATCTGAAACTGACAGACACTTCGTTTGATACAGTGATTACAGGTATCTCCTGTACAAAGTTCCCCTTCTTCAAAATCTTTGATTAGACCTTTCAGATACTGTTCAAACTCGGCAGCTTCTTCTCCTCCGGTATAGAAATGTTCCATGGAAACGACATTTCCACCACTTCCAGAAAAGAAATCATGGTCAACGATTCCCGTGGACCGGTCGGAATCCTTTCGAAGAAAATAGTAAGAAGCAATGATATTTCTCGATTCCCCTTCACGGACATAGCGTTCTCCCATCTTGGAAAGAAGGGCAAGCTCGATCGAAGTGGAAACCCCTTTATCCTTTGTTTTCCCTGACTGGGTAATAGATGGTTTTCCGATACGAAAGATTACAAGTTCAAGATTTGTTCCGTCATCAAACATGGCATGGCATCCTGTTGAAATGTCATAGGATCCATAATGTAGATGATTTCTTCCTGGAAACAGTGCTTTTCTTGATTCGCATCTGCAGTATCTTTTTACCATCTGGATAAGCTGCTCTGCCATAAGCTCTGTCGTTGTTTCCGTAAAGGATGGAGTAATGGCATCCATTACAAGTTCATCAAACTCAGGAATGGTGATCTCCCCTTTTAAATAACCCTCAATCAGATCATATGCAATGACTGCATTTTCAAAATAGGAATTTGTCTTTCTCTGGAATCCTGATGTAAAAAGTTCCTCATCTTCACGAAGCTTTAAGCATCTGTTTTCTCCTCGAAAGAAACCTGAAGTTACATTTTTGATTGTTTGTTTCATATTCATTTTTATTCCTCCTTCTGTGAATCATTTCTGATACAGACAATATGGAGAAATTAAAGATGAAAAATAAAAGAAGTACATATCATAAGATATGTACTTCTTAAACCTTTTATAACTTCATCAGATTCATATTCTTTTTTGAGTTAATATTCAATGTTCAAGCATAGAACGAATAATTACAATCTTGCTTACTTTTGATAGAGCGATTAAATTCATGCTACTCTTCTATCAACGGAATATTTATTAATTCTTGCAATTTTTTCTGCAATACTGCTTTGTCTGGTAACTGGAGTTTATATTCTGCCACCATCATTGGAGACAGTGTCCTACTCATCGAATACTCGACAACTTCATCATTTTTAGTGGCACAAAGAAGTAGGCCAACGCTTGGATTTTCATTTTCTTTCTTAACTTGTCTATCCAATGCCTCAAGGTAAAAATCTAGCTTTGATACATATTCTGGCTTAAACTTTCCAATTTTTAATTCAATTGCAACCAAGCATTGCAGTCCTCTGTGATAGAATAATAAATCTATTCTAAAATCATCTCCACCTACCTGTACTCGATATTCTTCATCAATAAAAGTAAAGTCTTTTCCAAGTTCCAGAATAAATTCTTTCATATTCTTTATTAATGCTTTTCTCAAATCATTCTCTCGGAATTCATTCGGCAAATCCAAAAATTCCATAACATATGAATCTAAGAATGGATTTTCTCCCAAACTTTTCACTTTTTCTGGAAGCAATATATCCTTAGAAAGCATATATCTTTCATAATATCCACTATCTAATTGACGTTGGAGCTGACGTTTTGAATAATTTTCCTTTATGCAAAGTCTAATATAGAATTCTCTTTCTTCATCACTTTTACACCCTGACATTATAAGTAGATGATTTGTCCAACTAATTTGTGTCACCAGTGGTGTCACAATTTCATTTTCATGATAAGTTTCATAGAATTGCTTCATTCTGTATAATCCACGACGATTAAATCCTTTAATACCCGGAAATTCTTTCTGAATTTCTTCTGCAATTGCATCAATATACGAATCACCAAAAGACGCTTTTTCAGATTCAAAATGTAAATATTCACCTACCTGCCAATACATTCTTATTAATTCTTCATTTACACGCCTCAAAGCATTTTCTCTAGCTGTATTAATAATATTTATTACATTATTTGCTGTACTTATTTCATTTTTTGACATAATCCATTTCCTTCCTAATTTGTGTCACCACTGGTGACACAAATTGTTCTACCCGATATATTTCTTATGCGCACTTTTAATATTGCTCTTCTTAATCTAAGCATATCTAGATGTTGTGTCATCTTTTCATGTCCCAACAATGTTTGGACCTGTTCAATTGGAATACCTTTGACTATTGCAGCAGTTACCATTGTTGAAAAATGGACTCATTTTCTGCATCACATAGTTTCTAATTTCTTGATTCATGGTTAATGCCTCCAATAATTTTTGAAGATATTATAACCATAAACATTACAAACACTTTATCACTACACCAAATGAGCAGCAAGGATCAATGCATAAAATTAACTCCCATCGTTACCAATGGGAGTCTCTCGTCTATCGTACTCTTCCCATCAAACAAGCTTTAGCACCTTACCCGTAGCAGGTTGCTGTGCGGTCATCGAGCTTGTCTCTCGCACACTCTTTATAGGTATGTGTAGAATAACATTATTTCATTGTTTACGCAAGTGCACCAATCAGTAATATCCTTATATACATCAGCAAAATGAATATTGTATCAGATTTTTATCTTGATTTTCTAACAACCGGAAAAGATCATTTACTCTGTTCACTGCATCACGTCGCTCTTTTCTCTTTGCCTGTTTTTTGTATTTTTTACTAATATACTTAAAGTTTTTGTCATGCTGTTCCTGTGCTTTGCGAAAACGATCATGTTCATAAATGTATTTTAATGCGCCTGTTATACTGCTGTAACGAATGGCATCCCTTTGAAGGTGGTATCGTTCGTTATAAGGTTCTTCAAACTTAACAGGTCTAGATGATTTGTTTCGATGATAAATGACAATAGATTCTTCTTGTTCTGAATAGATTAGCTTCCAACATCCCATTTCTGTTAAAATATAGAGAATAGAGTCCATATACTTAAACTTTATTCCTTTATTTTCCTCATAATATCTCATAATATCTTTTGAGAAATCATATGCATATTTCATACTATTACAGTATTTGCATGGACGATATATAGCTCTCATATCTTCATTCGATGTAATATCAATACCCTTCCTGTATTTGATTCTTTTTGCATAATGGCATCCCTTTCTGTGATAAACAACTGAGCCATGGCTCATCATCCTAAATCTTCCACCCATAATTACTCCTTTCTTTTAACTTTGAATTATTCTGATTATAAAATATCCTATAACATGTCCTATTTAACGGACTCAGTCGTTATCCTATTCGGCAATTTGTATTTCCATTTATGAAAAATTACTGTTCCTTTTCCAATTTGTATTAGATAAAAAAGTGTCTTCGACACTTCAACTCCCCTTCCCCTCAATCATGAGGGGTTT
>JAUNNI010000162.1 GCA_030531555.1 Eubacteriales bacterium | reverse complement strand
AGTACCCTGGTGGGGTCTGGGGTGAAACCCCAGAGTAGTATTCTTTGCGCACCACAAGAATCCTTCAAATAATATAAACATGACAGACTCCAGATGGTTCGCAAAAAAGGAGTAAACTCAGACACACTTTTCCAAACAGAAATCATCGCAAAGTCTCATGATTCTGAGATGTTTTTTGATACTTTGTTGCTCGCCTGGAGCTCAACCATTTTCAAAAGTCCCGCATCACATATTTTTTGAGCAGCTGCGCCACTGTGGGCTTTGTTTTGCCAAAGGCGGCTTGGACTTCCGCGTTAGTAAAGCTCCTGGATGTATCCGACAATTTCATGATTCGTATTTGTCTACGAAACAATAGCTCTATCCATCTAAAAGTAAGGATTGCAATTCAGAAAATGATATTATTTCAAAGGATAAAAGCTTATATCTCGAATAAAACATCTTATTCGTAACCATATAAGGAATAACATTATAATGTGTTCCTTTCAATCCAAACACCTTGACAATCCGATCTATATGATTATTTATATAATCTATACGTTTCTGGAATTTCTCATCATACTTGTGCTGGATAAACACACTTTTTTGCAACATCAAATCTTCAAAAATTGACCCAACTTTATGAAAAACTTTGCTTTCAATGAGCCAGATCTCGGCCTTTTTCTCATTAATAGCAATAACATCGTAATCTCCTAATTCTTCTGGGAAATTCTCTTGAGGAAAGCGGCTACAAAGTTCTACTTCCGGAATTGCTTGATCAAAATTGGCATCATCGAATAGCTTTTTTATATCTTGCACCATTAAATCTTCATAACGTTTCTTCCATTCTTCCAGAACACTTTTCACGTTTGTCAATCCAATTTCGTATGGTGGAAACCAATTTAGCAAACCATTTCTCCATAAATCCCATAATTGGTATATTACCACAGGTGAAAATACACAGCTTTCCTGATTAATAATGATGGGTTTTACCTCAAACCGGTTTTCGCGAGCCTCTCTTTCCCAGGTTGGTAGAACACCAGATTTTTTATTCTCACCATATGTTTTCAATAATGATGTGTTCAGAATAATAAAATCAAGTGTTTTCTTCACAGCTTCATCAGAAAACATGCCAGGCTCATATCCACTTATAAAACCATCAATAATGGCTCTTATTGGAAACGAATAGACATTGGTGTCTATCTCTTTTATTCCTGTTTCCAATATCAAATCTAAACAAATATATTCAAGTAATGACAACAATAATTCATAATCTATTCCCGTATCAATAATGAACGCATCCTTGACTTTTTTTACATATTCATGATCTTTTTCATCAAACTTTAACCCATATTCTTTAATTGCGTATTTGCGCTCTATGCCTTGTTTATATTTATCTTCAATCACTTCATTTTCTCTATGAATATTAATGACAAACTGTTCATCAACAGTTATGAATGAGTCGTCAGGCCGTTGATAACAAATATCCGAAATTTCTTGTAGTGCACATAACCAATCAGCAAAAGCGAGTAAATAGTTAAAGTCATCCCCAGTTATAAGAAGGGGTGCTTGACTATGTGCTATATAGAGATTGCTCTCAATTAAATATTCAGCAGTATACTTGTTCCTCCGATTTTCTTCTCTATATTTCATTGTTCTTTGTAAAAAATCTTGCTGGATTTCTTCATCTAAATCACGAAGACTGAAGTACCTTTCCTTTTGCATGTAAACTTCGTTTAGCTCATGTGAATAATACTTCAAAGCCATATAATGCAATTCCATCTTATCGTAGGAAGCAATTTTCTCTTCAAAATGCTTCACTAGAGTGTGTTTCTAAAAGTATACCCGCCTGCATTATGCAAGAAGTATGCGAA
>JAUNNI010000090.1 GCA_030531555.1 Eubacteriales bacterium | reverse complement strand
AAATCCAACTTAATTTTTTTAAAAAATTGTCTTGACAAATGGGTTCACCTTACATAGCAACCAAAAAAGTGACTTTTTTCATGATGTTACTCCTTTCTCCTATTTCAATTTTTTATATAATTATCTTGCTCTTATTCTAGCACATATCAACGAAATCAGTCTTACTATCTTTTGACTTTCATATCATATTATGGAAAAAAGCCAGCCGACTTAAGTCAACTGGCTTTTTGTTATTATTATCAATTACAACTTTTTTCAGATGATATTCATCGGAATCTGTTAATAAACTACAGGAAAAGGTAGCATCCTTAGAAAAATCAGCTTTCTTGATTGATTCATTCTCTCTCCCATGCATGTCCCATAATCACTTTGGCAATGATCTCTGCTGCCAATTTGGATCCCTCCATATTTGGATGGGAACCATCATCATGATAGAGATTGATTTCTTTATTTTTTTCAAAAAATGCTCTGCCAACGTCTGCGATTAGCATTCCATTCTTATCTCCTACTTCATGGAAAGACTGATACATTTGCCTCTCCATTTCTTCATAGGTCATTCCCATCTTTTCCATGGGTACACTTCCATCTTTATAGGCCCAAGTCGCATACAAAACGGGAGTCGCGCCAGCTTGTCTGATTTTTTCGCATAATGCTGTTACGCTTTTTCGAAAACTTTTCTTAAATTTAATGGCTGCATTGCTCATTTCCTGCAATACAACATAATCCCATTTTTCCTTCTCCAGGGCCTCTATTGTCAATGCACCCATTCTGGTTACCGGATTCAATTGTTCTGAAAGTCTCGCTCCTCCACGGGTGTGATTCACAACCTCTGCTCCTGTAATCTGAGCAATCATGGAAGGCAGATCATTCACAAAGGTATAGCTGTTTCCTAACATTAATATCCTCATTTCATATCTTCCTCCAGCAAGTGTTTATTGAAGCTGTGTGTGGTATATAACGCCGCAACCGAATTATGGGCCAACACCCTATCTTTTACCACAAGTGTTGTTGTTGGTACTTTAATATATTTGTGAAAGAGGATATCGTGACCAACACAAAGGCCCATAACGATGGCAAGATCCACTTCTTCTCTGTTTAAGATTTCTGCCTGCATAATCGGATTACAAATATTTGGTCCTTGTGTAATATGTTCTTTTGGGATAGTGATCTCTTCTTTTGGAATAGCTCCTACCTTACAGCATGCAGAGAATACTTGAAATCCGTGATTCCTTAAAATTCGGGTTAACATCTGGGATTCCTTCAACAATGCTGTGCAAGTAGCAATACCTATCTTTTTATAGCCCATTTCCTTAGCAAAAAGAATGGTTTCTTCCACACGAGTAATCGTTCCATAGGTTTCTGCCTGTATCTTTGCAGCTGCCTGCATGGTATCCTGATTCTTCTCTTCCATATATTCCTTTTTCATAGATTCTAAATCTAGCGCGTCTGCGTTTTTGGTCAGGCAAAACTCAGGATATTTTTCCACTTCACTTTTTCTACATGCTTTTCTTCCACAATCCACGCAGGATCTATTTGAATCTGTTATCATTCTTTTCCCCATCTTTCTTCTTTATATTTCTTTGAAAATGTCATTCCTGGAAAGGTTGCTTTTCTTGTGTCCTCAACAATCGACTTATTTTTCACGTCTTCCATTCGAGTAATCGTCAAATCTGAATAAGCAGTATTCTTTCGGTAATCAGGGATTTTGCTTGCATCAAAGCAATCAAGAATGGAGAATCCATTTTCCAATGGATTCTCTGGTATATCACTTTTTAGAAATTGTAATTTATAATCCTGAGCAAAGGCCAGTATCCATTTACAAAGAGTTTTATCAGACAAATCTCTGGTTTCTTTTTCATCATTTACCCAGATATAATAAAGAATCGATTTCGGAAGATAACGCTCCTCCATGGTAACGGAATCGATACCAGCCGCTTCCGGATAGGATCTCTCCATAGTTAGAAACCTTCTGTCACTTTTATAATTCGGTGCTTTTTTATCATAAATGATTTTTTCGAATTCTTTGTAGAGACTCGATAATAAGGTAATCTTTAACATTTGTTCCCTCCTAAATGAATCTGTTTCGAAGCAATCCGTTAACATTATAATTTCATGAAAATCTTGTTTATACATCCAAAGAATATAATTTCTAAAGATTATTTTATCATTTCTCATAAGGAATATCTACTAATACAGCATTTCAAAAAGATTTCTTCCCAATATTTTGGAAAATATGTTATACTACTTTAGAGTGATAAATCTAAATATGTCCTATACTTTGTACTTAATTTCATGTTAGTCGCATCTAACCCATAGAATAAAAAATAAGCTAAGACAAAATCCCAGCCTATCTTTTTCACACTATTATAATTATTTCTTTCTTCTTGACACTTTTTCCTCATGATCTATAAGAATCTTCTCTATGGAAAACTCTTTTCCATCAATGGTGAGCATGGCAATGGTAATCTCCTGGTCGAATCTTCTTGGCCCACAGCTACCTGGATTCAGATAGAAGATGCCATTCTCCTCTTTTTCAAGATATTTGTGAGAATGCCCAAACACAATCAAATCCACATCGCAAAGATTCTTTGGAATATGTGCCTTATTATGAACCATATAGATTCGAAGCTCTTCAACCTGCAGATATAGCTCTTTTGGCAGGTGTTGTGCCCATTCCTTATCATTATTCCCTCGGACCACATGAAGGGGAGCAATTTCAGCAAGCTGATCAAGAATCATCTGCTTATTGATATCTCCTCCATGCAGAATCAAGTCACATCCTGTCAAATGTTCGATCACTCCGGCACGTAGCTTGCCATGAGTATCAGATATCACTCCTATTTTCTTCATTCTACTCCTTTTATCGCGACTAAATAAAACCTGTATAACTCTACAAAAATAAGATTATCGATATCTGTCACTTAATTCTTTGGCGATATTCTCAGAATCCGGGTAAATATGGGACAAAGTAACTCCCAAAACTTTTAATTCTTTTGCGATTCTCTCTTTGGCCTCACCTGGAATAATAATTTTGAAAAGAGAATTTTCATCTAAAATGTCCACAAGACGTCTGGTTGTGTTATGGAGAGTAAAGGCCGATTGCTGTACATAAATTCTCATGTTATGTTCGATTGGATAGCAGGCAAGTATTTTATTCTGTACATTTGGGTTTTCTGGAACATATTCTTTTTTGAATGCCGGACGAATCATTTGAATGGCAGTATGGGAATCGATGGAATATAAATAACGCTTAAAGCCTTCCTTCACATTCAGTTCTTCCGGATTCATTACCCAGATGCATCCATCAACATCCGATTTTTCTTTCCATTTATTTGTCGCAAAATATGCAGAAATCAAAGGAGATTTGGACCAGTCAAGCAATCTGGTTGGCAATCCATAATGTCTCATGATGGAAATCCATGCAGAGTAATTTCTATAATCTGGCTTATCATTCAATGTAACACTGGCTTTCATATAGAAATCATTTGCCAGATACTGTTCTTTTTCAAGAAATTCCTCCCTTTGAACCGAAGGAATCAATGGATAATCAACGTTACTGAAACCACGATACCAATAAATATCCGCTTTGGGTAAACTATTAATAACTTCAATCAAATCCCCAATACAATAAATCTTATATTCACTCACAAACAATTCCTCCTCAAACCCTTTTACGTACCTCTTATAATGATAGATCCTTTTGATACGCTTTCCTCATTCTAATCATACCTTATTTTAAGCATTTTTCCTAATAAAATTATAATAAAAAAGGCAGACTATCCCTCAAAAGGAAAATCTGCCATATATTTTTGACTCTATTTATTTCCCTGATTCTTAATTACTTCCCATGCCTCATACATCATCTCTTCTGTCACCTCATAAGGATAATGCTTAATATCAGACATTTCAGGAATTCTTGAAATAGTCTCTTTGAACTGCTCCTCTGTAATCTCAATATCTTCAATGGAAACCGGAAGTCCGATGGACTTGTTGAAGGCATAAATCTTTTCAAACTCTTCCATCCAGCCATCCACAACAAGGGCGAATAAAACACCAAAGCCAACCACTTCCCCATGAAGATGTTTCTCTTCAATAATCGGATAACTGGTCAATGCATAGAAGATAGCATGGGCCAGACCACTGTTATAATCTGGAGTAAAATCTCTGGTTAAGAAAATGGAAGCAATTCCGGTGGTTACAACAATAGAGAGAACTAACTGCTCTAAAGCATAAGAAGAAACATGATTCTTATGATCCTCAAATCCCTGTTTTCCATAAAGGAGAATCGGATCTTTGCATAACTGACTTACATTAACACCCATAGCTGTAAAATGTGGTAATTCTTCTCCACGGGAAGAAATCTGTGCTTCATAATATTTGGCATAAGTATCTCCAATTCCCGCCCACATATACTGGCATGGGGCCTGTGCAATAATCTCCGTATCAATAAAAGCATGCATAACTGGGCGAATGAAGAAATGAGGTTTTAAGAAAGTACCGTCCTCATTATACATAATGGAAACTGAAGTTGTTGCAGCACAATTGGATGCGATGGTAGGAAAGGAAAAGATTGGTTTATCATCCTCGATGCAGAGACATTTACAAGTATCAACCGCTTTACCACCACCAACGGCAAAAACCATATCACATTCCTTATAGGATGGAAGCTGACGTAAACGCTCAACAGTCGCATAAGTACAATCATTTCCATAGATCGCAACACCGATGATAGTAAGGTCAGAATCTGCAATATATTTTCGAATCTTATCTTCCGCCGCTGCCAGACCTTTTCGTCCACCAATCATCAGGACTTTTTGTCCATAATCTTTACAAACATTTGCAATTTTATCATATATGTGATCGCCAATCGAATAGCTTGGCAAATGCATCTCATAATTATCTAATTTCATACCTTACTCCTTTGTATCAAAACGTGTCGCAATCATGTGAATAATATAAGGAATGAGGATTACCGGTATCTCAAGATAAGCCAGGAATCCATAAGCCTTAGATACCAAAGTCAAAAGACCAAACTGTGCAATACCAAAATCAACAATACAACAAATCAGCGCTATGATGATAGTTTTCATGGCTGGCTTTCCACTTTTTGCTTCTTTCTGACGCTCATCCTCCGTCTGAACAAAGACACTTACACGCTTAACCATGGCAGCCACCATATTTACTGCAGTAGATATAGCACCAAGAATGATCAATATAGAAATGAGTGGAAGCATGAAAGAAGCTCCAACTCCCTTCTGAACCATGAACAAGGTAGGAACACTCTGTTCTGCCATCTGAGGATCATTACAAATGGTAAGAAGACCAAGAGCAACAAGTACCATCATCAATGCATTAATGATAAATCCAACAAACATACTCTGTTTTGCAGTTTTTGCCTCTTCAAAGGTTTCCGCATGCTGAACAAAAACAGCAATGTTGATTAACTGGAAAGTACCATAAAGAAATGCATAGTAAAAAGCTGTCTTCATGGAAATATTCTGCGCGGACATGGCTGAAATCGTCTCTGAGATCCGTTCTGTACCAACAGCAATATTTGGCACATATACAAGCAACAGGCCAACAATAATCAAAATAGAAAGTACGGATGCCACTTTACGTACCAGATTTGTTCCGAATATCGCTACAATAAAAATGAAAACACCAATGATCAAAGTACAGATCAGATAAGGAATGCCTGTTACTGTAGATAAAGTCGCCCCACCTGTAGCAAATGCAACAGCAGGAGCAAGACACATGGTTACCAAATAGATCAATTCAAACAAATTGGAGAAAACAGGAGCAAAACGGCCATAAAAAACATTATTATAAGAACGATAGTCATACACTTCATGCTTTCTTGCAAAATGAAGCGCATAGGCAAAAAATACTGCATCATAGGCCATGGCTAAAACAGGCAAGATCAAGCACCATGCACCGTATTTTGCAAAGTAACTATATAACTGTGCTCCAGATGCGAAACCTCCTCCAAAATGAGTCGTAAACCAGATAAATGCAACCCCAAAAACAGAGGAGAATACAAAAGTTGATTTTTTGGAATTCATGATGAATCCCCCTTTCTATATATTATTTATAAGATATTATTTTTAAACACAAAAATTATAACATAATGAAAAAGGAATATTCTCATGAAAATTGACTTTTTAATTCGAATTGCGAATATGGTAATAAGAAAATGTTATTACAAAGAATTCCAGGCAATATGAATTTAAAAGTCTCTTATTGCCGCATTCATCATTTGCTGAATTTCTTTGAAAAATTCAACATCTGTCGTATTCTCTTTGAATGTGAAAAATCCAGACTTCGTTATTTCTTTCGCTGCATGTCTGGCTTTTTCAATTTCCTCTGGAGATATTGGCTCTCCTGAGATATTGTATAAAGTTATTTTTTTATTTAAATCCATCAAGATTTGTAAATGTTCCATATTATAACTCCGCAATAATTTCGGATACTGCAACCAATGTAGCTTCCCCACTAATGGCAATTCTTCCATGTCCCAGCAATTCACAATGGAGATATCCACCTCTCTTGGAGGCCTGATAGGCATCGATCTCTTTCTTCTTCAATACGCTTGACCAGTAATCCGCAATCTGACAATGTGCTGAACCACAGACAGGATCCTCTGCAATGGTAAGTTTCGGACAAAAACTACGTGATACACAATCCGTCTCCTTGCCTGCTGCAGTCGCGTTTTGAATTCGACCTGGGATTTTGGCAAGCAATTCCTGATTCGGATTCATCTTGCGAACCTGCTCTTCCTTTTCAAATACACAGACAAGGTCTAATCCCAAAACAGCCTTTACAGGTCTGATACCATATGCCGCTTCCATCTCATCCGTTACAGGAATTTCTTCTAATTCATAAGTTGGAAAATTCATCTCGTAACGATTGTCTTTCTTCTGAATAATCAATTCCCCACTAAGAGTATTGAAACGAACTTCATTGCTGTCTTTTTCATAAAAATTCAGTATGACAAAAGAGGAAGCAAGTGTGGCATGGCCACAAAGTTCCACTTCTGTTCCCGGAGTAAACCATCGAAGATGATATCCTTCTTCTTCCTTTACGATAAAAGCTGTTTCAGAAAGATTATTCTCCATTGCAAGCTTCATCATAGATTCTTCGGAAGGCCATGACTCCATCACGCAAACAGCTGCTGGATTACCAGAAAATGGTTTATTGGTAAATGCGTCAACGATATATTGTTTCATTTCAACATCTCCTTTACAGTCGTTAATACCTTGGCCATCAATGGTAAATATGTCACGATAAATACACTTCCCGCAATCTCCGTTGCTTCTTTTTTATGCTTTTTAGGAATCTGTAATCCAATGATTACACCCATGGCACAAAGGCAGAATTTTACCAAGGCAAAATCAACCCAGGTACTCTTTTTCGCATAACGATTACCAAGTTCAAAAAATTTTTTCATTCTGCTCACACTCCTTTTTCCCAAAATACCAATTCACCAAATTATGTACATAAAAAGTATTTGGTTGTTCTCGTCAATCCATTTTTGGAATTCACCAACTCTCTTTCTTCACGAATCAGGATATTTCTGCCCTGCCAGGAGGAGATCTCCACAATGGCTGTAATGGAACAATTGGTCATTTTACGGTAATCTTCAATTTCTGTGAAATGTTCTGCAAGAAACTCGCGGTCATAACCCTTAACGATTCCAGCAAAATGTCCATCTTTAATTACGGCTTCTTTTCGTTCAATGCCACTATAATGAGACTCCTGATCCAGAAAACGATCCTTATAGATACCAGATTCATAGGATGTGGTTGTTTCTTCTTTTACATACCATTCGCCAATCTCATCCTGAAGAACCTTATCCTGGTCTTCAGTTACTGCTCTTTTTACAAGAAAAATATCTGGCTGAAATAAAAGAGAAAATGCTCCCTCTGTGTCTTTATCGCAGATTTCATAATATATCATTGTGATATTTCCTCCTAAACTTATGTTTCCGTTCCAAGTAATGAATTAATCATTAGTAAAACAAGTTTTATATTTCTTTGAAAGGTACTTCATACAAAGAAAGATAATTTCTTCCATTCTTGCCCTGTTCCGACAGAAACAGATGCATGGACCTGGCGATGAATTTTTCTCCAAAGAGTCCTAACATTTCATCAAAATCGATAATTTCAGAAAATCCATATATAGAATTATATTGTACTCTTCTTCCAATGGTAATGTGAGGCTGAAAGGCTCTTTTCTCGATCTCAAATCCATTTTTGGTGAGCAGTCTTGCCAGTTTGTCCTGAAGATTATATAGTCTTCTACTGGATTCCACTCTCCTATGTACCACATCACCATCCTTTTTTCGAAATCTCCCAATATCCTCTAAAGATATCTCAAAGGATTCCACCTGACACATATCCATGATTGAACGAATCAGTGGAATTCTGTCTTCTTCTATTTCCCCAAGAAAGGAAAGGGTGATGTGATAATTTTCAGCTTTTGGAAAGGAACCTTTTGCTGCATATCGTTTCATTATTTTTGCACTTTTATGAATGTTATCTCTAATCTCATCTGGCAATGAAATTGCAATAAATAATCTCATACTTCTATTTTCTCTTTTCTGTCAAATGATTTAACCGAATTTTGCCACAATAAACATTTCTTCCCTACGCAATCAATTGCTTCAGGAATCCATTACAAAACTCTTCGTAATCGGTATACCCCAAAAGTAATACCTTATCCTTAAGTTTCTCCAAACTCTTCATGAATAAATCCTTATCTCTTTTTCTAATCTTACAAAACACAATACAATAAGGATAATCTTTTGACATCATATCATTAATAAACTTTACCCGAATCTTATCATCAATAAATAATCGATCTGCGAGATGTTCTGAAACATCCACATAGGCGTATTGTTTAGAGAAAGGGAACACAGTATCTAATTCGATATAGTTTATAAAACTCATAAAACACCTTCCTTCGTTGGCCTATAATTATATTGTTAGGAAGACAGCTCATTTCCCATCTTCGATCGCTTCTATCCTCTTTCTCAGCTCGTTGAAAGCCATACCACTATAATAATAAGGATACTCTTTGCGAACATATTCACAGTACTGCCCCCAATTCTCCAGATATAGGTCAAAAACTCGTTTTGAATCCATCAAAATATGCTGGCAATCTGCCTGGGACACCTGTAGACCCACGCGGCTATATAATTCTTCGCGCAGATGGAGTACTGCCCAAAGAAGGTCCGTAAATATCTCATGATCCAGAAGATGTGGATTGGAGGCGATCGTTAGGATAATCTCCGTATTGTCATCCAGAAGTTGCCGAATCTTATCCATCTCTTCCTGATTCCAACTAAGATGCATGTCCTTATCCAAGAGATTGCAAAGATGCCCCATCATAGGATTGCCAATAATGGAAAAGAAAGAAGACGTTAAGATTCGAGACTTCTCGATACGCTCCGATTTACTCTGCTTCTCCAACAATGCACCTACTAAAAGGATAGTTACGATGATAGAGATTGGTAGAAAGGCCATATCCTGAAAAATATAGAAAAAGGTATTCTTCGCATCATGAAAGACAAAGAGCTGTGCTCCGTAGATTCCGATTGATATGAAAATAAGGATGAGTATCTGCCAAAATATTTTCTTTGATTTCATGAACTACCCGCAACCGACTATTTTTTTACATCGGATGGGGTTTCTATGCTGGCACTTCGTGCCAGTACCCGGGATTGCTACGCAA
>JAUNNI010000161.1 GCA_030531555.1 Eubacteriales bacterium | reverse complement strand
ACGTCCAATATTTCCAATATTCATTCCACCCGGAGCAACAGAAATGAAGGTGTTACCTCCTCGTGCATTCTTCTTATCTGCTGAGATGCTATCTTTCAATCTTTCGTAAGCCTCTTTGACCTCTTCGTTTTGGTTCTGTATATACATTCGGCTCAGTATGATGGAGACCATCTCCTTCTCCTCAGTTTTTGCGTTATTCTCCACCAAGAAGTCCACCAAAGTGTTCAAATAGGAGTGTTTTTTCAGTGCAGCCAGTTCTTCCTCTTTAACTTGTATCTGCTGATATAGATTAAGGTTTTCTCTTTCCGATTCCTCGTATTGTTTTTTTAGTTCACAGTGGTTGTTATACAGTTCATTATACTCTCCTCCATCAATCTTGAAGAAGTCATCTTCTGGCTTAATGAATTTCTGCAGCTCATTCAGATTAAAAGACACCTTATTATGTGACGAAATATTCATTTTATCCATAATAAAACCGAATTTACTTTTGATGAGGTTGCTATAATCTTGCCCATCCAAACAACCAAAAAAAATATAAAGGATACAGAGTTTTAGAGGAATGCTTGTGATTTTTCCACAAAACGCATTATGATGTATAATCTCTTTCGCTTGCTCTGAAAGATAAAGACGGTTAGCGAAATTTACCATACAAGGGAGCAACTCTTCCAATGCACAATCAAACTCTTCCTCAGTCCATGACAAGTTAGAGCCCTTAATTTCTATTTCTTCTATCAATTTCCCCCTCAAAGCATGAAATACTGCTCTAATTTCAGGTGTTTGATAAATGTGGTGAAAAATAAAAAACATAGAATTGATTATAGTTTTTTTACGACAGGGGGCTGTCTGTCATATTTTTTTTATAGCCTTTTTGTTTGATAATTGAATAATCTTTTTATCGACCATATAGCAGAAAAAATTTGATTGTTCATTTATAAAAAATTGTTCAATGCCGTTCATGTTTTATGCGTTGTTTTCTTTCTTGAGTTTTTCGATTACTTTCCTCGCACTCATCCTGGTATTCCATATAAAGACGATAAGGATGTGGTCGATGGATATTATACGGTAAACGATTTTTAGTTCACGGATAACGACTGCACTATGGTAATTGCCCTTCATCCTTGAAAGCAAAGATTCTTTCGGGAATGCATTGGGAATGGCAGATATGGTCCTAACGGTATCTGCAATCTTCTTGGCAATCACTTCCACTTGTCGATTGCCAAATTCCTCCTCCGTGTATTCGATTACATCTTTAAGACTTTTATATGCCGATTCTGCCCATTCTACCTGCATGACTCTTCTCTGAAAGGTATTTCATCACTTCTTCATTGCTTATCACTCTTCCATCTTCGAAGTCTTTCTCACTCATCATTACAACCTCTTCCAGTGCTTCGCTCGTCCACCCATCCAGCACATCGCTCTGAACATCATCATTGAGGCGGTCAATGAGCCATAACTTGCTTTCGTTGTCAAGAGAGTGCAACATACCATACACATCGTCGAGTGGCAACGATGCTTGATGATTGTTCTGCATATATGCCTGAGAAGTCGATTCGCTGGCAATAGCAGTTTCTGCCTGTTTGTCGTAATCGTAATTCATATAATTTATTATTAGGAAGGGGTGCTTTACTGATTTTCAGACAGGGGGCTTTCGCCTGTCGGGAATAATCGAATTATTAATGTTGTGCAAATATACGAATAAAAAAATTAAAACAAAGAAAAACTACAAAAAAAATAAAGAGAGTCGAACTTCACAGTCCGACTCTCTCCTCTCCAAAAAAAATGCTACGCAAAGAGCATAATGTATTTTACGACTGCAAAGATACGAAAAAAACCGAAAGCAAAAAAACTTTCGGCTCTATTTTTT
>JAUNNI010000160.1 GCA_030531555.1 Eubacteriales bacterium | reverse complement strand
GTTATTCAATTGGGATTGAATCTACTGTCGGATGGGGTATTCTTGCAAATCTACGATAACAGATAATCCATAACCTGGCTTACTCCTCCAGGAACAAAATCCAGTTTTTCTCCAAGAAGCCCCTTCGTCATAATTTCATCATTTAGGCCTATGATGCCTGCAACGGAATATTCGCCAGCAAATGATTTCAAAATAATACTTTCCTGTTCTTTGGTCACCTTATTCAAAATAATCCCAAACGGTTTATGAATATCTTCGCACATGGATTTTATCTTTTTTGCAAGAGAAACTGACTCATAAGAAGGATCGACGACCATAAGAATCTTATCTGCTTTCGCATCAATTCCTCTTCCAAAATGTTCCACTCCTGCCTCCGCATCTACAAGGACAATCTCATCCTTTTCTAAAGAAAGATTATCAAGAAGCTCTTTTGCTACAGAACCCATCGGACAGGCACATCCTTCTCCAGCATGATGAATTTTTCCTACCGCCATCAACTTAACATTTCCATCCGAAGAAACAAACTCTTCAGGAAGAGTGTCATAGCTCCAAACCTCAGGAAATACTTTTTCTCCTTCCTTCAGATTATCCTGCACCTGAAAGATACCCTTTTTGAATCCAAAATAATGGGTAAAATCTTTTGGAAGTTCCAGGCCTAGCTGTCGATACAAACCATAGTTGGATTCATCCATATCGATAACGATTACTTTCTTTCCACTTTTAGCAAATGTATTCGCAAGAAGAGCAGTCACTGTGCTTTTCCCACAGCCACCTTTTCCACACATCATTACAATCATGGTCTTAACTCCATTTCTTTTTATATTCTTCACTATGCTCTATGAGACAAATTCGAACTCCATTTGGATCAAGAACAAAAGTCTGTCTTCCAACTGTGGTAGGCACAATCGGAGTAATTGGCTCATATCCATTCTCCTTCAAATGTTTCAATGTTTCATCAAGATCATCCACGTCTGTACCAATGGAATATAATCCAGTCTCAAACATCTTTCCTTCGATTAATTCCACACTGGCTCCATCCTCAGAATTCATGATGGTAATTCTAGCTCCATTTGGAAGATCCACATGATATCCTTCGGTAAATCCTAAAACATCCCTATAAAAATGAACAGATTCCTCTAAATTATTAACAATCATTGTAGAATATTGTACCTTTATTTTCATATCCAAACCCTCTCTTAACGTAATACCTGATACAGTTTTTCCTCTGGAATCACATTGATTTCTTCCACTTGCACCTCATCGACACGAATTGTTCCATTCCCTTTTTTGATGAGAACAAGCACATCTTTGATATCTTCTTCTCTTCCCTGGACTTCCATTTCTACGCTTCCATCTGCTTTGTTCCTTACCCAACCAGTCAGATTTCCAACCTTTTTCACCTTTTTCCAGGTAAAATATCGAAAGCCACAATGCTGTACATGCCCCCTAAAGACAATATGATAACGGATTAATTCCATAACACTACCTCCAATATCTATTTTTTACAATTTAAATCCATCCCATAAAAAAAACTGTTAATATATCTTTTGTATATTAATAAATCCATGACGTAACACCTTTGTATGTCAAATATTATTACTATCTACAAATTTTTCACAAAATAGACCTGATTGTAAGATTCTCCATTAATATTTATGGAAGACTCTATGACTTCGGTTCTATTAAAACCATTTCCTTCCAAAGCCTTTATCGAGGCAATATTCTCTTCTGCACACCATGCTTTTATGTGTTTAACTAAGCCTGTAGTATACAGCTGTTCACATGCAATTTTCACAGTTCTAGACGCATAGCCCATGCCCCAATACCTTTCAAATATGCTGTATCCAATCTCTATATACTGATT
>JAUNNI010000159.1 GCA_030531555.1 Eubacteriales bacterium | reverse complement strand
GCACCAAAATGAGAAGTCGAATTCACGTGGTCCTGGTAAGAGTTAGTGAATTCCACCCCTAAAAATGGTCATATGGTTCTCATCCAGCTGCGTAGGACTCCGGCCTTTTTATATTCAATGGAAGTTTCTGCTGGTGCAGAAACTTCGGATCAATCTTGCTTACTTAGCTATTATCATTTATGTAAAAATAGTACCCTCCGGGAGTTTCGGGCTCTGCCCGAACCCGCCTTCGCCAGGAGGCCGTTTTCCGTGTCGCTCCTTATTCACGGGTATTTAGTCATTTTTTAACAGTGTAGGTTTGAGTACAATGTCATTTGCTGGGACTGCTTCAAAATCCAAAAGTTCAAGGACATTTTTTCCGAAATAGAATTCCATCATTTCATAAGGGGATTTATTTCCAAGTTCGCCTCTGCTGTATGAATTGATATGATTCATCATCCGTTGGATCTGATCAGCGGAATACGGGGTGATATCGATTCCTTTAGGAATAATGCGGCGGATGAATTCGTGATTTACTTCACAGGATCCTTTCTGACCAGGTGATGATGGATGGCAGTAGAATACGTAGGAACGCCGGTTCCCTTCTGCATCGAACTCCAGTGCTTTTGGATTTGAAAACTCCGTTCCGTTATCTGCTAACAATACTGGGAAAAGTTTCATATATAATTCCTTGCCAAGCGTTTTGTAAAGCTGTTCAAAGATAGCAATTACAGATTTTGAGTCATTCGCTTCCCGACGAAAAGCCAATTGGAACCTCTGTAATACAAAGTGTATGGTGAGGAGCACAGCGCCCCCTTTTTTGCCCTCAACAGAATCCAGTTCTACAACCGGAAGGTCTGGGTGTTCATCCCGAAAGGCCAGGAAATCTTCATAAGTGCGGCCGGTTCGACAGGATTTGTCAACTTTGAGGGGGATTGATTTGGATTTGCGTGGACGAAAACGGACTTTTCTTGGCATATCAGAATTTCTTGCAGAAAACAGACAGTTATCTGCATACTGGTAAATAGTCTTTTCACAGTAGGGTATCTGGTCCTGGTTATTGAGCAGGATGTGGTGGATTGACTGTCCATTTTTCAGAAGAGGACTTATAACAGAGTCTAACTGTTTCAGTTCTTCTTCGGACAGATTGAATCCGGAACGGGATTCGCTTCGGATTGCTTCATACTCTTTCTGAGCATAGATTGCATCATAACGGTGCTTTTCAAGGGTGCACTCATTTTTCTTTGGACATCCATTACAGACATACGGCGGCTTAAGGAGAAGGAGACAGCTTTCCTTTTGGTAGTCTGGACAGGCTGCTGTGCATTCTCCGCAAGAACTGCATTTTTTCTTTTGTCTTCTTTTGCATTCCTTACAGGCATCTTCATAATGGGAGCAGTGTCTTCTGTGAATACAATCATTAAACGGTCTGTAAGGGGCCCCTTTCTTTTCAAAAAGGATATGATTTTTAATCTCTTTGGAAACAGTAGTACAGTCTTTGCCAATCTGAGCAGCAATCGCTTTGAAACTGGAACGGTTGTTAAGGCCTTTCTCAATCTGGCAGCGAATATCCAGTGTCATGTGTTTGTTTTTATTCATGATTCTCTCCGTTTCCGGCCGGAGTTCGGAGATGGATGGAGAGATTATAACATTTGGAATAAGTAACTTCCAGTACTTAATTGGGAGTAAGTAAGTTCCACATTGGGTGAGAAGGGGATGGAATTTACTTTTACAAATGAGATGTATAAAAATAACACCTGAAATCACTACTTTTTTCCCTTTGACCTATTGATTTTTTGCCCCGAAACTGCTATACTATCTATGAATTTTAGGGGCGTGGACTGCTCACTGAATAGAACGCATCACATAATGTAAATAATGTGGTACAGGCAGTCCGTTGCAATTCCCCGAAGAAAAG
>JAUNNI010000158.1 GCA_030531555.1 Eubacteriales bacterium | reverse complement strand
AAATAATCTGAGTATTTTGAGCGGATTCTGGAGATAAGAAAACGCGAAATAACATTATATACAATCATCTGTGCGGTATCTGCCTCATAGTACACTTCGTCTTCATCGTAAATAACCTTCTCTGACCAGCTATCCGGCACCAGATATCTGATCCCGAAATCAGATTCTTCCATACAGGTTTCTTCGATGAAATCATGTATTTTGACCGGTCCTTCAGTAGGTGCTGCCTCTTCAGCCACTACAGTAGTGCTTAACAAACATACCATTGCAAAAATGCCCATTAATTTCCGAATCATTATGTTTCCTCCTTAAAATTTTTCGTATTTATGAACAGTTACCATTATAAAAGGGTGCACCCGGGTGAATTGATAGGGACTTGATACAGACTCTTTTATCAATATCTTTTTTTCAGGATCGTCCAGTCACTTCCCATGTCAATTTCTCCTTCTGCAGCTGCATACAAATCAGAATAAGAATCATTACGATATACCCGGTCAAATCTGACATCCGCCTCTACGACACTATCCTCTCCATTCGAATAGCTGTTTACCCCACGGATAGCTTCACTTCTCATTGCATTCACTCTATCCATTGCTGAAGACGTATTCCTGAATCCGTGAAGTTGATTCCTTCACAGATCTTTTAAAGCCTGTAGTTTCAAGCTTTTTTAATACTTTTTGTTCAATATCGCCATTCACCCGTTAGGTGAAGGCAATCTATGGTAAAATAGACGTAACAAACCTTAGAATTGGAGTCTTTTTTGCCATGAATAATAATCGCCGAATCACGCTGAATACAAACAAGAACATCGTTATTGAATTTACCAATGAACGCATCATTCCTGCGAGCGGGCTGGCTGCTGTTGGTGCTATCCTTGGAAAAAGCGATTTCATCAAAAAACTCAATCGCATGGATGTGACATCCAACCGGTCTCAGCATCAGATTAAAAACGGTGATATCGTGCTTACTTATCTGGGAATGCTCTGCATGGGCAAACCCTACTTTGAAGCAGTCCATGAAATGGACGATGATAAAGACTTTTACAAAGCAGCTCTTGGCATCACTCGAAGCATTCCTTCTGAGGAAACGCTGCGTCAGCGCATGGATGATATTGGCGATTCTCTTCGTCAGACCATTCTTGGGCAGAATGTTGAGATGCTTCTTGCAAACAAAATACAACTGACTGCTCTTGCAAACGGCCTTGTGCCGGTAGATATCGACGTGACACCTATGAATAATTCGAAATCCAAAAAGGAAGGTGTTTCTCGAACCTACAAAGGTTTTGATGGTTATGCGCCTATGATGGCATATATTGGCACTGAAGGGTATGCCATCAATTTCGAGCTCCGTGAAGGAAAACAGCATTGCCAGAATGGTACGGTTGAATTTCTTCAGGAAACAATAAAGCTTTGCCGTAAACTGACAGATAAACCTTTGCTGATCCGCCTTGATTCCGGCAATGACTCCATCGACAATGTTGCTGTTCTGATGGATGCTGGCTGTTTTTTCATTATCAAGCGGAATCTTCGCCGTGAAAGCAAAGACAGCTGGTTTGAAATGGCCAAGCAGTACTGCCAGAATATAAACAGCCCCAGAGATGGAAAAACTGTTTATATCGGAAGTGACTGGAAAAATGTTACCAGCAAGCAGTTCGATAAAGAGTTTACACTCCGCGCCGGATACGAAATCACAGAACGAACCATTGATAAATATGGGCAGTTCAACCTTATTCCAGAAGTAGAAGTTGAAACCTGGTGGACAAATCTTGGCGATTCTGATGCGGAAATCATCAGACTGTATCATGCCCATGGGGAATGCGAGCAGTTCCATAGTGAGGTAAAAACCGATATGGATTTGGAGCGGCTTCCATCCGGAAAGTATGCGACCAATGCGTTAATCCTCGAATTGGGGATGATCGCATATAACATTCTTCGTATGATT
>JAUNNI010000089.1 GCA_030531555.1 Eubacteriales bacterium | reverse complement strand
AAGGAATCTCAAAAGCCTTATAAATCAAAGGTCTAGAGATTCCGAGAGTGTATATCATTTACGAAAGGAGAAATTGATGAAAAAAATCAAAAGATTACTCTTGGGCATCACCCTTGCCCTTGTGTTGGTTTCTACTGCTTTTTCTTCTCTTCCTGGCATGGATCTGGGAACCATTGAAGTTGAAGCTGCAAAAAAACCGGCAATCAGCAAAAAATCTTTGACTCTTTATGTGAAGCAGACCGCTACCTTAAAGATGAAAAATGTCAAAGGTAAAGTAACATGGTCATCTTCCAACAAAAAGATTGCCAAAGTAACATCCAAAGGTAAAGTTACCGCAGTAAAAAGCGGAAAAGCTACCATCAAGGCAAAAGTAAAAGGAAAAACTTACAAATGTACTGTAAAAGTGATCAATCCTACATTATCCAAAACAAGCAGTACTATCTTTGTAGGTGGAAAAGATACATTAAGTGTTAGCGGTGCTGTTGGTGCCGTTAGCTGGTCCTCCTCCGCTCCTGCCATCGCCACTGTAAATGCAGCTGGTGTTGTTACTGGTGTAAGAGCCGGAACTGCTACAATTAAAGCTCTTGCTTCTGGAATCAGACTGAATTGTACTGTGACAGTAAAACAGCCTCCAGTTGTTAATGTATCCTCCATCGCTCTTAATAAAACAAATGAACGTGTTGAGGTAGGAAATACATTACAGTTAACCGCTACTATTGCTCCTGCAAACGCAAATAATAAAGCCGTAAGCTGGAGTTCTAGCAATACAAACATTGCTACCGTTGATGCAAATGGTCTTGTAAAAGCCATCGCTGGTGGAAGTGCTACCATCACAGCAAAAACTGCAGATGGTGGAAAGACAGCAAACTGTGTGATCACTACTTATATCAATGAAACCGGCGTATCACTTACCGTTCCACGTTACACTTTAAGTGTTGGGGAAACAGAAAACATTACTGCAAACGTATCCCCATCCAATGCGACCAATAAAAATGTAACTTTCTCATCCAGCGATTCTTCCGTCCTTACCGTAGATAATACAGGAAAAGTAACAGCAATAAAAGATGGTACCGCAACCATCACTGCAAAAACAAATAATCTTGGCAAAACAGCTTCCTGTACCATCACCGTAAAAACAATGTTAGAAGCCATCATGATCAATGACGATGCAGAAGCCATTGCTCTCGATGCTGGAAAAGATGCACAGTTAACATACAAAACTGTACCAGCTTCCATTCCTCTTGATACAATCACCTATTCTTCCGACAATGAAGATGTGGCAACTGTAGATGGAAACGGACGCGTGGTTGCAAAAAAATCTGGTGCTGCCAACGTTACGGTAAAAGCAAAAGATAACTATGGCACAGAAAGAGAAGCAGTCATCAAAATCAATGTAACAACACGAGTAGAAAGCATCCAATTAAATACTACTTCTACAAATATCTATGTAGGATCTACTCACACAATTATTCCTACTGTTCTTCCAGACGAAGCATCCAACAAAGGTGTCAGCTACTCATCTTCCGATAACAACATCGCTAAAGTAAATGATAGTGGCGTTGTAACTGGAGTAGCTGTAGGACAGGCAACCATCACCGTTACTTCCAAAGATTCTTCCAGTATCACTGCAAGCTTAGAAGTTACTGTAAAGGATGCCGATAGTACAACTGCAAATGTTGCTTCAAAAGAAGACTTAGACGCTGCCCTTTCCAATGAAAATATTAGTATTGTTAATATTTCCACCACAGATTCTTTAAATTTAACCATTGAGGAAGGAGATTATTCCTCCGTTTCATTGATCATCAATGCACCAAATGGCCATATTGTCAATAAAGCGAAATTTAAAGATATTACAATCAAAGCCATCAGCCCAAGTACCTTCGTAGAAATGGCAGATGGTAACATCATCAATTACGAAGCTCCTACTGGTTCTGTTACCATTTCGGAAGGTGCCATTTCAAGTATCAACGTCTTAGATGGTGCTGAAAAACTCAACCTTGAAGTAGATGGTACTTTATCCTCCCTCGTAATTGCAACACCGGATACAGAAATTAATGTTCATGGTGACACTGCTCAGCTCAGCGTTCCGGTAAAAGTAACTGCGGAAGCAACCGATACCACAATCAAAACAAGCAATGACTTAAATATCAATGCCGAAACACCAATCAGCCTCGATGTACAAAAAGGTGGTCAGAACACCAGCATTACAGTGGACAATCAGAGCTCCATGCCATCCTCTGTCACAGGTCTTGGACAGATTCAGGTAAAAGTTCAGGATACCAATACCATTGAAACAATCGTTGCTGATAGCTCTAAGGTGGAAACAACAGAATCCTACCCAATCAACGGTATGGTGAAAGATTCCTCCAACCAAGCAGTTTCCGGAGCAAAAGTTTCTGTCATCCCTTATTCTGCTGATATCACAGAAGAAAATATTGCGGAATACGCTGCAAAAGAAGGAATCATTACCACAGTAACAAAGGAAGATGGTTCTTATACTACCGATGCAGTTACCCTTGGTAACTATTATATTTACATCACTAAGAACGACTATCTCTCCATCATAGATACTTTCATTCTTATTGAAAAATCCGATGCACAGGCAAAGAATTTCACCATGGTAAGTGAATCCGAAGGACTTGGTTCCATTTCAGGTGTATTGATCGATGCTCAGTCCGGAGACCCTGTTGTGGAAGGTATCACTGTTTACATCCGCAAAGGTTCCAACAATATCTCTGGCCCTGCCATTGCCTCCACAAGCACGAACTCCGAAGGTAAATTCACATTCAGCAATCTTGAGCCAGGTCAGTATACCATTCAGGCAGTTGACCAGCGTGAAGATGTCGAAGGATATTATATTTCCGTATCTTTCAACACTGTTGTTAATGGTGGAGAAACGACAACTGTAAGTAATTCCATCACTGGCGTACTTACTAGCGATCAGGTACGTTTTGTCCTGTCATGGGGTAAAGAAGAATCTGGAGCTTCCTCTGACCTTGACTCCCATCTGATTGGGCCAGCAGCTAATGAAAATGGTCAATTCCATACCTGGTACAGTGACAGAATTTATTCTGATTATTCTGGTGATACTGTAACTCGTTATGCCGATCTTGATGTGGATGATACGGATTATGAAGGTCCTGAAACAACAACCATCTATGTAAAAACCGAAGGAATCTATCATTTCTATATCCATGATTTCTCAAATGGAGGGAATCCTACAAGTGATCAGATGAGTCGATCCAGCGCCGTTGTAAAAGCTTATATTGGGGATAAGCTCCTTGCAACATATAGTTGTCCAAACCAAGCTGGTAACTTATGGTATGTATGTGATTATGATTCTAAGACCAATCGTTTTATCTCTAAAAACATTGTTTCTGGCTTCTATGATGATGAGTCAAATATTGGTGTAGATCTTCTTGAAAAATATCAAAAGCTTCTTACAAAGGTCATTGGCGAATTAGAGGTATTTGTTAGTGCAAATCCTGATTATGAGCTTCCTGAAGACATCAGTATAGCCGAAGCGAAAAATCTTTTAAATACATCCACAGATTATGCAGAATTAAGTCGTATGTATTATAAGATCTCTGATTTCCTTGAGCAGGTTTATCACAATCTGTATATTACTGATGTAAGAATGTATGAATCTGGTTCTGATATCAATCATGTTTTATACTATGATGACTATTATTCAGATGAATTTGATTCCTATGTACTTGAAATTGCTGGAGACACCGATACCCTGTGTGATACTCTTGAATTCGATGTAGAGGGATCCTCTACTTATACAATCGCAGCATCCAATCGCTCTGGATACGATAAGATGGTCATTGTAAAGAATGAATATGGAATGACAAGAACATTCTATATCGATTATGAACAGACATCCGTTGGACTGTATATTGAGGGTGTAGATGCGGAAGATGACGAGTGTAATTCTTTAATCAACGATTGGCATATCGATGATTCTGAAGGTTATGATATACTCTATATTAAAGGTTTCACCCCTACTCTTCCTGAAACTCTTGCAATTTATCCTGAATATGGTTGGCTTGTAAGCGTAAGCATCCAGGCATCCGATCGTTCTGATTATGAGAAGATGGTTGTATTATCCTATGGAACGGATCGTAGAACTTATTATATCCAATATGAGCAAAACATTCCTTTATACATTGGCAGGGTAACTGCTTTGAATGCTGATGGAGAAGACATAATCGATGGCTGCTGGTATGCAGATTGGGAATATGATGAAGATGATAATGAATATGATATTTTATATATTGAATCTCCTGCAGCTTCACTTCCTGAAAACCTGTTAGTCACCCCTCGCTATGCTGATTATGGTGTAACTGCAACAATTGTTGCATCTGACCGCGATGGTTATGAGAAGATGGTTGTATTATCATGTGGTGAGAATGTTCGTAAATACTATATTATATATTACGGACAAACTTCTTATGATTCCATCGAAGAGGAAGAAAGAACTGTAGATATCGATGTGACAGATTCTGTAGAAGAACAGCCTTCCGAAACACCATCCCCTGAAGTAATCACAGAAAGTTCTGAGGATATACCGGAAGAAGCAACAACAGAAGCTCCTGAAGTTATTGTTGAAACAGAAATCATCGATACTAATGAAGCAGAATAAAAAATCTTTTTAACCTTTCCATTTGACGATAGTCAAATATGGCGCCCATGCAAAAAACATGGGCGCCTTTTTTCTTCATGATTCTTTAATGATCAATAAGTATTTTTTAAATTTCACAAATCGATAAATTTTCCTTTTTTCCAATGAATCATAGTAGATATTGGAATACCTCTTCCCAAACACAATATTTTGGTGAGTTCGGGTATTACGAAACACTATGCTTTCCATGGAATAATCGAAATCCCCACCCATTCGTTCCATTTTTTCTCTTTCGTAGGTGTATTCATATGGACTGATCCAAAAATCTTTTCTTCCATTTTCCATAGCATTGAGCATCTTCTTACGGACACGGTGGTCCGCCAAAGAATCATAGATCATCAGGATAAGATAGATGATTACTATTATTGCAGTGGCTGGCACCACCATGGGCATAAAACTCAGGAAAGGGATTTTCCCGAAAAATGCAATCAAAGCAAATGAAACAAGGAGAAAGGATTCTGTAAAGATGATTTTTTTTAAAATATAATTACGCTTCTTCTTCCTCATATCTTCCATGGATTCCATGAAATGTTGAAGAAGTGACCATTCGTCAGCCGATAAGGGCTTAGAACATATTTTTAATAAATCGTCATATAACATGAAAGAGACCTACCTACCTTTAACATTTTATTTGATCTTTTGGGTTTTTTTACTAACACCTTTTTTCTTAAACAGCTTCTGGTATGCTTTCTTTTTCGCTTTTGGAACCTTTACTGTTGCTTTAGCATATATATTTTTGAATGCCGATCCGCCCACATTCTTTGTGGTAAGAAGTTTTGTCTTAACATTTACTGTCTTTAATTTCTTACATCCGTTGAAAGCGCTTGCTCCAATAAAGGATACTTTGGCAGGAATCACAATGGAGGTAAGAGCCGTACATTTGTAGAAGGCTTTGTTCTGAATGCTGGTAAGAACTGTGGAATTCATAACCACTGTTTTAAGCTTGGAACAACCACTAAATGCCTGAACTCCAATGGTCTGTACATTCTTGCCAATGATTACTTTTGTCACTACTTTATTATTGATGAAAGCATTGTTGGCAATACCGGTTACCGGATATGTCTTTCCTGCAATCACAATGGTATCAGGAATTGTAATGATTGTTGCATTCTTTACGACTGGGGCAACATAATTTACATTGTTTCCAGAAACCTGATAGTTTGCGTTATTGGCCTGATAATTACCACTGGTTGGAGCAACTGGTGTTGTTGGTGTCGTTGGTGTTACGGTAGAACCCCCACCTGTTGTGCCGGATGTAGAGCCATTATCTGTAACGGTAATGGTGATTTCCTTTCGATAGTTCTCATAGCTTACTTTGATCACATAGGAACCAGCTCTTGCCATATTTACTGAAGATACATCAATACTAGAACTAAAGGAAACATCTGCTTTGCTACCGTCATCATACATGGATTCTACAAGAATATCATCCACATTAAGAGTTTCTCCAACTTTGTAGCTGACTTTTCTCTTGGATGCTGTCATGCCGTTAAGAGTTCTTCCGTCGTCTGTCTTTTTCGCAACAACATGAACATATTCCATATCATTTCCAGGGGTTATGTCATTCTGAGCTCCGGTTACTACCATACAGTAAACCGCATCTTCCTCATAATTTACTGGGAATGATACATTATAAAAAGCATATTCTTCGCTGGAAGCATTGTAACCATTTAAGGAAGCAATATCAATGGATCCAACTTTTGTTCCTTCTACAGAGTCTTTATAAAGACTTACCGTCAGGTTATTCTGTGCTGTGAATCCTGCATTGGTAACCGTACCATAAACGATTCCTTCATTTTCAGAAGTTTTACCAAAGGAAACCATTTCCAATTTCACATCTTCGTGTTTCAGCTCAATGGTTGCTGTATTGTCACAACCTTCTTTGAGACTTTGTGTCATTGGAGTGACTGTCACTGTGTAGCTGCTGCCAAGATCTGCCGCTTTCACCGGACAATTGAATTCCAATTCTGCAGTCTCTCCTGCTTCTGTTTTTTCTGTTGCAAAATCAATGTCTGAAACTTTATTGCCAGATTTGTCTTTTACAATGACGTTATAACCAGAAATCGTTTTGATACCGGAGTTTGTAAGGATAAGAGAAACAGGAAGAAGTCCATTCGCTACGATTTGGGAATCATCATAGATACAATCATCAACTGTCAGCATGGTAGATAATTTGTATTTCAAGAGTTCAAGACTGGTCTGTCCGTAAGTTTCTTCCCCAATTTCATCATTATCACTTGCTTTCACTGCAATCTTGTTACAAATAAGCTGAATGGCATCATCATCCCAGATTGCACCAAAAGAGGAAATGTAAGCATTGGAATCTGTTAACTGGATTGGCTGATTCCAGCATGCATTCTTTTTGGAGTAGATGGAGGCATATACATCGGTATTTGCTTCATTCTGAATCGTGTAAAGCATTGCCTTACTTTCATCATCTGTAATGATCTTAAAATCATCACTAGCCAAAGTCAATGTAGCATCCATGACTGGGGAAAGCTGGAGATTATCTGTCTGTTCTGCCAGATCTTTCCCTGTAAGAGCACTTCCAGAAGTATTCTGTGCGGTTACAATGGATCCACAGCTGTGCCAGTAAATGTCGTGTCCGTCCAGCTGTACTGCGGAGTCCACACCAAGGTTGTCAGTTACTTTTTTACCATTTACATATAATTCGATATCGGAATTATCTGCCACATCTTTGTTGATCTCGTTTGTATCTTCAAAGGCATCCATTGTATAGATTGCGTAATAGTTTCCATCAATGATGTCAACACACTGGGAGGTGATGGCATCTGTATTCTCAACAAGAGTAGGTCCTGCATTCCAGCTGCCTGCACTGAGGTTTGCTGTATGGATGCTGTTATTCTTACTTGCTCCAAACCATTGCTGGGATTTATTTTCAACCCAGGAAGCAATCAGCTGTCCATCAACGCTATGAAGAACTGGCATCATATCAAGATATCCACTATTTTTTGAAAGATCAGCTACTGTGAATTTCTCTGTGGAAGTATCGAATGATGCTACCTTGATTCCCATGTACTGTCCCATATATTCAGCCATGTTAAAATCAGCACCTGTATTACTGAGTTCTTCTTCCGTAAATGCTTTTTCTGCATTTTGCCAGATGACATAAGCCTTACGATTATGAATCACAACGGATGGAGATAAATCTGCGGTACCGTCTTCATCGATTAATGCAGGTGTAGACCAGGAAGCTCCGTCAAAATAAGAATAGTAAAGCTGTACATCGTTCATATCGGATGACTTGCTATCTCTCCATACCGCAAGTTTGGAATTATCTCCAATTTTTACGATCTCAGGAGAAGTTTCGGAATAACTTCCTCGGTCAAAGATCATCTCGGAAGCTGCATAAAGTGCCTCTCTTTGGGCAGGATCATTTAAATCAAGTGTTTCTATGGAAATATCATGATCATCCAGATATTGTAATGCTTCTAAGACATAATTATCGGTATCAAAAAGATCTTCTGTGCTTAGGGAGGCAATTCTTGAAGTAGAGCTTCCATTTCCCCACTTCACATTGGCTACCGGATCAAAATCGTGTTTCCATTCCAACAATGCCAGTGTCACTTTTACATAGAAATTCAAACTGAGACTACCATGCAGATCATTTGCATTTCCATTATCAAAGAATGTTACATTCTGTTTAATTTCAAGTTTTCCGCCGCCACCGACAGAAGCTGCTTTTGTTACACCGACTCCTGCTCCAATGCTACCACTGACGCTACCATCTACCGATCCTCTTGGAAGATAGTTTGCAGAATGTTTATTGATATACATATTAATCTGGGCTGCAATTTCCCCTTTAATCGCTGCTTCCCAATAAAGAGGAACCGGAATTGGTGTTACAAGCTGGCCACCCCAGTTTGCTCCTACCGAAGGATTAAGGATTAATCCACTGTCCAGTAATTTAAACTGTTTATTGGAATCAAGATATCCTTCCAAAAATCCAATGATGGTGAAATCTGCATCAAAACCAAAGGAGCCTTTTGGGAATTTCATGGCACTTTTGTACTTCTGCTTAATTAAGGCCACTGATTTTTTGATGTCCTCTACACTCGTTCCCTTATTCCCTGATTCATCTTTCTTCACACCATTTACAATTGTCGTTGTTAATAATTTCTTCTCTTCCTTTAAAACATGAGCACGGTTTCCTGAAGCAACGCTTGTGGCATATTTATCTGATTTTGAATATTTCGCCACATCAACACCAACGGTCACATAAATTTTGCCATCATCAACACTTACTTCAATTGGAAGTGTCCCGGTATCAACGCCAAGCTTTACTTTTTCCCCTCCAACCAAAGGGATGGAATCTGGTAAAGAGAAGGAAATTGAATCGCCGATGGAAAATGAGATTCCATCAAGACAATCTACCATTCCACTGGCAGTAAGACTAAGGCCTTTTTTCGTTGTGTGACCTGCTGCATCTTTTGCAACAACATAGATATCTTTGGATACATCAAATTTTTGAGATAAAATGACAGAATAATTGTAAGAATCATTATCAAACATCAGTTTTGTTGCACCCTGTTCCAGCCAGATGTTGCCGTAAGAGCTCTTGCCCCAGTCTACATCTACATGGAAAACACTGGTACTTGCATCTGTCAGATCCATCATCAATTCATCCACCAGAATATCGACACCGCCCAATGTGACGGATGTAATGGTAGGGTTATTTGATTTTTTCTGAAGATAAATGGTATCTCCATCCTCAATTTCATCATAACCGATATATCTTGAGACATAATCCGTTTTACTTACTGTGATTTCTCCAGAATCTGGAAGTGGGAATGTGATCTTACCATCACTACCACTGGTATAAGTCTGACCATCACTGGTGAGAGTTGCCCCGACACTAAGCTGATAGTCATCGTCATCTTCTTCATTCTGAGCACTGTGGTTTTCATTGATTACCACCGTGATTTTTTTCTTGGCTGCCTTAGCTACAACGGTTACCGGACAATCTGCATAGAAGTTTCCAGATTCTGCACGGATAATGGTATTACCTGTTTTTAAGGCCTTTACAACACCAGATGAATTAACGGAAGCAATGCTGGAATTCATGGAACGCCAGTTAATTGGAGCCTGAGTACTTGACAGTCCGTCAACAAAGGTAACTTGTAATTGTTCCTGTTTTCCTACTTCCAGCTCAAGATTACTTTTATTTAACTGAATTCTGCTTGTGTTGATATCCTCCGCGATTTTTGCAAAGGTAAAGGTCAGGTTATTTGCATCAGTTACTTCCAGATAAGCCTGATTTTGAATATCATTTAAGAAAGTGCCGGCGAACTTTTTATCACTACCACTCATGGAATGGAAGAATCCAAGAGAGTACATGAGGTAATCATTTTGGATTGCCTCAAAGGTATTATAGATACTAGATGCATAGCCTCTACAGCTTCCTGAATAGGAATAAGGATTTCCATCTGTATCAATAAATGAGGTCCCTTTTTCCTCCTTTTCTTAATTTGTATATAGGCTGATACAGTAATATTTTATCATATATTGCTTAAATAAAACGATAGTAAAATGTGATATATTGATTGAAAACATTTGAACTATTGCTCATTAATCGGACATAATTACATAAAAAAGTGTCTTCGACACTTCAACTCCCCTGCCCCTCAATCATGAGGG
>JAUNNI010000157.1 GCA_030531555.1 Eubacteriales bacterium | reverse complement strand
TACATATGACAGATTCTCATCTGCTTATACTTAATTCCATCTTCTGAACATTCAATGCAGTAATCGTCTTCACGTCTGCTGAATCTGTACCACATAGATTTGATATCAGCATCTATCTCTGTTGTTGCCCAGTCTGAATATCCATTATTAGTAGCTACACTACCAAGATGTTGAAATTCATCATTCTCATATTCAATAGAACCTTTAAGCCAATTCTCACTATCCAGATACATTACAACGCCACACTGATCAAAACGTACCTTGCTTTCAAATTCTGTCTTAACTACAAAAGAAAAGAATTTCTCACTTGTGGTTATCTGTAGTACAGGTGCATTATCATTCCTGAAATGATAATATGTACGTTGCCATAAGTCTGTATGTGGATTTGTAATTATCTCAATCTTATCTTCAGAAATAGAAAACTCTCTCGGTTCTCTTGTCCATTTCCATTGTTCTTTATCTATCTTCATTTTACTTTACCTCTTACTTTGTAGATTTGAATTTTATAGAACTATGTTACCACAATGACAGCAAATCTGAAATTGATATCCTATTGATAGTTTAAAATTCAATCTTTAGAGTTATCCATTACAAATACTAATTTGCATTTTTTCGGCAAATATTCCTCCTAGCATATCCCTTCATTTATCATTTCATCAAGTATATTTGCTGCGCTTCTCACCATTTCAGGGCAAAATGTTCTAAATAAGTTCTTATCCTTAATAATTTCCATATCTTCAGTCTTGGTCCTATCATATCCCAACAATTCACGACATACCACACTTCCATTTTTTTCTATAAATCGATTCATAAATTCTTCAGTTATTCTATAAGCCTTAGCTTTACCTTCTAAATCATCACTTTCACAATGTCCACATCGAAGTCCCAGTACCATAAGTGCTCCTGCTACTGCTCCACATAATTCACCTTTTCGTTCTCCGCCACCAAAACTAGTCCCTAATCGTAGGGCTAATTTTTCATCTATTCCTTGCTCTGTTGCAAACGCCGTAAATACGCCCTGCGAACAATTAAAGTTATTGTTGTAATATTCAACTGCTTTTTCTGCATGTTTCATAAGTCCCACCCCTTTTCATTCAAACGCTTCATTGTATAGCCGAAGAGATTCAATTACTTGACTTCGCTTATCATCAGGAATTTTATCCAGAATGGTTTTAAATTTTTGATCCATATGCCTACTCCACCATCCTGATAAATCTTCTCCTAGTGGTTCAGGTTTACCGATACCTCTAGCTTCCCCATTACGTTCTATGTCCTCTAGGAGCTTATTTATTTCTTTAGTGTTTTTTTATCCTGTCCTTGCCAGTACAAATAATCATCCCACGCATAATCATGCCATGATTTTATCATTCTTTATGCCTCCACAATTTCATGTACTGTTCCAAGTCCAGCATCCATATCATCAGCGGCTTTTTTCAAACGTGTCATATTTTCTTTGCTATAAAATGGATCTACACAGATTTCAAATGGGATTCTCTTTTCCTTAGTTACTTTTGTAGCAAAAAGTGTAAATGCAGCCGTCATAGAAAGCCCCATCTCTTTACATGTTGCTTCCATATTTTTCTTTAGTTCTTCATCTATTCTGAAATTCACCATAGCTTGTGCCATAATAACTACCTTCCTTTCAAAACAAACATTACATCATTTGTATGTCATTTGTCAATATTTTGCTTTACAAATAAAAACACCCCAAGTTAAAAACTTAGGGCGCATATCGTAATGTATTATTTCTATCTATTTAATGAAGCATCCACAATTACCAAAAGACGATGACAAAGAGGATTTAGGTTTCCAAGCTACCATCGCTTTTCAAATGCTATTCTTGTATCCGTACAAAATCCAATAATCGTCACAATACCCATTACGCATTTTTCAAAAATGGTTCCCAAAAATTGCTGAACCACGCCTACTAAAGTAAGTGGCAAAGTAACAATTAAAAAAAC
>JAUNNI010000088.1 GCA_030531555.1 Eubacteriales bacterium | reverse complement strand
ATAAACACTGGGGTTGTGGCGGTTTTTAACCCACCATTACCCCTGAAGAGCCTTATTAACTCAACATTTTCTCTAAATGACTCCATATCTATTCATAAACTACATAGCCTTTTCATCAACCTTATCATCTTTGTATAAATTTACCAAAGCATTTTTATTTACTTTCTTTAAACTATATGTTACAATAATTACAGAATTGTTACGTAATTATTACATGAGAAAGGAGTTATTTATGAAAAAAAGTCGCAATTTATTAATATTCTCACTGTTCGTATTCGCTATGATGTTACTGTTCCATGTTACTGAAGTATCCGCTAAGAAAGCTCCAATCATTTCTGCAACTGTTGTATATAATAAAGAGACAAATTCTTTGACTATTATGGAAAAAAACAAGGTAATCGATACCTGTCTTTACAAAAAAGAAACTCTTTATGTAAAAAAAGACTTTAGACTGGTTCGTTTGGGTCCAGGAAAAGGTTTCACAAAATCCGACCGTCTTCCAAAATATATTGGGGATAAAATCGTTCGAATCGGTGTTACCAGTAATGGAAAATATTCCATTGTCAAAAAAAATAAACGTTTCTATTTTGTTTTAAACTCAAACCTTACAAAAAAGAAACCCGCATCAAACATAACACCTATGAGATATACTTCCTCCCAATTTAAAACACGTGGTGTCATTCATTGGGGTGGATGGCGTTGGACATGGTATTCTCAAAGAGTAATGCCTGGTAGAGGATTGCGTATTCCTGGCAGACATGTTGTTGGAAGATATGTCTGTGATAGAAATGGCTATATCTGCCTTGCTTCCGGCCGCTTAAGAAGAGGTACTGTTGTGAGAACACCTTTTGGCCGTAAGGGAAAAGTATATGATTCCGGTTGCGCAAGAAACACCCTGGATGTATATACCAATTTTTAAAATCTTCCAGTTCTAAAACGTAATAGATTTTCCCAAAAAAGGAAGGATTCAAAAAATCCTTCCTTTTTTCTTACCAACCTCTATAATTTTTCTCAATCCAATCAATCAAAGATTCTCCATTTTCTAAAATCTCTGTTCCTTTTGTGCTATCCCAATCATCTGAACAATCACACACCATTTTAAAATCTTTATTCGTAGTAAGACTCTCGAATGCATGATTTCGAACAATATTTTGGTAGATTCCACAACAACAGCCGATTTTATGTAAAACAATCAACACATCTTCCATTTTTTCAGATTTCAATGACATTGATTTTCCTTTTAAAACAGTATAACTGATATTATTCACACTGAATACTTTTTGCATATTGGCTCGAACCTCCTACTCTTTTTATCGGAATCATTATCCTATCATTCACGGATTGTTATCTATATATCGTCATCCTGCTTTTCCTTATC
This sequence comes from Eubacteriales bacterium, assembly GCA_030531555.1. Lineage (GTDB taxonomy): Bacteria > Bacillota > Clostridia > Lachnospirales > Lachnospiraceae > Anaerobutyricum. Next base: position 9,099 of record JAUNNI010000088.1, on the reverse strand, counting down.
TTAAGGAAAATATTAGCACCTTAGGATTGAAAAAGCAACAAAATGAAAATATCTTCCTTTTCTTTTATTGACAGGAATTGTATTATCGATATAGTAATAAATAGAATGATTTCACTCCGGGAGGTAAGACAAATGAGGCTTCGTAATAAAGATGAAGTTCTGGCAGAAGATATGAAATTCTCTTTTATCAAAAATCATATGAAGGAAGGCGATCGTCTCCCAACAGAACGTGAATTATGCGATAAATATGAGGTGCAAAGAGCTACCATACGCTCCGCATTCAAGATTTTGGAAAGAGAAGGAATCGTGGAAAATAGAGAGCGTAGTGGACGTTTCATGAGACATTCCAGAATTCCAACCAGCTTAAATCAGGTTCGTTCCTTCAGTGAAATCATCACAGATTTAGGAATCACTCCTATCAACAAACTAATTGCTTTTGAAGTATTTGAGCTAGACGAAACATTTTCTGCAAAAATTCATCTTCCAATTGGTACAGAAATGTACAAATTGACACGAATTCGCAGTGTAATGCATCAGGAAGAGCTTCTTCCTATCATCATTGAGTACTCCTATATTCCACAGGCGATTGCTCCAAAAATTCTCAAGCACGATGTGGAAGAACGTTCTCTTTTTGATATTTTGCATTCGGAATATGGAAAAAAACCTTCTTTGGAGAAGCAAAAAATCGAGATTATTTACGCCAATGAATTGGAAGCCAAACTATTAAAAGTGGATCAAATGACCGCTCTTGTATTAAAAGAAGGCTTCACTTATTCTCAGGATCATGAGCTAATTCAATACGTCCATGTAGTAATGAATAAAGAATGGGTTTCTTTTGAACAAAAAAGCCCAAGAATTGAAGCGATCATTAAGGAGGCTTCCCATGAATTATAAACTTCCTCTCTATATCCAACTACAAGATATCATCATCAAAAAAATTGAAGACAAGGTGTATCTTCCTGGAGAGGCTATCCCAAGCGAACGTAAATTGGCAGAAATCTATAAAGTAAATCGCATGACAGCCAAACGAGCGATTGAGCATCTTGTGGAAGAAGGCTACCTGGTTAGAAAAGCAGGTTCTGGAACTTTTGTAAAAAATCTGGACAATAAAAAGATTGGTTTAGACTACGGTTCTGATGAAGAAAATACTGGTCTTAGTGCCATGCTTCAGGGGATTGGTGTTGCCATATCTAACAAAGTATTTGCCTGCGGGGAAATCGATGACAGTGAATACTTAGCTTACCAGCTGGGGTTAAAAATCGGTATGCCAATCTGGGCTGTCTATCGACAGCGATTTGGAGATAATGCCCCATTTGCCGTAGAATATAGCTATGTACCAAAGCATTTTTTCCCGGATATTGAAACTTTTGATTTTTCAAAAATATCACTTTATGATTACATGGATCTGTACCATCACATGCCCATTCATTTCTCACAAACCATGACTATTTGCAGTGCCCATGAAAAAATAGCCGATCTCCTTAGCGTAAAACCTGGCTCTGCTATCTTTAAGATTGAGATTCATGGTGCGGATGCCGATTATAATTTGGTGGAATACACCAACACATATATGAATCCGAATTACGCTGACTTCACTTATAATGCCGGCATATCTTCCGATTTCGACTTATGATAGCTAATGATTTGCTCGTAATCTTCATAGGCAAGAATCCTCATAAAAATCATATCATGCCCAGGTTAGTCGAGGATGATGCAATAAAAGGGTAAAAGATCTTTGCAATGAAAAAATCCTTTACCCTTTCGGTCAGTTTTCAGCGATTTTGAGGAACTTTCGAAAGCCGCTTTTGCGGAGCCCCTTTTTCTTCTACCAGGCTCCCGAATAGCCTAAAGTCACACTACTATTAGAAGCACCCATAATCATACATTCTTTGACTGGCAATCCTTTCAGACTGCCAACCAAAAAGCCAGCAATAAAGCTATCTCCTGCCCCCATGGTATCTACCACATTACACGGAATAATTCCAAAAGTAGTAAAGGTATATCCATCAAAAGCCATGCTTCCTTTCTCACCACGAGTTACGATTACCATTCCGGCTCCTTTTTCCTTCATTTCAATCATGAAGTCTTTCAAATCTTCTTCTGCATCATCCTTTGCAAAAAATGCATAATCCACATAAGGTATTGCTCTTTCCAATACTTCTCCTTCATAAAATGTTGCGAAATCAAAAGCAATTTTTACATCTTTTTCGCGAAGAGCCGGAAGATCCTTTTCAATCATACCCCAGATTCCCGTAACAACCAAATCATGGGAAGCCAAGTAAAATATATCTTCTTCTGACAATTTAAAATCTGCCAAAACACCTTCTTCATATTCCCCTAAAATTCGCTCTCCATCCCGAATCTCCACATGAGTAACTGCTGTCTTACCAGGAAGAGTTTTTAGATGGGAAATATCCACTCCTTTCGAAGATATGGCCTTCTTCATAAAGGTTCCATGATCATCATCACCAACAACACCTGTGTAGGAAGCTTCCTCTCCCAGTCGAACGGTATATACAGCGACGTTCACTGGATTCCCTCCAGCAAATACTTCTCCAGTTTGATCATAAGAATCAATGCAGTTGTCCCCCACCGCTGCAATTCTAATTTTTTTCGACATACATTTTATCCTCTTTTATTTTTTCAACATATTTCTCACTCGATCATGAGCTATCTTAGCATACAAATATGGTTCTTTTATGTAAGCTGTCACCAATTCAATGGTAGCCATTCCATCATAGCCAAATGACTGAATTTCTTCGAGCAATTCTTTCATCGGAATCGATCCATCCCCTGGAAGAACATGGGTCTCACTGCTGCCATCACTATCCACAAGATGCAAATGTGCACAACGATCTCCCAGTTTTTCAAAATAATTCATCACTGGTTCCTGCTGGATCCATGGAACAACCACATCACACATTCCAAGGAGATTTGGAGAATCAATATGATCTAAGATATCTTTTAAATCATTGGCAGTACTACAGACATTAGTCTCAAATCCGGTAAGACTTTCTAAGACAATGGTTTCCCCAATTTCTTCCCCGTAAGTAGCCAGTTCCTTCAGGGAAAGAAACAAACGTTTCTCAATTTCTTTGCGACTAACAGTATATCCGGCATGTCCCGTAGAAATCAAAGTATAGTCAGCTCCCATCTCTTTCCCCATCCGGATAGCACATTTTAAATAATTTATGGCATCCTTTCGCATGGATTCTGTTCCGATCATATAATTATAGGGGTAGGCATTATGTTCTGGTGTATAAACTCTTACTGGTATCTCATACTGTTCCATCAGTGCTTTTACCGTATCCAATTCCCCTGATGCCAAATCGGGAGCAAAAGCATGGGGGCGTCCTCCCCACAATTCGATATAATCATAGCCGATACGTTTGGCATCTCGAAAAGCATATTCCAGTGGATAATATTGATATCCACTGGTAAACATTCCTATTTTCATGGACAAACCCTATCTTAATAATCAAACTGACGATAGTAGCGACGGATATCCACTGGATGGCAGTTGATTTTTTCAATATGTGCATCAATTCTCTGAGTCACTGCATGAGTAACCAAATGAGAAAGATTGCCACGGAATTCCTCACTGATTCCAGGAAGCGCATAATCTTTACTGTCAATGATGGTATAGTTTGCACATACCTTAGGAAGGAATCTTGCCACACGTTCACTGAGTGGTCTCTGAGAATCCTCACCCATAAATAAAGTTACTGCTGTATTTTTGTCGATTACTTCTAAAGTTCCATGGAAAAATTCTGCACTATGGATGGATTTGGTACGAATCCAGTGCTGTTCTTCCCAATAACACATGGCATAAGAATAGGTGGAACCATATTGATTACCGGCACCCACAAAATAATGAAGACTGTCTTCACAATGTTTTTTGGCATAAGCTTCACCAAATGCATCTGCTGCTTTCTCTACTTCAACAAGATCTACAGCCAGGTGTTCATCCAGTTCTTTATAATATTGATCATATTCTGGAAAATCCCCATTTAAATACATAAAGCGGTCAGCTACCATAAAGAATTTCAGCTGTTCATTGGCTGGGTAAGCAATCTCAAAATCCACCATTTTGGCAAGTTCTGTATCTGGTTTGTCAATAAATCCTAAGGCAAGTGCCCCTGCTTCCTGTGCTTTTTTAATACTTTCTACAACTTCGATGGTACTTCCTGTCACAGAAGAAAGAATTACGATGGTCCCTTTTCCAATCTTTCTATTGCCGGTTACGATGTATTCTGCAGAGTTTTCTGCAAATACATCAAGGGATGTACGTTCTCTCATATGAACCTCTGCCTGAAGGCAGGATGCATAAGTCCCGCCGATTCCCATCCAGCAAATATTCTTAAAGCCTTTTTCCCAAATAGAATCCACAATAGATTCAATTTCTTCTCTAAGCGCAAGGGCTCCATTTACACTATCAATCTGTTTTTGTTCGTCAAATTTTAACATAACAACTCTCCTATATATTTGGATTTTTGTGATGTATCCTTACATTTTTCATGTAAGCTACACCATTATGTAAAGTAAAAACACTTCTTTTTTCCTTACATAATGGCATACCTTTTTTCTTCATTTTTTGCTAGGAAAAGGTGCGATCCAAAAGATCGCACCTTTTTGATGACTTCATTCCATCGTCTTTGATGTCAATTATTCACCAACTTTTAATTTCTGATAGTAATCATTGTAGATTGTAAGGGCTTCACCAACGTCTTCCTGGAAGAAAACATTTTCTTTGTAGGAGAAGTCACGGCAAGGATCGTTCTGATAGTTTTCAGAAGCTGCTGCTACTGCTGCATCGTTTGGACAGGAGTATGGGAACTCTTCCAGGTTTGCAGCCATAACTTCTGGCTGGCAGATATAGTCTAAGAATTTGTAAGCAAGATCTGAATGAGCAGCACCCTTAGGCATTACATAAAGGTCGAAACCGAGCTGTACTGCATCCTCTTTGAAATCAGCAATCTTGATAGTATCTTTTTCAGCCATAGCCCAGGAAGCATTTCCATCATATGTTAATGCTACAGAAGCTGTTCCATTTGTAAGGTTCTGTTCTGCATTTCCATATGCAACAACATTATCGTTGAATTTTACAAGCCATTCATAAGCTTCTGCAATTTCTTTTTCATCCGTGGAGTTAGGATCATAACCAAGAGCGATTAAAGCGATTGGGAATAAGTTTCTTGCACCATCGATTGTTGTGATCTGGCCTTTTAATTCAGGTTTGATCAGGTCGTTGTAACATGTAATTTCTACTGGACAAGTAGCAGAATCATAGATTACGTAGATGTAATTCATGAGGTAAGGCATGCAGTATTCACGTGTTTCTTCTGGCCAGTAAGCTGTGTTCATGTTGGAAGATGCTGGGATTTTAGAAAGATCTAATTTTTCAACATAACCGCCATCTACAAGAGATTTCATATAAGCGTCACATGTCATGATAAGATCATATTCCTGAGCACCACCAGCAGTAAGCTTGGTGATAGAGTCAGCATTATCACTCATGTAAGAAAGGTTTACAGTACAGTTGTTTTCTTTTTCAAAGTTTGCAATCAGGTCATCAGAGATGTACTGCTGCCACATGAAAATGTTTAATTCTGTACTTGCTTCTGCAGATCCACCTTCTGTGGAGTCTGTTTCTGGCTTGGAACTTCCACCACATGCTACAAGGCCAAGAACCATTACAGCAGCCATGAGGAAGGCAGCGAGACGTTTAAAGTTTATCATTGGTTTTCCTCCTTTATTCGGCGTTTCTTCAACGCACTTTGTATAACGTTATTCAAAATCATCGCAAAAACGATGACAAGAATCATGATGGTAGTAAGAGCATTTACATCTGGGGTGACCCCGCTCTTATTCATGGAAAGAATCAATACCGGCAGTGTGGACTGTTTTGCTCCGGCAAGCATATTACTCATGACAACATCATCAATAGAAAGAGTAAATGCAAGGAAAGCCGCACTCATAACACCTGGCATGATGGATGGTAAAGTAACCTTCATAAAGGTCTGAATTCGGTTTGCTCCAAGGTCCATGGATGCTTCTTCCAAAGAATCACCATCTCCACTGATTCGACCTTTAATCGTAACAACGGCATACGGGATACAAAAGGTACAATGTCCGATAAGAATGGAACCCATGCCAAGGTTGAAGCCTACCAAAGCAAAAATAATCAATAAAGCGATGGCAAGAACGATTTCCGGAACGATGATTGGAATATACAGCATGTTGTTTACCATTCGTTTCATACGAAATTCGTAACGTTTTAAGCCAAGGGCACCAATAGTCGCAATGAATACTGAAATGACGGTACTTAATACTGCGATGATAATGGAATACCACAAGGCATCAAGAAGTGCATGGTCACTCAACAGCTTGATATACCATTTAGTTGTAAAACCATTCCAATAATAGTTGTATTTCTGATCGTTAAAAGAGAATATCATCATTACCAGAATTGGAATGTATAAAATGGTGTAAATCAATACAGAATACACATTACTAATGATATTAAAACGGCGTTTCTTTTTCTGAATTCTTGAAAGAGATGACATATTAAACCACCTCCATATCTTCAATATTTGCAAATCTTGTATAGATAAAAATCAGAATACCAGTAATGGCAATGAGCAATACAGAGAGTGCTGCCCCAAGCGGCCAGTTTCGGATTGCTCCAAACTGATTTTTAATGATATTACCAATGTAGAGAACCTTTCCTCCACCCAGCATATCGGATACCGTATAGATTCCAAGGGTTGGAATGAATACCAGAATAATGGAAGAAAAGATGCCAGGGAAGGTAACAGGTAATGTCACATGCCAAAATGTTTTCACCGGATTTGCTCCAAGGTCTGCGGAAGCCTCCAGCAAAGATCCATCCAGTTTTTCAATGGAGCTATAAAGAGGCAAAACGGCAAATGGAAGCATGTTGGTAATCATACCAAGCACAACCAGTCCATCGGTATAAATAAAGGTAACCGGATGATCAACAATTCCGGTAGCCTGCAAGAAATTGTTAACCGGACCACTGGTCTGAAATACCAAAAGCCAGCTGTTTAATCGCATCAAAGAGTTGGTCCAAAACGGAATCATGATCAATGTGATCAGTTTTGAAGCAACATCTCTTGGCTTTCTGGCGATAAAATACGCAAATGGATATCCTACCAGAAGACAAAGAACCGTAGTAAATACCGCAACTTTCAAAGATTTGGTAATAACCTTAAAATATGTGGCATCCAACAAGGTTTTGTAGCTTTCCATGGAGAACTGATAAACAACATCACCAAAAACACCACGGGACATAAAACTGATATACACAATGTAAATCATTGGAATCGTTACAAAAAGAATCATCCAAACCGAAACCGGGCCAGCCTGTGCTAAAGCCGGAAGGACATTTTTTCTTTTTTTATTCATGTTTGCATCCTCCCAGTCCTATGATTTTTTAATGGCAACGGCTTTATCCGGATTCCAGGAAAGATAAAGCTGATCTTCTTCTTTCAGATCCAATCCCTGCTCAAAACGAGTGAATTTCGCTTCAAATCCCTCATTCATGGATACCGTTGTTTTTACAGTGCTGCCCAAATAAATGAAATCCAAAACCTTTGCCTGCAGGTCAAAACCAGCCACAGGCTCTTTTCCATAATTCACCGCTTCCGGACGAACAGATACATGGATTTCTTCCCCAACTTCAAATCCTTCACCCGTTACCTGCATGATTCCCTGTGGGGCTTCCACAGTAATTGTATTTCCATCAATTGCTTTTACAATCCCGTCAAATATGTTGGATTCCCCGATAAATCCTGCAACAAAACGAGTGGCCGGACGGTTGTAAATCTCCATTGGAGCTGCCAGCTGATCGATGATTCCACCATTCATAACGGCAATACGATCACTCATGGTCAAAGCTTCTTCCTGGTCATGGGTAACATATACGAAGGTAATACCTAACTTTTTCTGTAATCTTTTCAGCTCAATCTGCATGGATTTACGAAGTTTTAAATCCAAAGCTCCCAATGGTTCATCCAAAAGAAGCACCTTAGGATTATTCACAAGCGCACGAGCGATTGCCACACGCTGGTTCTGTCCACCGGAAAGTTCATCTGGCTTTCTCTTCTCATATCCGCTAAGCTGTACCATCTCAAGCATCTCCATTACTCTTGTTTTGATTTCTGCTTTTGGTACTTTTTTAATCATTAATCCATAAGCAACATTATCAAATACATTCATATGAGGAAACAAAGCATAGCTTTGGAAAACCGTATTAACATCACGTTCAAATGGCTCTTTATCTTCCACACGTTCTCCCTGTACCATGATAATTCCCGATGTTGCATCCTCAAATCCGGCAATCATACGCAATGTGGTCGTTTTACCACAGCCGGAAGGACCAAGTAAAGTGAGGAATTCCCCTTCCTTGATTTCCATATTCATCTTCTTTACAACCAGATTGCTTCCGTAACTTTTATCTACGTCAATCAATTGTACGATGGCTTCTCCCATGATTTATACCCCTCATTTCTCTTAATGCTTATGCACCATTTTCTAGTTATTACTGTACCAAATATTACATATTATTTCAATTATTTTGTTGATTTTATTCAATTTCTTTTATTTGTAAACCGAAATATTTATATATTTTAAATAACTATTCATAGTTTTCGTCATATTTTATACCAAAATTGGTTCTTTTTATTTATTTTTTAATTCTATATAATCCAAAATTGGTTCTTTTTTAGTATTCTTGCACAAAGAAAAAAGGGGTGGAACAACGTAGACGGAGCAACGTCGGCCACAAGAATCGACTATTTACATGGGCAAAAAAAAGGTGAAGGATCCTTTTCAGATCCTTCACCAATTCGGATATATTTCTCAGATTTTCAGGGCCCCTCAAAGGCCGTCCATAAAAATATTATTTATTCTGTTCGTCACGGATTGCATTTAATCGTTTCATTACATCGTTGGCACCTTTGCCGAAGTATTCCTGTAATGTAACGTATTCTGCGTAGAGTTTATCGTAAACTGCTGCATTTTCCATATTTGGAGAGTATACTTTTTCATCAATGCTTCCGATCACTTTTGCTACTT